>JAJCZC010000015.1 GCA_029262575.1 Candidatus Babelota bacterium | reverse complement strand
GTGTCATTTTCAATGTTGCAAACTTTGCTTTCGATTGTTTGCATATTTTGATCAATCGAATCAACTTTACTATCGATTGTTAATTCTTGAAGAATAACATCTTCAAGAATGCTGCAAATAGTTGATGACTGTGGAATTAGTGCACCAACTTTAGAATCGACAACGCACAATTTACTATCGGTTACATCAAATTGATCTAATTTGCTACACACCGTCAGCAATGTTTGCTCAATCTGTTCAAGCTTGCTAAAGTTTTCCTGCACTTGCCATGCATCCACTTCCACAGTTATGAGATCTATTTTGCTCTCAATTGGGCCAAGTTTACTTATAGCCTCTTCAATGTTTGAGCACACATCTTGTATTTTGACCATATCAACTTCATCAAGTATGCTAATCACCTCATCGGCAACGCTACTCAGTGGATCAATCACGCTTTCAGCTGCGCACATTTTTTGCAACGCAATATCGATTTTAGACCCTGCGGTGCACAGCAACTGTTCAGTATTAATTAAACAAACAATATCGACCAATGATTCCATAGTGCATACTTTATCGTCCAGTGCATCAAGCGAGGTAAACACACCACTAAAATCAACAACTGGCATTGGATTGGCAGCATCAACCAGGCTCACCAAATCGCACGATTTAATCAACTGTACATCAAGCGCGGTGAATGTGCCTGAAAAACCATTTTCAACATCCATCTGCAAATTACAAACATCAAGCAACAAGTCATCGGCCAAACTCACCAATACATCTGTGCATGAATCTAAATTGTTCACTCCAACATCAATCGAAAGTGCATCCAGGGCAGAATTAAGCTCTACAGCTTGATCCTCAAGATCATCCAATTTACTCAAAATTGTTTGCGTATGATCAATCTCTGTTTGAGTAATGTTGGTTATGGTGTTTTGAACTTGAGTAAGTTCGTTTGATATCTGCTCAATCTTTGAGCAAAGCGTTGTGTTGAGATTATCAAACGCAGAAAAAATGCCATCATTGAAACTATCCAGATGTTCTAAACTGCTTTCCAACGGTCCAAGCTTGCTTTCAATCACACACAGCTTGCTAATGGTTTCAGGGAGTTCAATATCAAGCTCATCAAATGTGCTATCAATACTTTCCGATATTGTTTGATTATCACATGCTTTTTGCAGGATCACATCATAGATAGTAAAAGTGCCCGCAAAATCTGCATCAATTGCCGATTCTAAATCACAGACCTTACTTTGCACTGTGCACATCTTGGCAAGCGCTTCGGCCGCCAAAGTCCAAACTGGTGTCCCTGCTATTGGAATCAAGCATTGACCAGTAACATATTTCAATGAAAACATTACATATAAAAGCATGCTTTTTTTGATCTTCATTACTTCCTCACTCTTTTTCAGCTATTTATTTAAAAAAGTTAATAAGGTCCGATTTTAAACGGGCCTTATTAACTTTTTAAGTTTAAGTCTATGATGTTTGACCGGCAACGTTATGCCATCTCGTTGGGAAGCTCCCCACGAATGCGGCAGCTTGATTAATACCAATTTCATTAACAAAGGTCAGATCAGTTATAAAGTCAGTTGCTGAAGCTACTGCTAATCCAAAGTTACCCAATATTGAATTAGGGCCATTGCTGGTTTCCTCAAGAATGTTACCCGTAGTTGCATTCAGGATTAAGGTATTATCTGCAATGTAGCAATCTGAAGTATCACGACTCGTACCGCTTCCTAATAAGATACCTTCAGCAGTATTTCCTCCGCTGATGTTATCGCTCACCTCAATATTAAGGCACCCATGCAAACGAATGCCTACTTGGGTATTTTCACGGCATATACAACCTTGAATAACCGAATCATCGGCATCAATGATAAATATACCATTTTGTGCATTCTGGAAGGCTTTACATTCAAGAATTTGATGTTGGTCAATTATTGCATTATTAACCGTTGTAAAAGTAAATCCAGAATCAACATTGTTATTTGCAATGCAATCGATCACACAAACACGAGTACAATCTTGCATATAAAGACCATGACCTGGCGTACCGCTATCACCATTATCATTAAATATACATTCCTGCACAACTACATCATTACTTGCTGCAACATAAAGACCATCACGATCACAATCAGTGATACGCACATCATCAAGCAATGCGCCGGTTGCACCTAAGATTTCAATACCATGGGTACTTGTGTCTATAATCGACATGTTGCTAATCAAGATATTCTCACATGTGGAAGAAACTTGAATTGCAGCTTCACCAGTGTTACGTATAGTACCATTCATGATACTAACGCCATTTATACCACTGTTAATAAGAATACCAATATCATTCGTCTTAGTTGCGCCATCAAGCGTGCGACCAACAAAATCGATGGAAACATTATCTATTGCCACGGTAATTGCATTTTCATTACTTCCAATCGAAAGCTGTTCTGCAACATAGTATTTACCTGCAGTAGAAATAGTTAATGGAAGATCATCATTATAAATCGGAATACCAAAGCAATCTTGAATTATATCAACATTAGAATCAACAATTTCAAGCTTAGTAACAATCGTGCATGCTTTCATTTGAATAGCGTCAATAACAGTAAAGGTTCCATCAATATCTGATTGAAAAAATCCTTGCGCTGTTTCGAGTTTGCTATTAAGCGCATCCATCTTACTATCGATGGTGCATATTTTTATTTCAAGTTGATCAAGCGAAGTGAACACACCACTCAGATCTAAAGCAATGTCGAGAGCGACAACCTTGCTATCAATCGCCTCACTTAGTGATTCAATTGCACACGCTTTTGTTTCAATTGCCGCCAATATTGTCCAGGTTTCAGTAAAATCAATGGCTAACTCGTCTAGTTTAGAATCAAGGTCTATAAGCCCCAC
>JAJCZC010000014.1 GCA_029262575.1 Candidatus Babelota bacterium | reverse complement strand
ATTGCAAAAATATACAAAAAAGTTCCAGTTTATATGGTTTTAGCTGATGGACTGTATGCAATAGTAGATATGCTGAAAGGCCTAATTGATCAAGGGATACGATTTGAAATGAGGCTTCACGCAAACCGTGTCGTCAAAGATGGTGACTTTAAAGGCCAAGTTAAAAAGCATCCAAAGCTTAAATTGAGCGGAAAGCGTCCAATGCGCACTATAAAAGCTGAATGGTATGGCATGAATATTTATATTACGGCTTTTCGTAGGGTTACAAAATATGGCAGAGTTATTATTACTTATCAAGTTAGTAACTATAAATCATCTGCCAGACAGCATGTTCGGGCGTATGAATTCCGATGGAATATTGAAAAGTTCTTTAGAACCGCAAAGCAAAGGTTAGGTCTAAATGATTGCCAATCTCGCAAAAAAACATTGCAGGAAAATCACCTACTTAACGTCTTTTTTGCATATGCATTTTTACAATATGAGCGTAAGAAGAATAGGCTGAAAAACGTAGAAAGCGCAATGAAATCAATAAAAGGTTCAAGTTTTGAAGATGTAAAATCGCAGTTTGCTCGATCTGCAGAGATCTTTGGTATTGCTTAGCGGAAGTCCTGTTTTGAGCAACAAGTTCACGTTCTTTACGTATGCGATATATTAAATTGTTGTTGCCATCGCTTGATCATCTCGTGAGCATGTGCGTTGGCCTCATGTGTTCCATAGCTATTCTTAATGTAGCCAGTCGCTTGTTCTTGCATGTAGCAATTGATGATCTTAACACGAAAAGCTGAAGCGCCAACTTTTTGCAAGGTTTGTAATATTGGCATAATTGCATGGCAATAATACGATGAACAGAAAAGCAGTATTAACATTGTTTTTTTCATGATTAACCCCCTTAAATTTCTTTAATTAACGTTATTTTTAAAAATATCGTATGCTTCTATTCTTTTTTCTAGTTCTGCGGTAGCGGCTCTATGCTCGGCCATTAGCGGGTATTTATTTTCGTAGAGTTTTATCTGTTTTAGCGCACTTTCCACTTTTCTTTTTGAGCTGTCTTTGCCCGATGCATATTTAATATGCTGATTGAATGCATGATATGATGACCATTGATTTTTCAACATAGCATAAACAGTCCCTTCGTGGTAGTAGATCTCTGCAAACATTGTGCGATCTTTATCAGTGCGAAGGTAGTAATCTTTAAAGTCATCAAGGTGTGATAGTGCTAAGACAAGATTTTTTTTTCTTAAAGCATTTTGAGTTTTAGTTATGGTTTGTTTGAAACGCGATTGCTTTTGCTTCATAATTGAACGAATGGTTGGAGCTTTTCTGCGGCGGCGCTTGCTGACTTTACTCTTTTTTGTGGAAGGTTTTTTTATGTGCGCTGTTTGCGGTAAAGTAGAGATTTTTTGTTCTAATACAGCGCTTTTTTCAATAAAACATTTCATTTTTTTTATGTGTGTCTGTATGATGGCAGCTTCAGGATCGTTATGTTTGATCGCTTGATCATAAAATTTTTCCGCCTTAGTAATGAGCTGTTTAATTTGTTCAATTGGATTTGAAGCTTGTTTGGGCTTCAATTCAATTGTGTTTGAACTCGAAAGGGCGATAGCTGGCAAAAAAATAGCTAATAATGAAATTTGTTTTATATTCATGATAAAGCTCCATTTTAAGATAAAAAAGTGAAAAAAACAATGCTTATATTTTCAAATATAAACACTATTTCTTGTTTTGTCAACTTTTATTATATGATCTGGTGGGGCGATTGGGGATATTTTGAGGCTCGATACATACTTTCAAGTATGTAAGCAGTCCAGTTGCGCAAAAGATACAAAGAAAAATACGGTGAACATGATGCCATCAAGGTAGTAAACAAAAAGGGCGAAGCATTTTACCTGCTTTCGCCCTTTTTTAGAATTTTCTTCTGATTGATAATAGTTAGTCTTTTAAAAGCCGATAGCCTTTCCAGAGAGGGATTTTTCGACCATCAGTCTCCCAAAGAGCTTGACCTTCGGAAGGGTAGTCAGTGCGACTTCGTTCGATTTTAATTGCAGCTTGAGAGAGTGCGCTTTTTGAGGATAGGAGTTGAATGATGTCATCGCATTTTTCGCCTTTGCACAAAAAGATAGCTGCCCATAATGGTGTGCACACTTGTTGGGTAGATATCCATTCCTCAGTTGTTCTTGTATCATAGAAACTCAGTTGTTTTTTTTGACCAGGTATAGGTTCCAAGTTGCCTATAGGGCATCCACCCTTGACGAGACCTTCGAGGGCATCTTTATTGCCATTAATGATGGCTCGAAATAGTGTTTCTCCACATGTTTTGTTTTCTTTCGAAGTTTGCTTTTGAAAAAGATTTTTGCTTTTTAGGAGTTTTAAAAAATTTTCGGATGATCTGCTTTTAAATTTCTCAATTAAATCTTTTTGTAGCTTTGTTAATCCTTCATATTTATTTGTAGTTGCATCATTTGCGAAAACACAATTTGCTGCAAAAAGAGCAACGAGTATATATTTTTTCATGATAATTCCTTCTGTTGAAAAAATGATTAGTAAATTTGTATATTAGCTTGAGGTTTTGGAGTGAAATGTCAACTTTGTTAAAGCATTAAGAGCGAGATGCTCGATGAGTTCTCGCTCTTTCAGGTAATCTATGTGGCTTTTATTTGTTTAATTTTCTAATAAGCGATAGCCAGTTTCTAATGTTTGGCTTTTGCCACCCACTTCATATATGGCGTGCCCCTCGGAAAGATAGGTTGTTACAGATTCTTTTACTTTTATTGCGGTGTTTTTTTTCCCACCTTTTGAATGAATGAAGTTTGCAACTTCTAAACATTCTGATTTGTCACATTCAAAGATGGCGGCCCATAGCGGGGTACATACAAGATTTGCATCTAGCCATTTTTCCGATTCCCTATAGGTTCTGGAGGCGATTTCACGCTTTGTTTCCTGAATTTTTTCAAACACATTCACCGGGCACCCATCTTGGATGATTTGTTTTACACCGCTCATATTTCCATTTCGCACTGCATCAAATAATTTTTTGCTGCAATTATTGGTGTTAAGTTCATTTTTTTTCTGAAAATGACCATTAAACTTATATAAATTAAAGAAGGTTAAGAGGAAATCCTTTCTGTAGCTATTGACTAAACTTTTCTGTAGTTTTTTTAGTCCTTCTAAGTTATCTGATTTAATATCCTTTAAATGATGTGTTTGTGTGTCATTTGCGAAAACACAATTTGCTGCAAAAAGAGCAATGAGTACATATTTTTTCATGACAATTCCTTCTGTTGAAAAAAATGATTAGTAAATTTGTATATTAGCTTGAGGTTTTGAAGTGAAATGTCAAGTTTTTGAAAACATTTGCTTGCATTCAGCAGGTAATGCTTGGAAAATAGGCAAGCAGCCAGTTGCGGAATATATAAAAGAAAAATACGGTGAACATGATGCCATCAAAACGATCAAGAAAGCCGCCGTGGCCGGGCAAGATTGTGCCCGAATCTTTTACATCGGCACGGCGCTTAAGCCATGATTCAAAAAGATCGCCAACAAGTGATGTGAAGCAAACAACTAATGAAAAAAGCATAATGAACCACCATGGTTTAACATCGCCTAATTCCCACAATGCGAGCCACAAACCGATGCAGGTGAATATGAAACCACCCACAAAGCCTTCCCATGTTTTGCCTGGACTGATCATTTTTGCGATGGGGCGTTTACCAAAAAGATTGCCAATCAGATATGAGCCGGTATCATGTGCTGACACCAAAATAAATAAAATAAACAACAATGGACGATAACAAGAATAGTTCATCCATAAAATCATGATGAATGGCATAACTGGATAAAAGGGGAGCATGAGCCAAAAAAGTGGTGATTTTGGATCAAATAAACGTGTCCATTCAAATGCGATAATTTGCGCCAAAATGGCAACAATAACTATTGAAAAGCACCATGGTGGCAAATAGATAAACGATATCCAAAAGAGTGCGCCTAACACAACGCCGGTTAATGTTCGTTTAGCTAAATTTTTAAGTTTTTCTTGCATTAATTTATCCTTGTTTTTGGTTCATTCAGACTTAGTATACATGTACATGTTTTTGAATGCCAATTCATGGATATACAAAGCAAAAAAATATAAAAAAAGTCCCATAAAAATATGGGACTTTAACTTTATTTAAGCAATCTGTTATTACATGCCCAAAGTTTCTCTGAGTTTGCCGAAATTTACCGTGCTGCGACAATGAGGGCAACTAGATTTGTTTTGGCCAAAAAACCATTGATGTGCACATCCGGCACAGATATCATGCCCGCATGGGAACAAGAATACACGTTGTACATCATCAAAATCTTCCATGCACACACAACAATCATCTGATGGATATAGTTGAATTTGCGATTGTTGTTCTCTGTGTTCTTTATCAAAGCGCTCTTTTGCTCGCCAGACCTTTTGCTTGAGTTTGTCATGCAAGAAATCAGCAAATCTGCCACCAAGGTTGCTACTTTGGGTCAAAATACGTGTAGCTTCATTGCTAAAATGTTTCACCAACTGATTAATTTTATTGCCATCGCGAGTATATTCGTAAGCAATGTGGCGGACTTCTTCTTCAATATAATCAACTACATGTGCATGAATAGCCTCTTGTACATCATTGGTGTTATATTCGTTACGCCATTCGAGCCAATTCCATGTGCATACGCTATTGTCATTTTCAATTGAACGAGCAATGTTGCGTGATATTTCGGTGACTTCTCGGTTGTTATGTTGTGGTCGGCCAAAAAGGCCCGTCACATAATGTTCAACGTAGTTTTTTAAATTGTTTTGGTTTAATCGTTTCGGGCTTGCTGAGATTAATGTTGTGATTGCGCACAATGCGAGTACATATTTTTTTTGTATCACAGTGTTCCTTCAATGTTTTATTGTGATAATGCTTTGTTTTCTTTTTTTGCTTTTATAGTCGCAAGGGCTTTTTCGATTGCTTCAATTTCGTTTGTGTATTCTTTGTTATGCATGAAGTGGCTGATTGCAAGAGAGCCTAAATTTTTGGTTCCATTTATCAGAGTAAAAAAGCCCATAAATGTAGCTATGCCATTTATCACCTTATCGTTTGTAGAGTTATCCTTTGATGATGCAATCAATATCGCAACGAATCCTGCAATAATCTGTCCAGTTCCATATTTTAGATAGCTCCTATTCTGTTGCTTCTTTTCTTGGGTATTGCGCCTGCATTGTTTGAGCAGATGTTCAATTGTTTTGCTATTGCGCTCGGTTGTTTCTTTTTTATTTACTTGTTTAAGTGCTTCATGCAGGTGATCGCTATTAGCTTGTGCGAACAGCGTGAATGTTGCCAGAGAGCATAGCATTAATCTTTGTTTAATCATGTGTGTTTTCCTCGTTTGTTTTGTTTGTGAGTAATGTGAGCTCCAGATCAATTTTTTCAATTTTACACCTATATTTTTCATTATTTTGCCAATTATAAAAGTTATGATTATAGAGGCGACGTGCTCCATCACATAGAGCCACCGCGCTGATCAACCTGGCGAATTTGATCGGGATAAATGCTAGCCCAAACATTATCTCACCAATGCTTAAGATTACATTAGTTTCATTTGTTTCAATTTTTTTTTGCAGATTAAGTTTTTGTTGTTCAAGTAGTAACTTGCGTTCTGTATTATTGTTTGGCTCAATGTTGTTGATAATGTCGGCAATGTTTGGCACCGCATTGTTGGCAAATATAGAGCAAGAAAAAAAGAGTAGGGCATACAAAGATGATGGTTGATTTGGCATGTTTTTTCCATGGCATAGTTTTTGAAGTTTAAAATATTACTTTAGTATAATGATATTTTTAATTATGAAAAATGCCTTAGCTTTTATATTTTGTGCCCTTTATTTTTTGCATGTCCATTTATTTTATATCAATTACGTCGCAAAGGATCCTTCGATACCCTTCGACAGGGCTCAGGGCAGGCTTTGCTCCACTCAGAGAGAAAGTTTGCGTAAGGTGAGTAAATTAATATTTGGCCGGTAGCTTTACCGCGGCATTTGCCGTAGGCGCTTAAGTGCCTTAAGGCAAAATGGCCGAAGGACAAGCGGAAGAGCAATCCAACAGCGTGTTGGTGCCTGGATTCTTAAGGGGTTGGCAAGAACCCCTTAAGGAACAAAGTGATTTAAAACTAAAAAAAAAGAAATCGAATGAAAGAAACTTAAAAATTACTCGTCCCGAAGGGGCAAAAAAAAATAGAATTTTAATATGCCGGTCTGGCTAAGACAAAACAACAGTAACCTTATCCCTTGTTATTTCGGCAATACCACTGCCGACATCCATCACTTCTTGTTTACCATTTTTTAAACGAAAAACCATTTCATCATTTGGCTTGAGAATCAATAATGTCGGTGCATGTCCTTTTTGAATCACAAAATTACCCGCACTCGTATTTAATTCAATCCAGGCAATCTCATGGGTATTCAAACGCAGTGGCGATATGATGTGCAATTGCATTTATTTCACCTCAGCGAGCAGACGATCGGCTTTTTCTCTAGCTTCTTTTAGGTCGCCGACCATATAGAATGCCTGTTCTGGCCAGTCATCGCATTCACCGTTAATAATTTTTTCAAAATCATTGATTGCAACTTCAACTGGCACATAACGTCCGGGAAGTCCACTTGCAAATTCAGCAACAAACAATGGTTGTGTTAAGAATTTCTGTATTTTTTTAGCACGGTTTACCACCAACTTGTCTTCAGGTGAAAGTTCTTCCATCCCCAAAATGGCAATGATATCTTGCAGTTCTTTATAGCGTTGTAGAATTTCTTGAATATTGCGTGCAACGCGGTAATGCCGTTCGCCGACAATGTCCGGTTGCAAACCCTTTGAATTTGATTGTAGTGGATCAATGGCAGGATAAAGCCCAAGTTCAACTAATTTACGTGAAAGCACTGTGCTCGCATCAAGGTGAGCAAAAACGGCGGCTGGGGCCGGATCGGTGATATCATCAGCAGGCACATAAACTGCCTGAATTGAGGTAATGGAACCATTGAGTGTGTTAGTGATACGTTCTTGGAATTCACCCATTTCGGTGGCCAATGTTGGTTGATAACCAACAGCAGATGGCAAACGGCCGAGTAATGTTGAAACTTCAGCACCAGCTTGTACAAAACGGAAAATGTTATCAACAAACAGGAGTACATCTTTTTTTTCTTTATCGCGGAAATATTCTGCCATGGTCAAACCAGTTAAGCCAACGCGTAAACGTGCGCCTGGCAATTCGCCCATTTGGCCAAACACTAATGCAGTTTTATCTAGCACACCTGTGCGTTTCATCTCGAGCCAAAGTTCGTTGCCTTCACGAGTCCGTTCACCAATACCGGTAAACACAGAAACACCACCATGCTCAGTTGCAATGTTGCGAATAAACTCTTGCACTAAAATTGTTTTACCCACACCAGCACCACCAAAAAGACCAATTTTAAAGCCTTTCACATAGGGTACCATGATGTCGATCACTTTGATGCCGGTCTCTTGCACGGTGTCGGAAATGCGTTGTTCAATCAACGCGGGAGTTTCGCGATAAATAGACCATTTTTTATCTGTTTTGAGGGGAGGTTTATCATCAATTGTTTTGCCTAGCACATTGAAAATGCGGCCCAACACTTCATTGCCCACCGGCACTTCAATTGAATGACCGGTGTCGACAACTTTTAGGCCTCGCGAGATATTATGAATGTTTTCAATGGCAATACAACGTACAACGCCATCGCCAAGTTGTTGTTCAACTTCCACACTCGCTTGATGTTTGTTATCAGGAAAATGAATGATTAATTCATTATGAATGTTTGGCGTGTGTTCATGGTCAAATTGTACATCAATAATTGTGCCGCTTACGCGCAAAACAGTGCCTTGCAATACTTTGTCATGCAATGCATTGCTTCGTGGAATGCCTTGATGAGTTTCGATTTTTGGATTGGACATATTAATACTCTTGATCAAGGTGGGTTAGGTTATATAATCTATTATTCAATCTTAAGAAAATACGGTTTATTTGTAAAGAATATCTAAATAAAGGCTTGCTGCAATGAGGCTATTACTGTTGCTTACATTTCCTATCTACATTTTTTCGATGGGTTGCAATGATTATGATGTGGCTTTTCATTTGATTAAAATGAAAAACTTAAAAAAGCTCAAAGAGCACTTTGTTCCTCGTTCTGTGCCAGGAGTTAATTATAAAAGAACGAAACTTGATCCCGATCAATTTATCTATGGAAGAGGCACGCCATTGGCATATGCTGCTTTTATCGGCAACATGGATATCTTTAAGTTTCTATTCAAACAAAGTGTTGATCCAGATAAGCCAGGCTTTGTCGATAAAAACAAAGAAGCGCTCACCCCGTTCCAGGTGGCACTTTCATGTGAGCGCATAGAGATTGCACGGTTCTTGATAAAAAAAAAGGTTGTAAGTCGGCGCCAATTGCAGCGTGTAGATTCAAAAGAATCGATATTAATTGCTCGAATCGGCAACACTAAGATTGCGAAAAAGCTTCTCAAGGCAAAATGATTGCGTAGTGCCGATTGCATTTATCACCATTTTATGGAACTCTATAGTGCAATAAAAAATGTTTTATCATCAGGAGTTTCTACATGCGCTCAAGCAATGCAACTTTTTTTTTAAGTTTTTTTTTGCTTTCTTTTTTTAGCTATGCATCTCAATATTACTCTAAAGACAAGTTTGCGTTAAGACGTCAGTTTTCTTTACTGAAGTACTCAGTCGACAGTAAAAAAAACATGCCCTTTATTAGAGGTTTTTTTGATTTTGTCGGAGAACAGATAGTCCTTTCCAATAATGCTAAAAAGTCTGGAAGCGAGACGGTTAGCATTCATTATAGTGATCCAAATGTTAGTTTGCTTTCATCAGCTATTCGTAAGAAGTTTGGAGGTTCTCCTTTGCATAATGCTGTCAAGCAAGGCAATCTGGAAGCCGTTAAACTTTTTTTGGGCAATGGTGCTTGCGCCTCCATCATTGCGCAGACTGGCGAGAAGGGGCATTGGGATACACCTCTTCACTTGGCCGTTAAGAGTCGAGGCAGTTCGCGAGTGCTTGCTATCATTAAAGCTTTGCGCATAGCAGGAGCTGATCCCAATGTTGGAGGTGGCGATCATGAGTGTATTCCGTTAACGCCGCTGATGATTCTTGCAATACAGGGAAATTTTCGTCCTAACGTGGTAAAAGCTTTGTGTGCATTTAATCAATTGGATATCAACAAGCAATCGAATGACAAGGGGAAAACGGCATTGTTTATTGCTGCCGAAAGAGGCAATGTTGAGATGGTCCGGATGCTATTGAGCTATAGAGCTCGAGTAGATGATTGTAACAGTAATAATAGCGCACCATTTAAACAAGCAATTTCTCATGGCCATATCGGAGCAGCACGTGTGTTGTGCAATGCTCAGGCAAATCCTCATACAGGGGCGCCGAGTGCTATGGAAACATTGTTATTCAAGCTATATAGTTTCAAAGGGAGTCAAGGTTCATCAAAAGAGTTTCGGAGGCATCAAAAGCTTTTAGTGGATATATTATCGGTATATCCTATAAAGAAAAAGGCAGAAGATTATAAGTTAATCATAAGGGCTGTTGAAAGGTATGGCTTGGAAACCGTATTTAATTATGCTTTGCGGATAGCGCAGAAAAGAAGGCATCAAAAAAATAAGGGATTGGTTGCATCTAGTTCAAGAGTGACGAATGGAAAAGATTGAAAAAATATAAATGAGTGAGAAAGCATGTTCAAAAAATTAACTCTTTTTTTCTTAACTATGCCATATGCCTTATATGGCGTTTTAACATCAGGTACGAATGCTAAGTCCATTGGACATAAAGGGATACCAGCTTATAAACATCAGCAGCTGAAAAAAGAGGCAAAAAAAAACAATCTATCAGCACAAAAACTTTTGCAAAAAAAACAATCTTTGGCTAAGAAGGAATTGTGCCTACTGGGACTAACAAATAAATTTTGTAGTAAAAAGCGATTTTGTGCAATTGAATTACTTCTTAAATCACAGGTTGATCCAAATATGCCCAATGCACGTGAGTTGAAGATCTCATTTAACAGTTTGCCTATTGGCAATGCGGCGTTAAGGGGTAATGCAAAATTAACTGATCTTTTGCAAAATTATGGAGCCGACCCAGCAGTCACGTTCAAGCTCGGCAAACATTTGACACAGGCTATGCATTGTGCCGCTCGAGGACGGAGTGTTGAAAAAGGCATGCAGGGTGATTACGTCAACACTATTTATGTTCTATTTAGACGTGGCGCTAATCCAAATGCGGGTGGCAATCAAAGCTTGCCATTTACTCCTTTGCATATTCTGGCTATGCAAAAAAATATTTCCTGGGCTCGCCAAAAAAAGATAGCATTGGCATTGTTTGCTATCGATGCATTGCCAGAAAAAAAAAGCTTTCAAGGGAAAACGGTGGGGTGTGTTGCAGGACAAGCAAAGTTGTATAAATTAAGAGCGATGGTAAGCAGAAGAATGCAAGAGTTGAGGCGAGAGCGGAAAATATGTAATATGATCGCCGATGCACTGACACAAAAAGATTGCGCTTCGGCATTTAAAGCTATTAGTAACGCACAAGGGAAACAGCAAATGGTCCTCCCCCTCAAATTTATGGATGCTATCAACCGACTTTATGCCACGCCATCGGATCCGCATCAAGATGAGAATTGTGCAAGTTCTTCAACACATTAAGTTAATTATACGATTTGAAAATATTTAAATTGACAAAACTGCTCAGTTGGTTACGCTTAATATAATTAGGTTATACTTTGGTAACTTAATATAAATGTGAGGTTATATATTATTCTATTTGGGGGATTACACCTATGAATTGTTACAATGTGAAAAGATCTATATTTTTTATCGTGCTTTTAGGTATTTCAATGCCGTCTCATGCTTGGTTTGGCCAGGAGACCTTAACTTGGGCATGCAATGGTGTTGCATCAGCCGTTTCACAAGCATGGAACAAACCAAGTGAAAACAAAGGTATTATTGCCACAGGTATTGCTGCAGTTGCGACTGTTTTAGTCGGTGGTGGCATTTTCGCCTATTGGTGGAATAAGCCTGCTGAAACTGCAGTAAATGATGATATAAATCCTTCACAGAATAGTGATACCTCAGATTCTGATAATAACAATCTATCTAGTAGCAGTTCAGAAGATGGTGAACAAGAATTAACCGATAGCAGTGATGGAAGTTTATTAGATAGCTCTAGTTCAGGTAATAATGGCGATCAGGCACCAAAACAACAACCGTTGTTAAACAGTAAAGAAGAGCCGGATCAAAGAGAAGAGCAACGAAAGCAGGCATTGTTGAATCAAAGTAAGCAATTGTTGCTTGAACAACAACAAAAAGAGGAAGAACAAAAAGAACGTGAGGAAGAACAACGTCAAAAACAATTGCAACAGCAGCAGCAATTATTACTTGAACAAAAACAAAAAGAAGAGCAAGAGCAAAAAGAGCAGCAACGACAATTAATGTTGGAGCAACAAAAGCAGCAAGCAGCGCAACAATCTGATGATGAGAAAAAAAAAATAGAGCTCGCAACGGCTTTTAATGAGTTACCTCAAAACTTAAAAGAAATTCTTAAGAAGCTAGATGATGGGGTGAGTAAACTTTGCGCTGCAAAAGAACATAAAGATGGCCCCGCAGCAGGCGTTGCAGAACTTCGCAAGTTGCTTGAGCAAATTGAACAGCAACAGCAATCGAATATTGATTGTGGAAAAACAAGTGATAGTTCGAGCGATGATGACGATGATTCGCTTGATTCTTTTGACAGCCAAGCTTTGGAAGAATATTTTAAAAAGCACGGTCTTTCAGGTAAAGGAAATTCTTTATCGGATGAAGCCAAAAATAAAATCAATTCTCGTGCTGCTCAATTGAGAAATGAAGATGCTGAAAAAAGACAAAAGCAGCGATATACGATTGGTGCAATGCAAGCTTCTATTACTCCTCGAAATATGAATCTCTTTATGGCAATTCAAGATCAGAATAATTTACCTACATGGAATGATCTTAAAGAAAAGTTTGTTGCAGCCGATAAACGATATCAAATCCATTTTATCTTGAGTTTATGTGGTTTAAAGAATGAGCAAAAGATACAAGATAATATCAACGAAATTTTGCCAAAAATAAAAGATTTAAAACAAGATGCACTCACTTTACGGGCAAAAGAATTTTATCAGCAATATAGAGAACAATATTCGAGCCAAACGCAAAGTAGTTCAAGCGTAGCCGATTCATTTGTTTTTGTTTCGGACGAGAAGCTTAATGCTTTAGAAGATGCGCTTTCTATTCTTGATAAAGGTGGTAGTGAAACCAAGTGGTATGCCTTTGATAGTTATAAACAGGACCAGATCAAATTTATGATGCGCCGATTTAAGCCGAACGGGATAAAAGATTCTAGCTCACTAAAAAAAGGTGTTCTTCTTTCAATTCATGGTACTTTTGTCAATGCGGCAAATTTTGGTTCAGATCCAACAAAAAAGGCTGGCGTTGCATTGATAGAGGCTGTACAGCGTTTGGCTGATGCTAAGAACATGGAAATCGATATGATTATTCCTGAATGGTCAGGAGACTTTAATGATCAGCATCGTCGTGATATTGCCCCATTGGCTCAAAAATTGATGATGGCATGGCATAAAAAGCAAATAGATCAAAAACGCAATTTGGTATTCATTGATATGCTTGGGCATAGTGAAGGCAACTCGGTTATAAAGCTTATTATTGAAAGCACGCAGGATGCTAATGTGCGTAAATTGATTCGTTGGTATAGTGTGTGTCCAACTTCAGGATCAGATTATGTTCCTGAGGGAACAAAGATGCGCTTGTGTATATGGTCACCAGAGGACGCATTGGCGTTTATTGCTTCTGTTACTCGAGGCAGAGTGTATCGTAAACAGGATAATGATATTGGGCGCTATAATGGTTTGTGTGTTAATATGTGTTTGCGCTATAATGGACAATTCACTAACCATGTGACTTCAAAGCTTCCGGCATTTGCGCATTATGATACATTGTTTGATGTCGCAGAAAAATTCAAAGGTCATTGCGAATTGAGCATTGATATCAATGATAAAAATAAACGTGTCTTGACTTCGATTCGTCGAGGGAAAGAGTGTCGAAACCAGAGTTTAACTGGTGAGCGTGACCGATATCTAGAGGTAATCAGTAAAAAAAATGAAGACTTCTTTGTTAATCAATATGAGCATATCACTAATGCGCAGCAATGGCACGAAAAGCCTCATACAATGGCAGGCTTTATAGTGAAGTTTTTCAAACATGGTTATTATGAAAAGGTTGCTGGAGATGCTGAAGATCTTATTGAGGCGCAATCATTAACAGATGAGCAAATTAAAAAGCTCAGAGCTCTTGTGTGCGAAGAAGGACAGGGATGGCAAACATGCCTTTCTATTTCAAGTCCTTCAATTGAACCAAAGCCGCAGGCTTGCTCTTCATCAAATGATCAGCGGCCGACTAGCTCGCAATTAATTTCTCCATTGAGTTTGTTGTCGTGCAGTAAGGCCGGCCTTACTGTGCAGGCGATTCGTGAAAAGTTGGCAGTTCAACTTAAATATACTGACGAGCAGCAAAATAAAGCAATGTTGGGTGCATTGGTATATGGTGCATTGATAGGGCAATTTGATTATGATATAAAGTCATTAGGTAAATCTCATGAAGAGTGCGTGAGTGCTTTGATCTGGTATTGGACTGCTCAAGCACAACTTGAAGGCAAATCTATTGAAGATAAAATATTCGAAGTTGTTGGTAATGCAAAATCCGTCTACAAGTTTATTTCTAAAACGCCAGGCATTGCTATTTATGGCAGTTTAAATTATGGCCTAAAGCTCAAAGATCAACCTTCTGCTGGTTCAGTTATTTTGTTAAGTAAGCATGATCAAAACAGCTTTATTGTTAAACCTGGTAACATTACTTCTTTAATGGCTGCATTAATTAATAAGATGAAGTTTAATGAACAGCAAAAACAACAGCATGTGCAGCAATTGCGCAAGCAGGGGTTTAAGTTTGTTATGCCGTTTCTAACAAAGCATGCAGCATTACTGCCTGATGGTGGAGATGAAATCAAAAAACTTAATAAAATGTTAAACACAGCTCCAGGTAAAGCGAGTGGCAAAAAAATTGTGGTTGATACAAATAAGCCAATATCATGGGATATTAAAAAATTAGCACAAGGTTTCGCCGAGCAGAAGAGTCCGCAATTGCTGCTCTTGAAATAGTATAAAATTTATTGCGATAAAACAGGTGAGCCGGCTTTATGTTGGCTCATTTTTTTATAATGAAAATGATTGAAATTGATCTTTATCTATCAGTTCAAAACGTTGTTGCAATTCATGTTTAGTGAGTAGGCCACTTTTTGCATCTAAATGGCTAATCACCGATGATGCATTAATGATGCCATAAAGCATTGCTTCCTTAATGTTTGCACCTTCAATATAGTTCGCAACAAAGCATGAACCAAATGCATCGCCAGCACCCAAGGTGTTGACAACCGCTGTTGGCAAACTTGGATGAAATATAATACCATCTTGCGTGGTCACATAGACACCCTCAGCGCCATTGGTAATCACGACAATGCTTGGGCCGCGCTCCAATATTGCTTGCAAGAATAGGCGAATATCAAAGCAAACTGTTTGATGTGTGAGCGGAGCTTTGAGTAAATTGGGTAATGCTTCATTACGCTCGCTAATCTGAGTGCGCAAAACCTTTTGGTGTAGTGCAATATCTTGTTCAACCATAGAAAGCATAAAAGTGCATGCTTCTTGGCTGTTTAATATAAAAATATCAATGTTTGGCAATGCTTGATAGATATCGCGTGCGCCCAAAGCTAATTGGCTTGACCCCGGGTTGGTGGCAACCAGTCCATTGTGTATTTTTGCCAAACGAGTTATGGGTACAAGCAGGTGTGATGATTCTCCTGATAATGACGTGATATATACGTTGTTGAATTCTTCAATGATGGGTGGGATTTCATTTTCATGCAGATGTGCATTTGCACCTCTATAGCATAATACTGTGCGATCTCCATCTTTGCATGGAAAGATAAATGAGTGGCCGGTGATATATTCATGCGATTGTTTAACATATTGCGTATCAATGCCCATGTTTGCCAAGCGTTGTATGATAAACTCTGAAGGTTTATCATCGCCAACTTTAAAAAAAGTGGCTACATCAAAGCCAAGTTGTTTAAACGAAACGGCACTATTGGTTGCACCGCCGCCGGTGTGAAAATTCAGTTCATCGATTGGAATTTTAGATCCTTCCTCAAATAAGAGGAAGGATCTTTGTTCATTTTGTGTTGCAAAGTTTAATTGAGATGCATGTTTATCATGAATAAATATATCGGTGGCTGCACCGCCAACGGTGATTATTTTCATGCTGCTTGAGGTACCTTTTTAGCCTTAGGTGCTTTTAAGAGCACTTGACTTAACACTTCATTTGCATGACGAACCCACATCACATCAATGCCCTGCGTGACATCTTCAATGCCCATCAGATCATTTTTGTTTTGATAGGGTAAAATAACACGTGAAACCTTATTGCGTTTGGCTGCCAATATTTTCTCTTTCACGCCGCCAATTGGCATAACTTCACCACACAAGTTTAATTCACCGGTCATTGCGCAATCGGCATCGATTGGGCGATTGGTTAATGCTGATAAAATTGAAGTCAACATAGTGATACCTGCAGATGGCCCATCTTTTGGCACAGCTCCGGCTGGAACGTGAATGTGCAGATCAAAATCGGTGAATATTTTCTTGTTGATATCAAATTCATCTGCATGTGCACGAGCATAAGTCATTGCCGCTTGCGCTGATTCTTTCATCACATTACCAAGTTGCCCGGTGAGCATGAGTTTACCTTTACCCGGCATTAATACAGCTTCAATACGGAGCATTTCTCCGCCATACGCAGTCCATGCAAGTCCATTGGTGATACCCACTTGATTTTCACGTGAGATATCATCATCGAGGAATCTACGTGGTCCTAAATATGTATCTAGGTTAGAACAGTCAAATGCTGAAACCACTTTGTTTTCAACAAATGAGCGCGCAAGCTTTGAACACAATTTACGTATTGTGCGTTCTAGTTGGCGTACCCCAGATTCACGAGTGTAGTCTTGCGCAAGAAGTTCAATAACTTTATCATCAAACGTAATTTCTTGTCCTGTAAGGCCGGTATCTTCGATTGCTTTATGCACCAAGTGACGTTGGGCAATGTTTACTTTTTCAGGCAATGTGTAGCCAGAAAGTTCGATGATTTCCATACGATCTCGCAACGGTCCAGAAATAGTATCGAGTGAGTTTGCTGTTGCAATGAACATGATGTTTGAAAGATCAAATGGAATGCCTAAATAGTTATCATAGAATGCTTGATTTTGTTGCGGATCAAGGACTTCGAGCATTGCCGCTGAAGGATCTCCGCGAAAATCAGAACCGATTTTATCAAGTTCATCGATTACAACCACCGGATTCATCGATTTAGCTTTGCGCAGTGCTTGAATGAATCGTCCAGGCATTGCACCAACATAGGTGCGTCTGTGCCCGCGAATTTCAGATTCATCGCGTACACCACCGAGCGAAATACGCATGTAGTTCTTATTTAAACTTCGCGCAATTGACTTGCCAAGCGAAGTTTTTCCGGTGCCAGGAGGGCCAACAAGGCATAAAATGGGTGCGTACCCATCTTTTTTTAAATTACGAATCGATATGAAATCTAATATGCGGTCTTTTATATCTTTAAGACCGTAATGATCTTCATCAAGCACCTGTTTTGCATGTGCAAGATCAAGATTATCTTCGGTGTGCACATTCCATGGCATTGCAAATACCCATTCAAGATAGTTACGAATAACTGCTGCTTCCATAGAATCAGGAGCAGTTCGTTCCAGGCGATTCACTTGACGTTTGATTTCATGTATAACATCTTCGCCTGCATCAAGTTGTGCAAGCTTTATGCGCATTGCATCAATTTCTTCAGCATCATTTTCGCCAAGCTCTTCTTTTATTGCGCGAAGTTGCTCGCGTAGATAGAACTCTTTTTGTGATTTATTCATTGATTCACGCGCATTGTTGCGCACACGTTCTTGAATTTCGGCCGCTTCCATCTCATTGGCAAGTTGCTTATAGATACCTTCAAGAAAATCAGAAAGATTTTCTTGTTCGAGCAAATGTTGCGCATCTTCAACTTTGATATTTAAGTGCGACAGCACAAAATCGGCAATTTTTTCCGGATCATTCATTTTAGATAAAATGATATGAAAATCCGGACTAAAGCCCTGGCCAGTTGAGGCCATCTTTTCGGTCAACATTTTTATGTTTTTTACATGCGCATCGATGATATGCTCGTTATCATGAATCATTGATATTGATTCTACCTGCGCATGTAAACCATTATCTTCGGTCAACAAATCTTGTGCGCGTGCTTTACAAATACCTTGTACGAGGATTTTAATGCCCCCTTCGGGTAATTTGATTAAGCGCATTATTGATGCAATCGTGCCGGTGGCGTAGAGATCTTCTGTCCCAATAGCAGCTTGATTATCAATCTGTTTTTTTGAAGCCAACAAAAACACCATTTTTGATTCATTCATGGTTTGATTTATACCGTTGATGATCTTTTCATCAAGGACTAAGAGCGGAACAATCATTTGAGGAAATACAACAACATCCATAGTTGGAATTACTGGGAGTATTTCCGGTATAGTTTCGCGTATTTTCTGATTTAAGACAGTTTTCATTGCACTCCCCCTATTTTCTAATAAGTAGCCTGTTGTCTAGCAGGCGCGCGACCAACATAGTCGCTTTTTATCCCTACAAAAAGTTTAGGCAGGAGAAAGGTCTAAAAACAATAATTCCCGTTAAAATAACAAAAAATGCCTTTGTGCAACAGGTGTATTCATAGTATAGTTATAAGAGGAGGACGCTGGGAATGTTTTCACTTTGTAAACTTTAATAAAAAAACTCAAACAAAGATCTCAAGTAAGATAAATTATGGGTCATATTATGTTGCGTATTCAAGGCATCAAAAAAACTTTTTCTTCTATGCACGGAGATTTTCAGGTGCTCAGGGGAGTAGACTATTCTTTTGAGTCCGGTGCTACCTATGCAATATCAGGTGCATCAGGAACCGGCAAATCAACGTTATTACATATTTTGGCCGGGTTGGTACGTCCATCAGAGGGAACTGTTTTTATTAATGAACAAAATATAGCGTTATTTGATGAAGCCCAGCGGGAAAAGTTTTTAAATAAGCGCATTGGCCTTTTGTTTCAGATGCCTTACTTGATTAAAGAGCTTACGGTGCTTGAAAATGTTATGACCAAGGGACTCATTGCAGGTCAACAAATCGATGCGTGTAAACAAGAGGCATTGAGTCTATTAAATCAGATGGGTTTAATCGATAAAATAGAGGAAAAGCCGCCAGTTCTTTCTGGTGGTCAGCAACAACGCGTAGCTTTAGCGCGTGCATTGTTTGGTAAACCTTCATTTTTATTGGCAGATGAGCCAACCGGAAATCTCGATCCTAAAACAGGCAAAACTATTGTTGACCTGCTGGTCAAAAGTCAAAAAGAATGGGGTATGGGGATTATTGTGAGCACGCATGATGCCTATGTTGCACAACGCATGGAGCACCAATTTGAACTCGTCGGTGGCACGTTAAAGAAGGCCTGAAGTCACATAAGTCTTTTTTAACGTCTGAAGATATGATTTTCATTATTGTTATAAAAAAAAGCATATTGTTTAACTAGAGCCATCAGAGATGGATAGTCTCATGAAAAAATAATATAATTTTTTGTTCTTCAGGTTGCTTTTTATATGGAAATATTCTTCCTCAAACGAAAAATTTGACAACTCATTATGCATAGTGCTACTCCGCTATCCACGAGCTCCGTAAGCTAATGATTTGGGGCCTCTATGCTTATATTTTTTAAATTTCCGACAAACCTGTTCCCGAGTTAATCCCAAAAGCTCGGCAACCTTTTTTTGTGTT
This sequence comes from Candidatus Babelota bacterium, assembly GCA_029262575.1. Classification (GTDB taxonomy): domain Bacteria; phylum Babelota; class Babeliae; order Babelales; family Vermiphilaceae; genus JAKBEL01. The sequence goes on along the minus strand of JAJCZC010000014.1, from coordinate 1,776 downwards.
ATTTCTGCTTTTTTTATAGATTCAAACAGAGCAACCTGGCTCAATTCCTTTTGACTCATACGTATTTCCTCCTGTAACATCACAATTTCCCCCTCTTTTTTAGGTATTTTTTGTTTTTTTGTTATAAAAAAATCTTAATACAAAGAGGGGATCTCTTTACACCTTTTTTACCTGTTTTTCAGGTGTGACATTTCTAAAGAGTTTTGGTGTGACATTTCTATGGAGTTACAACAAATTCCGCAAATTTCCTTGTTTTTTAACAAGGAAATTTGTTACCATAAAGTTGTAAGTTGTTGATATTTGTTTTTTTAGTTAATGAGAGGCGGTTGTTTTGAGTTAATGAACTTTGGATTGGCAGTGAGTATTGAGTTCTGAAAGTTCTAATCTTGTGTTAAATGTAGTTAAATATAATTGTAAAATAAAGGACGTTGTTATGATGAAAAAACAAACAATAATATTAAGTTTATTTATGCTAGTGGGCTGTGTTATTCATATTCATGGTGCTTCAAGCTCTGGTCGAGAACAAGAGCTTATTAGCATGGTCACCGACGTTGGTGGTGGCGATGCGAAATTGTTCAAACAAAGCGGTTACTATTTTATTCAAGGTATAAGCAAGGGTTCTGCACCATCAGTGTTATTAGGCACTGTCCCTCTTGTCAACTTGTACCGGGCGCCAAGAACGCTATATGGTGCAAGGTGGAAGCTGAGGAAGCTGAGGCCTGATTTCAGGAAACGGGCTCTTCTGGATCTTGTGCAAGATTATAAAATTCATTTGATGCCAAAGAAGGGCGAAGAATTAGCTGTGTTGAAGCAATTATTGACTTTCCTAGTCAAAAATAAAAAGGCTGCGTCGCTGGTTTCCCAAATAAAAATAATTCGGGATATTGACGATTCGCTTGATATAAATGCTACTGGTACGGATAGATTCCCAGTTATGGTAATTTATCCCGCTGAAGGTGGAAAAAAGGTGGCGCAAAAATTGCTTGAAATGTTGTATAACGAATTTAAAACAACAGAAGGTTCAGATCTTAGACCGCGCTTTAATGCTAAAGTCACGTCTCTTATTTGGATTGCTCAAGGACAGGGGGGCGATAAAGATCAAAGAAGCTATCCAGAGTACTTTCAGCCAGGTAGGATTTATTATGATCCAAAAGCAATGAAGGATGATCCAGATGCCGATTATCGTTTAATACATCCAGAAACGGGTAAACCAATTGAAGCTGACCAAGGCTTTATAGATGAAATTGAGAACCAAAATAATTCTAAGCAAATTAGCGATTAGTAGAGTTGAGCTAATATTACTTAAGAACAGTAACGATGGGTATAAAAAAGGGAACCACATTGTGTGGTTCCCGAATAGTATTTGCAGAGTGTGTTGTAGTTTTATCTAGGAAAACTACTAAAAACGACGTCCGCCGCCGCCCATGCCACCACGGCTGCCACCGAAGCCACCGCCTGAGCGTGGACGTTCTTCACGAGGACGAGCTTCGTTAATGCGCAAGTTTTTGCCATTGAAATCAGTTTCATTCAATGCTTCAATCGCTTGATCAGCATCAGCATCATTAGTCATTTGAACAAAAGCAAAACCACGTGAGCGGCCAGTTTCTCTGTCCATAACGATGCGAGCAGATTGGATTTCACCAAAAGGGGCGAAAAGAGCTTCTAGTTCGTCTTGTGTTGTAGCAAATGGAAGGTTTCCAACGTAAATATTTTTCATAATTAATTAAATCTCAAAAAAAAGTTTATTTTATAATTTATCAATGAAGAGAACCATAT
>JAJCZC010000013.1 GCA_029262575.1 Candidatus Babelota bacterium | reverse complement strand
GCAATACCCGTAGATCAGGCGATCTGGACTGCTATGGAATTCGCTACAGTTGATTACAAAAAAAAGTGGGTGCTAGCTGAACAGCTTATTGCAAAAATATACAAAAAAGTTCCAGTTTATATGGTTTTAGCTGATGGACTGCATGCAGTAGATATGCTGAAAAGCCTAATTGATCAAGGGATACGATTTGAAATGAGACTTCACGCAAACCGTGTCGTCAAAGATGGTGACTTTAAAGGCCAAGTTAAAAAGCATCCAAAGCTTAAATTGAACGGAAAGCGCCCAATGCGTACCATAAAAGCTGAATGGTATGGCATGAATATTCACATTACGGCTTTTCGTAGGGTTACAAAATATGGCAGAGTTATTATTACTTATCAAGTGAGTAACTATAAATCATCTGTCAGACAGCATGTTCGGGCATATGAATTCCGATGGAATATTGAAAAGTTCTTTAGAACCGCAAAGCAAAGGTTGGGTCTAAATGATTGCCAATCTCGCAAAAAAACATTGCAGGAAAATCACCTACTTAACGTCTTTTTTGCATATGCATTTTTACAATATGAGCGTAAGAAGAATAGGCTGAAAAACGTAGAAAGCGCAATAAAATCGATAAAAGGCTCAAGTTTTGAAGATGTAAGGTCACAGTTTGCTCGATCTGCAGAGATCTTTGGTGTTGCTTAGCGGAAGTCCTGTAACAAAGCGCAAAAATAATAGAGTTTGAAGGGTCAATTCGCCTGGATCCCCGATGTATAGGGGATGACAAAGATTGATATTTCATATCAAAAAAGAATACATCTAGGGTCTTTTAAATGCGTTTGCCCTGCAACTTCCTCCTCATAATATTTTAACCTATAGCGTATATGTAGCCCTGAGATCGAACACTTATTCAAAAGTAGCTGAAAGCGAATTTGGATAAGTGAGAGCGAGGGAGCGGCAGGCTACATTTGCCTTTGCAAGACGTGGCTGAGGGATGATGCACATTACGAAACTTACTTCGCCACGCAGTGTACAGCAACATAAAAGCAAATGTAAGCCGTTTTTATACGCGACGAAAGGTTTCGAAAGGCAAAGCCTTCGTGTCTAGGATTGTTAAGGAGATTGAGCCTTCTTCGCCAAGGCTTCGCAGCCCAGGCAAGAACCTCCTTAACGACACAATTAATATACAAAATAAAACGTAACTCAAACAAAAAACACTAAAAAATTAAAAAGCGAATAGCTCAAAAAAACAACAAAAAATGTTGCGCTATTTACCGCAACATTTTTTATATTTTTTACCAGAACCACATGTGCACGGATTATTCCGGCCAACTTTATCAACTTTACGTTGAGCAGGTTGCGCAGAATCATCACCACCAACCATATTAAGCTGTTCAAGTTCGCGTTCACGTTTGCGTTCAAGATCACTTTGATTAAAACGCTCAAGATTAAGGTGGAAAATATGATGCACAATATCAAATCGCACATGTTCCATCATATCCTTAAACATGGCAAATGCTTCACGTTTATATTCGATCAATGGATTTTTTTGGCCCCAACCACGCAATCCGATACCTTCTTTCAGGTGATCAAGATTATACATGTGTTGCTTCCAAGCTTTATCGATCGTTTCAAGCATGAGCCATTTTTCAGCATCTTGAATCATTTCACTATTTTGCTGTGTGCGATATAACGCATATTTTTCAAGCAAGAAGTTAATGATATCATTTTTGGCAATATCACTATTGGTTTGATTAATACCAACATCATTAAATTCTTCTACACTTAATCCGGTTAATCTGCTCAAAAACTCAAAAATTTGGCCTATTTGCTCTTTGGCCATAGAACGCTTTGGTGCCAAACGCTCAACAACATCTTGCACCGTTTTCGTAATCATATCACGAACTAACTCATAAGCATGCTCATCACCATCTAGAATATCACGACGATAATCATAAATAACGGTACGCTGCTGATTGAGCACGTCATCATATTCAAGCAAATGTTTACGCACCTCAAAGTTCTGTTTTTCAACCTTTTCCTGTGCATTTTCAATTGTTTTGGAAACAAATTTTGATTCGATTACCTCATCGGCATCCATACCAAAACGTTCCATATTTTTTTTGAGTGTATCGCCTGCAAATCGACGAATGAGATCATCTTCAAGTGAAATATAGAAACGTGATTCGCCCACATCACCTTGCCTACCAGCACGTCCACGAAGCTGATTATCAATACGACGACTTTCGTGACGCTCAGTCCCCAGAATATAAAGACCGCCCGCCGCTAATGACTCCGGTGTTAACTTGATATCGGTTCCACGACCAGCCATGTTGGTTGCAATGGTAATGTGCCCAGGTTCACCTGCATGCGCAACAATTTCAGCTTCACGCAAATGCTGTTTTGCATTCAAAATCTCGTGTGGCACGCCATATTTCTTTAATGCCTTGCTCAACTCTTCAGAAGATTCAATCGCCACCGTACCGATTAGAACCGGTTGGCCTTTTTCATAGCGGCTTTTAATATCTTCAACGATCATTTTCGTTTTTGCATCTTTATTTAAGAAAATAAAATCATTTTCATCTTTACGTACCAACGGCTTGTTGGTCGGAATAGCAAGTACATCAAGTTTATAAATTTTATAAAACTCTTCAGCTTCAGTTACGGCTGTACCGGTCATACCAGCTAATTTGTCATACAGTCTAAAATAATTTTGTAAGGTAATTGATGCAAGTGTTTGTGTTTCTTTTTCAATCGTTACGCCCTCTTTTGCCTCAATTGCTTGGTGCAAACCATCGCTATAACGACGACCGGGTAGAATACGACCAGTAAATTCATCAACAATCAACACCTCGCCATCTTTAACCACATATTCAACATCATTTTTAAAGAGCACGTTTGCTTTGAGCGCTTGATTAATGTGATGCAATAAGCCTAAATTTTCTATAGCATAAAGATTTTCAACATTAAATATTTGCTCGAGCTTATCAACACCCGACTCGGCCAATTGCACATTGCGATCTTTTTCATCAACTTCATAATCTTCATCACGAGTTAAACGACGCACGGCTGAATCAGCTGCTTTATAGAGTTGGCCAACCTCATCGGATGAGCCAGAAATAATAAGCGGTGTTCGTGCCTCATCGATCAAAATTGAGTCAACTTCATCAACAATGCCAAATTTTAAATCGCGCTGCACATAATCAGAAAGACGAAACTTCATATTATCACGCAAATAATCAAATCCGAGCTCGTTATTTGTTGCATATAAAATGTCAGATTCATATGCCTTTTTGCGCTCAGCATCATTCATCTGATTTTGCAATGAAGCAACGGTCAAACCAAGAAATTCATAAACCGGACGCATCCAATCAGCATCACGCGTTGCCAAATAATCATTCACGGTAATCAAATGCGCACCTTTGCCCGAAAGAGCATTGAGATAAAGTGGCAATGTTGCAGTTAATGTTTTACCCTCACCGGTTTTCATCTCAGCGATTTTACCTTGATGCAAAACAATGCCACCCAGAAGTTGCACGTCATAATGACGTTGCCCCAACACACGTTTTGCTGTTTCACGTACAACAGCGAATGCCTCAGGTAATAACTTATCCAGACTTTCACCATTTTGATAACGCTCACGAAACTCATTTGTTTTCGCTGCTAATTGCTCGTCATTAAGCGCAATTATTTCAGGCTCTAAAGCATTAATTTTTTTGACTAGAGGCTGTAATTTTCGTAGCTGCCGTGCATTGTTTGTGCCCATGATAGTGGCTAATATTTTTCCAATCATCTAACAATCCTAAAAAAAGACCTATATGAACTTAAATAATATGCAGCAAGTTTAACGTATGAATACAGAAAAAGTAAATGAAGCCGCCCAAAAATAACTGCATAGCGCAGTATAGCATATCTACCACCAATCACCAATCATACCGGTTTTTTCATATCTGTTTTTTAGCTGTTTTTAGCTGTTAATCTCTCATTTTTACCAAATTCCTTGCAATTTGAACCCCCGCACTGATAACATAAAAATATATACGAAAGGTAATGTGTCTCGCATTTAGAGGAATAAAATGAAGAAATTATTATTGTTTTTTCTGTGTACTATAGGCTTTTTACATGCAAAGCCACAGCATGAAGAGGATACGGTCGTACCGCAAAAAATACATGCTCATGAAACCCAAAGTTCCAATGTTGATCCCCAAATTTGCCGGGAAGCACAACAAGACATTATAAGTGAAGCAAAAGGCATGGTATTTGATCCCGTCTTTCTCAATAAACAACGCGAAGCTCTTGAACAATGCCGCAAGGCTGGTTTGTTATTGCAATATTAAAAAATACACCGATTTTTTTTAAGGCGGCGGCAGTTCTCTGCCGCCTTTTTTTTAGCTTATTTTAACGCAACGACTGTCATTTGCCTCAATGCTTTATTGCCATCACGACGATATGAGCAATAGCGCTTATCACAAATGGTACATATATTATAATCCATTTTAAATGCTTCTTTTGGCACACCAATCTCTTCAAGTTGCAAACGATTAAAGAGCGGCAAATCGAATCGCATGCCACCATCATCCTTGAATATGACTTGATCGGAAAAGGAAAAAGATTCTAGATGCATCAAAAAATCATTATCTATCTGATAGCAACATTTTTTAGCTGAAGGACCAAAAAACACACGTAAATGTTCTCCCTTCGTGCCATAAAGCTGTTGCATCTCTTGCATCGTCTTGACAGCAATTTCGCCAATCGAACTTCTCCAACCAGCATGAGCAATAGCAATTGCGTGATTTAAATTATCATAAAACACGATAGGCAAACAATCGGCAGTCATAACACCCAGGCCAGTTTTTTTTTCTTGTGTGATAAGATAGTCCCCTGGCACCTTAAATGGTTCAAATTGCTCCTGTGCGACAACAATGCCTTTATCAGAATGTATCTGCTGCAAAAAATGCAATCGATCCAATTGCATTCTTTTTTTTAATTTTTTATATGGATCAAGTGAAAGTAAGCGTATCCCCGGAGGGTAAGTGAGGTAACTATCAGGGTCAAGATCATCTTCAGCGGAGCCAAAATAGATAGAAAAAAGTGGATTACTATGCAAAAGCATTATATTCGATCTCCTTTGGATCAAAATAAAAAGTAATGTAAGAAAATCCCCCTCGGTTACGATTGAGGGGGATTTTTGATTGTTTTATCGAGTATAACGTGCAAATTATAAGATGCAACCACCACCCATAGTTCTGCTGCTGATTTTGCGTATGAATAAAAAAGAAAACACCGTCTTTTTGATACTCTTTACAAATAGCTTAATTTTGTTAGTTTTCTTCCATGCAATCAAATCTTAATTAAGAAAGATGTTCGCCATGAAAAAAACAGCCCTCTTTTTGCTTATCAAATTTGTCTTTTTAGCACATGGAACCAATCAAGATCCCTTTGCCGTGGTTCTCATGGTAAAAAATGAAGAAACCGTCATCAATAAAACGCTAGAGCCATATGTTCAAGCGGGCATAGAGTCATTCCTTATCTTTGATACGGGATCAAACGATGAAACTATAGCCATAGTACAAAACTACTTCAAACAGCACAACATAAAAAATTGGCACATAGAACAAGAACCTTTTATTGATTTTGCAACATCTCGCAACCGTGCACTTGAATTAGCTGAAGAGGCATTCCCAGAAATCACCTTTTTTTTAATGCCTGACGCAGAATGGTATCTGTATAACATCAATAGCCTAATCAAGTTTTGCAATAACCATATAAATGACAATGGCCAATGTTACCTTATTCGAACAAAAAACAATACTATTGATTTTCAGACTCCACGACTTTTCCGTTCAAATTCTGGAGCAAGATTTAATGGCAGTATTCACGAAAGCGTCGCAACTGAAATCATGAAAAAAGTTCCTCGTGATGTCTACTTCGAGCTAACCGCAAGTCACAAAGGCATAGAAAAATCTCGTCAACGATGGCATCGAGACAAAGAACTCCTACTCAATAGATTTAAAGAAAATCCTAATGACCCACGCACAACTTTCTATCTTGCACAAACCTACGAGTGTTTACTTGATTTTGAAAACGCGTTCAAATATTATAAAATTCGATGTAAACAAGATGGTCATTATGAAGAAACATATGAAACGTTCTATAGACTTGGCCGCATCACAAATATTCTTCAAAAAACAAATGAACAACACTCATGGCATAAAGCAATGGATTATTATTTTGAGGCACACAAAATAATGCCGCATCGCGCAGAACCTTTGATCAGAATTGCTGAATACTATTGGCCGGAATCTGAATCCCCAAAAAACGCTCCTCTTTGCTATCTATTTGCAAAGCGTGCCTATGAAATGCCATATCCTGAAAATGATTTATTATTCGTTGACCCCGAAATCTATCACTTTCGCAGATACGAATTACTCAGTAAATCTGCCTGGCAAGTAGGGGACTATGTACTCGGTGAAATTTGCACACGTAAAGCAATGAGCTATAAAGAAATGCCTCATTTATTGCGTAATCTCGCTACCTACTTGGAAGCATTAAGTAAAGCTTAATAATTGTAAAGAAATAAGAATCAAGTTCTAACTAAAAAATGTATGGGATACAGCACAATGAATTATATCAAAAAAACATTCTTGATGCTCATATTTGGCATTACACACATCTCCGCACATGAAACAACACTTCTAATAAAAATACCAACTCGCTCTCGACCACATCAATTCTTTAAAAACTTAGATGCTTTTTACCAAAAATTATCATTTAAAGTTCCTTATCTATTTTTTATTTCATGTGATGAAGATGATGAAAGCATGAACAACCTGCCTGTTATTCAGCGTTTAAACAATTACCCCAATTTAATCTATAACTTTAGTAACAATGCATGCAAAGTTGAAGCCTTTAATCAAGGCGTGGGCGAAATTGATTTTGAAATAATACTTGCTGCACATGATGACATGGCACCTATTGTCAAAGGCTTTGATCAAATAATTGTCAATTCAATGTCCAGCCATTTTCCCGATCTGGACGGAGTTTTAAATTTTCATGATGGATTTGTTGGCGGTCAATGTAACACACTTCCCGTAATCGGGCGGACATTTTACAACCGCTTTGGCTATATTTATAACCCTGCATATAAAGCCCTTGTATGCAACGTTGAATTAACGCATGTAGCAAAAATACTCAATAAAGAGAAAGTGATGGAACAGGTAATCATAAAGCACAATCATCCCGCCTGGGGTGCTGCACCAATGGATGAGCAATATAGAAAAAATGAAACATATCACGAACAAGATGCCAAAACTTTTATGAAACGTCGTGCAAACTTTTTTGAATTGCCTCAACAAGAAATTGATAACGGGACGCCAATACTATGGAGCATTCTTATTTGCACCATCGAGGAACGCGAGGAATCTTATGAAAAACTATGCACTAAGCTCAAAAATCAAATCGATAAACTTGGCCTTAAAGATCACATAGAAATCTTGAGCTGCAAAGATAAAAAAAACGAACATTCTATTGGGCATAAACGCAACAAATTAATCGAAGAAAGCAATGGCAAATATGTACAATTTATTGATGATGACGACGATATCCATGATAACTTCATTCAAATGATTCATGAAAAGTTACAACAACATCCCGATTGTGTAAGTTTAACGGGCATCATTACAACCAATGGCACAAACGCAAAAACATTCATTCACTCACTTGCATATAATAAATATTTTGAACACAACAACACCTATTTCAGGCCGCCGAATCACTTAAATCCAATAAAACGTTCTGTTGCAGTTCAATTCAATTTTCCTGAAAAAAACTTTGGCGAAGATACCGACTGGGCAATGGCAATTGCGCGGTCAGGACTACTCAAAACTGAAGAAGTTATAAATACGCCATACTATTTTTACTTATACGAAGATAAATAAATACAATGCCTATTATTTATAGCGGATACAATTAACGTGATAATCATAGTTACTCAAGTCGCATCTTGAATTATAAATACACGTATTATCATTAACAAACTCTTTATCCCATGTCACATAAAAATCTTCATACTTCCCATTAATTGGCAAATAAATGGGCATCCCTTGCGTATGATCTTCTGAATGTATAGTGAGACCATTTTTATAGGCAAATATACTCAAGATGGTTTGATCATGCCGCGCCGTCCCAAAGCCATTTTCAGTTGTTCCATCATCCTCAAATAATCGTAAATGATAAGAAAACTTATAAAGCGGATCAACCAAATAATCCAATGCTTTTCGAGAAACACCAAGAGTGCCACTCAACAAAGGCTCTTTATCCAAAATCCATTTTCTTTCTGATCGATCTAAATGAAAATATTCTTTTACATAGTCCGTTGTTCCCCATTTGATTGGATGGACTATCTGGTCGTAAAACTTTTCGTCACCCATGGTACAAAGAAAATATCCTGAATCCTGAATATACCTAAACAAAGTATTAAGTGGCTTCAAAATAGTGGTGCCCGAATCAACCCACAAAGCATAGGGAAACAACTCTAAAGCTTGTTTTAGAATAACGAACTTCCATGCATACCATCCTGGAACCGTTTTACCATACCCACTTACAACAAACTGCTTTAATAAATCTGCATGTGTTAGCTCTATGCGACGCACAGTAACTTTTTCAATTGTCCTCAAATGCTCTATTTGCTCTTGAGTCATTCCCAAATCAAAAACAGCAATTTCACCTACTTCTTTATAGCTCACATTGTGAATACTGCCAATCAAATTCAAGAGATTAGAAAAATATTTTGCATCCGCAGCGGTACAAAAATATTGGTAATCAGTAACCCACATATAACTATAAAGGTCATTTATTCTTGCCAATTCCTCTTTTTGTATATTTTCTTTTGTTACGTCAGTAGAAAGCCCTTTAGGATTATAATAATAAAGACCACTAATACCAGGAACTTTATAAAAGATGGAGCCTTTACTTACAACACGATTCCACATTTCAAAATCTCCGCCGGCAACAAAAGTTTCATCAAAGTAACCATGGCGCTCATGTACACTTTTACGCCACATAGGTTGTGGCCCCGTAACACATCTATACATTACGCCAGATGAAAACTCTTCAGGAAAAACCGAATAAGGGTGAGTGTTAGATTCATACGTCTCATTTTTTTCAAATGTTACATGAAAATCTGAATACACTAAATCAATATACTCTTTTTCTTCAAGAGCCTTTACATGCATCTCTAGCGATTCAGGATTCCTTCGGTCATCTAGGTTTGCATTAGTTATAAATGGAGCTTTTGCCATCTTAATTGCCATGTTCCACACTGCATAAAGCCCCGGATCTTTATCCAATTTTTTATAGACAATGTTAGGAAAATTTTGCATATAAGCTTGAATAATTGGCTCTTCATCACCAGGCGAATTTGCATTAATCATAATTAATTCGCATTGCTCAAAAATAGTCTGCCGAGTTATATCGGATAAAAACCCCGCAATAAAATCATCACCATCATACACTGAGGTAATAATTGAAATGCGCGGATTAACTAAAGGATCGTAGTTGGCATTGATGCTTGACATGCATAATGTAATTAAAAAAAGTATCACAAACATAATCTAATCTTTAAAAAAAGTTGCAATATCAATCGAATCACTCACTATTGTTGTTTGCGTTGTATAACGCTCGTATACATACTTATACTTGAACGTATTAAGCACTGCGTCATAGCCATAAGAAGGTTGCTGAGAATCATGTACCACAAAAACATCTGCGTTATTTCGCAAACGCACAACATCTTGTATGCGTCGCTCCCCTGGCCTATGATCAATAAGCACAACCGACCAGTGTGTATTTGCACCAACCTCATCCCATAGCTCTGGATGCGGATTAAGCTGCCAATCGTCATCATAAACTGGTACATATTTAAAGGTATGCCAATCATTTTCGAGATCAACAAAATTATTTAACCATGACCGATCAGTATCTGTTGTGAATAATAAACGCTTTTTCGCTGAACAAACTGCGTGTAATAAAGGAGTACTGAAATCTCCTGAACCCATTTCCAATATAGGCCCACTAGTATTTGAAACTACCGTTAATAAAGGAGCCATATGGGTACCATAATCAGCATTCTCTAACCATCTTTTTTTCTGTTTAGATCGTGCTCGTTTAACTAAATCATCAATTGTTTTTTTGTGAGCACTATAAGGGCGTGGACAATGCGCATCAATATAATAACCTTGATCTAAAAATTGTGGGTCATACATCCAACAGCTACGATCAATTCTGTTTCCAACGCCATGCCCCAATTTGACGCCTCGCGCTTTCCACCCATCCCAATTCTTAAGTGATTCATACAACACTAATTCATCGGTGTTCCATCCTAAATTGAGCGCATACCACTCACGCATTTTTTGCTCGATAGAACCATTTTGATCTATATTAAACACCTCTTTAAATGTTTGGCCTTTGGCGGCTATATAGCACATTGGAAATTTACACTCCTGGGCTCTATAGGCATTATCTCTAAAAACAACAAATGCATCACGTGAATACGGCTTGACGGTATCGATAAAATATTCTTTTTTCAATGGGACCATGTCGATGTCTGAAACGATACAGATGTCATCTGGAAATAAAGTTGGCAGCAACAATCGAACTACTTGTGCCTGAAATGAAGTTGGAATCCCCTCTATGGGATCAAAACGGATTACTTCTCCAAGTGATGCATCAATTTCAATGCCTTCCTTTGCAATGAGAGCCAACGTGGGAGTTATGCCCATTACATCTTTCCATGCCTTTGCAACAATTGGCCAAAATTCAATATAATCCTCATGTGTATCAGTTGCCAATATAACACGCTGTATCATAAAAGCATGCATATCCATACATAGGGACATTAACAAGAGAATATCATACCTCATCAGCAACTTCCTTTTTTTACTTTAATCCAAAATACATACAATTTTGTTTAATTTGTGCTAAAAGTGTATATAACATGTAACAAAAAAATGATAAAGTTTTTTTAAATAAAAAGGACGCCACTTTTATGAATACTAGAGCGCCTCACACAACTATCGCCATATTTTTTTTATCACTTTTTTTAGCGTTATACAATACACCAAAAGCAGAAAAAGCTCTTTCAAGAAAAGAGATTGCCTACATTCTTTCACATCAATCAAATGAAATAACCTATGTACCTGAGCTCATACGAAAACTCATAATTACACTGCCCGATCTTTATCCATCCGATGATTATAATCATCAATTCCTACATTTGTTTTTGCATATAAAGCAGGGGCAACGATTATTTGCATATGACCGAATCCTCAATGTGATACTGCACGCAATAATAATTATCAGGAAAAATAAAACGGTGCAATTGCATACCATTGGAAAATATTTAAAAAACTACTATAAAGACCTAAAAGCAAAACGGGTCATTTTGTTTTTTAATAATGCAAAACACAATGACCCTTATATATGCCCATATTGCATTAAAAAAAAAGTTAACTCTTTTATTCGCTCGCCACGCCCCCATGGGCAACCAATTCAATATGCACCCAAAATTAACATTCAAGAAATTTGTTGTGAATGTGCTGCACGATTCAAAAGCGCTACCGGTAATCAAGGGCCAACTGGCAATACAGGAAATACCGGTAATCAAGGCCCTACAGGAAATCCTGGACCCGGCCCGACCGGTAATACTGGTCCAACAGGTAATCAAGGACCAACTGGTAACACGGGGAATACAGGTATAACAGGTAACACCGGGCCAACTGGCAATACTGGACCGACCGGCAATACTGGGAACACAGGCGCAACTGGCAATACTGGAAACACTGGACCAACTGGCAACACGGGCAATACTGGTCCAACCGGTAATCAAGGCCCAACCGGCAACACGGGTAACACAGGAGCTACTGGTAACCAAGGTGCAACTGGCAACACGGGCAATACTGGAGCTACAGGTAATCAAGGTCCAACTGGCAATACAGGAAACACTGGCCCAACCGGTAATCAAGGCCCGACCGGTAATACGGGCAATACAGGCCCGACTGGAAATACGGGAAACACAGGCGCAACTGGCAATACGGGAAACACTGGACCAACCGGCAACCAAGGCGCAACTGGTAATCAAGGGCCAACTGGCAACACCGGAAATCAAGGCCCAACCGGAAACACGGGAAATACTGGGCCAACTGGTAACCAAGGCGCAACTGGCAATACGGGCAATACTGGGCCAACCGGCAACACCGGAAATACAGGTCCAACCGGTAACGAAGGTCCAACAGGTAATCAAGGACCAACCGGCAATACGGGCAATACTGGGCCAACTGGAAATCAAGGCCCGACTGGCAACACAGGAAATACAGGGCCAACTGGCAACACAGGAAACACTGGACCGACTGGAAATACAGGAAATACAGGACCGACCGGAAATCAAGGGCCAACCGGCAATACTGGAAACACTGGACCAACTGGCAACACGGGCAATACTGGACCAACCGGTAACGAAGGTCCGACTGGAAATCAAGGACCAACCGGCAACACGGGCAATACAGGCCCGACTGGAAATCAAGGCCCAACCGGGAACACAGGTAATACTGGTCCAACAGGTAATCAAGGACCAACTGGCAATACGGGAAACACAGGGCCGACCGGCAATACCGGTAATACTGGTCCAACAGGTAATCAAGGACCAACCGGCAATACGGGCAATACAGGCCCGACTGGAAATACTGGACCAACTGGCAACACAGGCGCAACAGGCAATACTGGTAACACTGGACCAACCGGTAATCAAGGCCCAACCGGAAATCAAGGTCCAACCGGAAACACGGGAAACACTGGACCAACCGGCAATCAAGGACCAACTGGTAACACGGGGAATACAGGTATAACAGGTAACACCGGGCCAACTGGCAATACAGGACCGACCGGCAATACTGGGAACACTGGACCAACTGGCAACACGGGCAATACGGGAAACACTGGTCCAACAGGTAACCAAGGCGCAACTGGCAATACGGGCAATACTGGGCCAACCGGCAACACCGGAAATACAGGTCCAACCGGTAACGAAGGTCCAACAGGTAATCAAGGACCAACTGGAAATCAAGGCCCAACCGGTAATACCGGAAATACCGGGCCAACTGGCAATACAGGAAACACTGGTCCAACCGGTAACGAAGGTCCGACAGGCAATACCGGGAACACAGGCGCAACAGGTAATACTGGTAACACTGGACCAACCGGCAATACGGGAAACACAGGACCAACTGGCAACACGGGTAACGCAGGAGCTACTGGTAACACAGGAAATCAAGGGCCGACCGGCAATACAGGTAATACTGGCCCAACTGGTAATACTGGGAACACTGGACCAACTGGCAACACAGGCGCAACTGGCAATACGGGAAACACAGGACCAACCGGTAACCAAGGCCCAACTGGTAATACTGGTAACGAAGGTCCGACTGGAAATCAAGGGCCGACCGGCAATACGGGCAATACTGGGCCAACTGGCAACACAGGAAACACTGGCCCAACTGGAAATACCGGTAACACAGGACCGACCGGTAATACGGGAAACACTGGACCGACCGGTAATACGGGAAACACTGGACCAACAGGTAACCAAGGCGCAACTGGCAATACTGGTAACGAAGGTCCAACTGGAAATCAAGGGCCAACTGGCAATACCGGAAATACAGGTCCAACCGGTAACGAAGGTCCGACTGGAAATCAAGGGCCGACCGGCAATACAGGCAATACTGGGCCGACTGGCAACACAGGTAACACAGGACCGACTGGAAATACAGGAAATACAGGACCAACTGGCAATACGGGCAATACAGGCCCGACTGGAAATACTGGTAATACTGGACCAACTGGCAACACAGGTAACACAGGACCAACCGGCAACCAAGGACCGACCGGCAATACGGGAAACACAGGACCAACCGGTAACCAAGGACCAACTGGCAACACCGGAAATCAAGGCCCAACCGGAAACACGGGAAATACTGGAGCTACCGGAAATCAAGGACCGACCGGCAATACGGGAAACACTGGTCCAACAGGTAACCAAGGCGCAACTGGCAATACGGGCAATACCGGCCCAACTGGAAATACTGGTAACGAAGGTCCGACTGGAAATACCGGAAACACAGGACCAACTGGCAATACCGGTAACACAGGACCGACCGGCAATACGGGAAACACTGGACCAACTGGCAACACAGGTAATCAAGGCCCAACTGGTAATACCGGGAATACTGGGCCAACCGGCAACCAAGGACCGACCGGCAATACTGGAAATACAGGGCCAACTGGCAACCAAGGACCAACAGGTAATCAAGGCCCAACTGGCAACACGGGTAATCAAGGCCCGACCGGCAATACGGGCAACACTGGAGCTACCGGAAACACCGGGCCAACTGGTAACACAGGTAATACTGGCCCGACCGGCAATACTGGAAACACTGGACCAACTGGCAATACGGGTAACACAGGAGCTACTGGTAACCAAGGTCCAACCGGAAACACGGGAAACACTGGTCCAACAGGGAACACAGGCGCAACAGGCAATACTGGAAACACTGGACCAACCGGCAACACGGGAAACACAGGACCGACCGGAAATCAAGGGCCAACCGGCAATACTGGGAACACAGGACCAACTGGCAACACGGGCAATACTGGAGCTACAGGTAATCAAGGACCAACTGGCAACACGGGAAACACAGGACCGACCGGCAATACAGGTAATCAAGGACCGACCGGCAATACGGGAAACACTGGTCCAACAGGTAATCAAGGTCCAACTGGCAACACGGGTAATCAAGGCCCGACCGGCAATACGGGCAACACTGGAGCTACTGGAAATCAAGGTCCAACTGGCAACACAGGAAATACTGGTCCAACTGGAAATCAAGGACCAACTGGCAATACTGGGAACACAGGCGCAACTGGCAATACGGGAGCTACAGGTAACCAAGGCGTAACAGGTAACACAGGTAATACTGGAGCTACCGGTAATCAAGGTGCAACCGGTGGAGCTATCAGGACTAACTATCTCTTTGCATATTCAACTGCAATACAAAACATTGCAGTTGCGAATACATACCAGAATGTAACGTTTGGCGCTACGCCTGAAATTAATGGCTGGTCAACGCTCGGATCTCCAAGCTTTACCGGCTTTATTCCTAGCGCTACAGGGGTATATCAAATCATTTATAATACCGTAAGTGAAAGAAGTGGTGGTGGCCAAAACCAAGGGGAAATGCGAGCTCTTTTTAACGAAGCCGAAATACCAGGAAGCCAGATGAGTGTTGATTATCAATCAAATAATTCAGTTGTAACTATGTCAAACGCCTTTTTGCATAATTTAAGCCCAACAGGAATCCTAACGATTCAATATGCCGGAGGAAATACAAACGATAGATTAATCGGACAAACAATAGCTGGGGCAACAACTGCACCAAGCATAACGCTTTCAATAACAAAAATTAGCTAAGGAAATAACCACATGAACAGCAACCAATATATGGTCCTTTTAGTTGCAATAACATCCATGACTATCACAGATCTCTGTGCAGGCGATCTCGATACAACATTTGGACCAGATAACAATGGGATAGTTACGACATCGATCCAACGTCTTGACTGGATTCAATCATGCACCGTACAAACAGATGATAAAATCGTAGTCATAGGAACTTCCATGGGATTCACCGAACAAGCCGCACTTGCTCGTTACACATCTAATGGCCTTCTCGATACATCATTTAACTCTGATGGCACCCAACAACTATCAGTTGGATTAAAAGCTAATGGCATGGGAATTGATCTAAAAGATGATGGTAACATCATAATATGTGGCCTCACATATGAAAATCAAACAGACCTTTTAGTTGCAAGCTATACAACAACTGGCGAACTCAATACATCTTTCGATATGGACGGTCTCGTAATTACATCCACCGGATCAGGGTCATCGGCTTCATCATTAAAAATACAAGACGACGGCAAAGCTGTTGTTGGAGGAACAACCATTTATGGAGTTGCTCAATTTGTACTTGCTCGATACAATTCAGACGGATCTTTAGATACGGCCTTGGGCACAACAGGGATAATTTTTACGCAAATTGGCATACATGCTAAGCTAAATCAAATCGCACTTCAAACCGACGGTAAAATTGTTGCAGTAGGCGTTGCACGCAACAGCTTAATTAACACATTCGTCACAATTCGTTACAACACGGATGGGACACTTGATAATACATTTGGCACCAACGGCATTGTTGAAACATCTATTGGAGATTACAGCGAAGCAAATGCACTAGCCATACAAAATGATGGAAAAATAGTTGTTACTGGCTATACAACCGAATTTAATAAAAACAAAATTGCGATTGTTCGATATGACACAAATGGAAATTTGGATACAACTTTTAATACCACTGGGATTGTTACAACGCAATATCAATATAACGATGCAGCCTATGCCACAATAATACAAGATGATGGTAAAATTCTTGTTGGAGGGTCAAGCCTGGGCAACCAAGCGACACAATTCATTATTGCACGCTATTCGTCGACGGGATCACTTGATGCAACTTTTGGCACCAATGGAATTACAACCACAACTATCGGCGGCACAGATTCAATATCACAGATAAACTCATTAGTATTCCAATCGGATGGAAAAATCGTTGCTGCAGGATTTTCAAATAAAGACTTTGCTTTAGCGCGCTATACCGCTTAAATACGTAAAATAGTGATCAACGCCTACCACCCATAGTTCTGCTGCTGATTTTGCCACATCTCTTGCTCTTTTAGCTGATTTTTCTTTTCTTTTGCGCGAGCTTCGCGCTCTTTTGCTGCTGCTGCACGCTGCTTGGCATAAGCCTCACGTTCTTTGGCCGCTGCAATGCGCTGTTCTGCATATAAACGCTCACGCTCTAAACGCAAACGTTCTTTCTCTCGCTGTGCATGCTCATATTGAGCAAGCATGCACACATATTCTTTATCTGACACAACAAACTCTCGCATTTTACACAATGTTTGCAACAAAGCATGGGCATAGCCAGAACGTGTTGCATAATTATATGCTGGACGCTCTAGAACATGCTCTAGAGCTGGAATGTCTCTTTTTAGTTTTTGCACAAAATCGATCAGAGAAAATGCACCCGAATACTGGCTCAAGATACATGAACGCAATGCTTTTCTACAGGCATATTCATCATCAGCATATTGTTGCAAAACCTCAATCTCACGTCGATATCTTTGGGCAAACTTATCCTCAGTTTCAAACAATTTGAAATAACTTTTGTGTTCATGCAAAAATGCATACAATAGCTCAAGCTCGCCAACAACATCCTTGATTTGTCGGCCCAGGTTATCCATACGATCATGCACATATTTAACTTCATGCCAATTTTTATCGTGCGATAGATCATTCATACGATCACTAAGCGACCGATGACTCGATTTAAGATCCGCTATGTGAGAGCGCAAATTACCTATATATGAATCAATAGAGGATGCCGCACGCTTTGCCAAAGCACATTCATATAACAACTCTTCATCTAGTTGATGCACGATGTCAAATGTATTGCCCTCATGAGCACGCATAATTAAACGCAATATCCCTTGATATTTGTCAGCTTTGGCTAAGTTATTGCGACCGCTCTCAAGCAATGTGTCATTTGACGCTTCGCCCCACCAACCACACCATCTGCCCAATGCATAAACACCGGTCATCGTACCGACCACGCCCAAAACTCCCCACAAAAGATCTTGTGATTTTAAATGCGATGATGAAGAAGTCCGCCCGCTCTCATATACACCATGCAATTGAGATGATGCACAACTCGTGAGAATAATTAATAAAGCTAACAATGAGTGATTTTTCTTTTGTTTCATGCAATACCTTTTAGTTTTTTCAACTTTGTGAGCAATACCAAAGAGTATGGCATGATTTGATTGCGAATTCAAAAGGGCGCATAATGCGCCCCTTCTATTGCCGATAACACCTTAAAACAATAAGATTTACTTCTACTCGTTTTCAGGTGAAAGTGAAAGTATTTTTTGACACTGATTATCATTAGGCTTTGTGCTTACCTGATGTTTTTTAGCAAATGCCTTTAGGATTTTTTGATTAAACACGGCCACCATTGACTTATTTTTTAAATCCTTAAAACCTAACATAATACTTGCAGCTTTTGTTGGAGTGACTTTCCCTTCTTGAAGGAGTTCAAGAGGAAAAGTCGTACACGGATCGCTGCTAATTAAGGAGATTACACAAAACTTAGCCCACTTAACATCACCATGTTTTGCACACCCAGTCCATCTATCTTCAGGATCCTCTAAAATAGTACAATCATGACTCAACTGATAATTACACCCAATCTGAAAGTATGCACTCAGGCCACAACTTTCTTTATTTGGCATATCAACGTGAAGCAACCCAAACAGCTTTAATTTACGTGACACTTCTTTTGCATCAACTACATCTAAAGACGCCAAAATCATCTCTTTAAGCGCTGACTTTAAGTAGATATTGACTGATTCTTCCTTGTTATCTTTTGTTTGCAAATCGTTGATAAAAGGCACAACAACCTCTTCTTTTTGAAGTGCCTCATGAACAACCTTCAAAAATGTATCTTTATCACCAAAATCAGCATCATAATGAATAAAAGATGAAATCGCAGCTCCCATTTGAGTGTCAAACACACCATTTTGGCCATAATGATTCTCAGAATGTGATGCATGGCCTGCATAATCTTTTGGCAACGCCATAAATCGCCCTACATTTTTATCCGAATCAGATGACGCAAAAAGATTAATAGCAAAACAGGAAAGCAATAACACGCGCAACAACATAAAGAAACCCTTCAATAAGAAATAATAATAAAAGTTTTTTATAGCTTATATAAAAACCATTAATCATAGCAAATTACATATGAGCACAAACCATTGATCCACAACATGCATATATACTATACTAAATTAAAACACATAAGGAGGTTATATGAAACCTATTATTGCAATAATGTTATTATCGATCATGTTTCTACCCCAACACTGCCAAGCAGATAAGAAGGGTCTAAAAAAAGCTACTCAACAAACAAAACCGTATAAAACTGGCAGCCAAGTTTATCTATATTATAAACTACCCACCGGCAGAAATGCCTATATCTTTTTCAATTCTGATCGAACTGGCAGAACATATGATGAACATCGCCCAACACTTGAGCCTGTTACTTATGGCAACATTCCAGAGGAAGATGCATTTATAGACGCTTTATCTAAAGATGCATCAAACGTTAAAGACAAAGACAATGTTACATTTATTAAAATCAAACCTGAAACTGTACCCAACCTACTCAAACAACAAAGGCCATTTGAGCTGGCAATTATAAATGGCAGCCGCCTTGCACAATTTAGCCGGCAACATTATAAAAGATTCGAACGTCATTCTGAGGCTAATCGCATTCCAATGACTATAACCAACGTTACATTATATAAGAACGATCAAAAGCGTAGAGCCCCTAAGGCAAGTCTCTATGCTGAAAAATGGATGCAACACATTGCAGGTTCCGGACGCAAATTGCGTTGATCTTGTGCTCATTGCTTATCGTTGGTAAAAATATAAAAAAAAAGTAAACTTAAGGCATTAAAAAACACACTTTTATCAAAAGAGTCATAATGCACAAGAACATTTTTTTTCTATCAATCGCCTTGTTGACATCTTTGCAATTATCCGCAAGCTCATCATCCGATCAAAGCAGCTCCTCAAAACTGAATATTCAAAAGCAAGAAGAACTCGTAACAACCTTCCTCAAACAAATTATTGCATGGCAAGACGAATCGAAAAAAAATATCCCACATGAAGTAAAACGACTACAAGTTCTTATTACAGAGAAAAAGGACCCCATTGAAAGCCTAGCCCGATGGGAGATTGCGGGACTGTGGCGCTGTTTTCTTATGCTTCAAGAACGATCCGATGATCATAAAATCTATGGCACTCAAAGCGCCCTATCCCAACTTCAAGATGTTGATATGGAAGCCGATATGTTGCCTTACACAAAAAAGAAACTCCCAGCCGCCCTTGCACTTCTTTCTGGGTTAGGTGAATGTGAGCCACTTAATATAGAGAGTATCAAAAATACCGCACGGGAATTTTTCACCTCTAGGATCAACAACCTTTCAGAACAGCCAAGAAAAACGAAAAGTAATTATGGCATCAATAAAAGCCCATTACAAAAGAACATTACATCAGAACAAGAGCAAAACCTCCTCAACGCTTTAAATAAAGCTGCAAAAGAAATCATAATAAAACATAGCGATTCATCCAAAGACAATAGCGAAAACAGCGCATTTGCAGATGACCCCTACGAACGCCTCGAAGCAATTGATGCTATAATAGACAGTGGCAATAGCGATAGTGATGACGACAGCAATAGATGCACACATCAGTAGTTTTTAAAGATATAAAATATTATTGAGGGCCTTCGATTGAAGGCCCTTTTTTGTTCTTATTCTTCTTTTTATTTCTGCTGTTGTCACATATCAACCTCTTAATAATCGATATGCAAAAAAAATTAATCTGAAAATCTTTCTACTAAACTCAATAGAAAATTATAATATTTGGCCAGTTGCTCAAATATTTCCTGAGCAGTTTCTTCGTTATAAGTATGAGAAGTTCTATTTCTGTCCTCAATCATATTTATACACAATTTATATTCATCATCGACAATTTTGCCAGATTGCAATGCATATCTAAATGTCGAACGTGGACTTGCAACCCCTTGAATATTAAGTTTTTCAACCTCTTGCATATAGGTATGCAAAAATTTCCAAAAAGTGTCGATGGAAAACTCAAAACGCTGAATCGCAGCATCACGCATTTCTTCAAAGTCAGACCCAGAATACGCTTCTTTTTCTATCTTTTTTTAAGGTGCTACCCAATCTACTCAAAGCCCGTTGAGCAAGCGCATATCGCTCCTTTGTTATATCCATTCTATGCCCTCTTTTTGGATAAATTTCTGCATTTTTTCAGGAATACGATGCATATCAACCATATCTATCTTGAATGGAAGGTTACTTTCGTTTAACATCGCTCGAGCTTCGCTTATTGCATATAAAGGAATTTTTTCGCCCATATCAATCGCTAAATCAATATCAGAAAATGAACTTTGTGTGCCCCGTGCCCGTGAACCATAAAGGTAAATTCGAGCATCAGAAAATAAAACCCTTAAGACGCCAATAATTTTTTGCTGATCCTCTGCACTTATCCCCGTATCCATACCTTACCTCGAAAAATTGGTTGAAATCTACCAAACTCTCCCACCTCAACCTCATTGTAGCAAAGTCAAATAGAAATCATAGCATTGAATGATGCAAACGATAGTAATAAGAAAAAAGAAGGGCCTTCAATTGAAGGCCCTTCTTTTTTCTTATTCTTCTTTTTCTTTTTGCTGTTGTCGCATAAAGGTTGGAATATCTAATGCACTCACATCAAGCACAGCTGTATAAGGTTTAGTCTCAATTTTTGATGCTACCGTTGGCGCAGATTTTTGCGTTGAAGCTTGTGGCACCACATCTCTCCAAGGTGCATCACATTTTACGTGTGCTGTTGGTTTAGGCTCAATTTCATCAAGCATATGTGGCTCTAGCTTTTGTGCTGCTGGCCTTTGCTGAGCTTCTTGTTGTAGGGCAGCCTTTTGCCGCTTATGAAATCCTGTCGCAATCACGGTAACTGAAACCTCTTCGCCCATATTCTCATCAATCACTGAACCTATAATGATATTTGCATCATCTTCTGTTTGATCATAAATAACTGCAGCAGCTTGAGAAATTTCATGCAAACCTAGTGATGGACCGCCGGTAATGTTGAGCAACAAACCATGCGCCCCTTCAATATCCATACTTTCAAGCAAAGGCGAAGAAATTGCATTCAATGCAGCCTCTTCGGCACGTGACTCACCGCCAGCTTTACCCGTACCCATAATGGCCAAGCCACCGTCTTTCATAATTGTACGCACATCGGCAAAATCAACATTGATATGACCTGGTTTGGTGATAATATCCGAAATACCCCTAACCGATTGCCCTAACACATCATTAATCATGGCAAATGCATCGATCATCGAAACATGTTTATCAACAATAGATAACAGCTTTTGATTAGGAATCACAATTAACGTATCAACCTTTTTCTTAAGCTCATCTAATGCTGCTTCGGCAACTTTTGCGCGACGCTTACCTTCAAACAAAAACGGCTTTGTCACAACTGCGATACATAATGTGCCTTTTTCGCGCAATGCATGTGCAATAACCGGCAATGCCCCAGAACCTGTGCCACCGCCTAAACCTGCTGTTAAAAACACAATATCAGCATCACCAACTGCCTCTAATATGCGCTCCATATCTTCTTCGGCCGAACGTTTACCCAATTCAGGATTTGCACCAGTACCTAATCCTTTGGTGGACTTGATACCAATTTGCAAACAATGAAAAGCTTTGGATAAGTTTAATGCCTGCGCATCAGTATTTGCCGCAACAAATTCGATGCCCTCATAGCCAGATTCGATGATACTATTTATGGTGTTACCTCCACCTCCCCCGACGCCAATGACTTTAATTGAAGCAGCACGAGTCTCGTGCTCTTCGCGTGCCAGATCTATCATCCCCAGTCTCCCCAGCTTAAAAGAAATCGTTTACCCACGACTTCATGCGCGATACAACGCGTTTAACAAATGGACCATCAACATGCCTGCCAAATGGTGTTTGTCGTGTTTTTAATGCATGAAGTAGCAAACCATAACCAGTTGCATAAATTGGGGTTTCTAATGTGCCCGGCAACGCATAAGAAACATGTAAGTTTCCAATTCGCACCGGCATATCAAAAATCCCTTTTGCTACCACGTCTATACCATTTAACAGTGAACCCCCACCTGTTATAACCAAACCGGATGTGCAATAGATTTTAAGATGTTTATTATCAATCTCTTTACGCACAAGATGCAGCAACTCTTGCGCACGTGCATGCAAAATCATGCCCAATGTCTGTGTTGATATAGTGCGCATATTTCCCCCTTGCGCACACTCAACTTGAATATCTTTATTTTCGTACAAATCAACCGAGCCATGTTCAATTTTGACCCTTTCAGCATCTTTTAAAGAGGTACGCAACCCAATTGCAATATCATTGGTGAAGTGATTACCCGCAACCGGCACTACATAAGTATGCACTATGGTGCCATTTTGATAGATTGCTAAATCTGCGGTGCCGCCACCAATATCAAGTAACCCAACACCAAGTTGTCGTTCATCTTCACTCAACACTGCTTGCGCTGAAGCTAAAGGCTCTAATATAATATCATCAACATGAATACCCGCCGCTTCACAACAACTGACTAAATTTTGCACCGAAGTGATTGCACCCAAAATAATATGTGCTTGTACTTCAAGACGAATACCATGCATGCCAATCGGATCTTGCAAACGCTCTTGACCATCAATAACAAAATATTGAGGCAACACATGCAACACTTGATATCCTTCAGGCACCGGAATTGCCTGTGCTGCAGCCAAAACACTTATTACATCTGATGCACGCACCATCCCTTTTTTGATCGGCACTACACCATGTGAATTGAGTGAACGAATATGTGCCCCCGAAATACCCACATACGCCGATTCAATACTGATTCCTGAAACTAATTCCGCTTCTTTTATTGCCTGTTGAATTGATTGAATTGTTTTGGCAACATTGACCACAACACCTTTTTGCAGCCCCTCTGAGGGCGCTTTGCCCATGCCTAGGATTTCAACATTGTCTGCACCAGTTTGCTGGGCTACCAACACACAAATTTTGGTGGTCCCAATATCTATCGAGGTCATTAGACGCTCTTTTAAAACCTTTGCCATTTGCGTCCCCTAACTTTTTAACTTCGAAACAATAATACGATCATCAAAACGAACGTCAGCACTTATACCAGATTTAAACAACGGCTTTTGTACAACTTCTGCAACTATCTGGCCACATTGCTCAAGCAATTGTTGCGTCACTTTATGCCGATAGTTACAAATCAAGCGTACGGGCATGTGTGCTAACTGAAAGACAATTTCATTACGATGTCGCCAATCCACTGAACCTTGGGTTAATAATGTTTGATCAATAGAAGCAAGATAAGCAAAAACATCTGAAGGTAATTGCTCATCAGTATTTTCAGTTATTATTTTCAAATTTGGTTTTTGCGCATAAACATAAGTCTCAAAATAATCTGCTGGAACATACCAATTATTTTGCATAACAATCATATCGCAACCAATCTCATCACTATTTAATTGAAAACTTGGAGAATATGCTTGAAGTGAAATATGTACACATTCTGGACGATAACGACATGTAACACATGAAATAAACGGGAATTCTTCCTGCAACCGTTGAGCAATCTCCGAAGGCTTTCTTAAAGAATACAAAGCCGTCTCGCGTATAAAAGCATCAATTTTCTGCTCAGCCTTACTAGAGAGTAACGGATCATAAAATACCGAAAAACGATGTACTGCAAAAACATAAACTGATGCGACATGTATACTCACCAAAAATGCAAGTACACTAGCCAAATATAATGCTTTTTTTATATCCCTCAATCTGAGCTTCATCGCTCACCCCTTTATATAAGTCCCTTATATATCTTTTTAACCGTTTTGCCCACAAAAGGTCAAGAGAATGAAAATGATAAAAAACATTGAGCACATGAACACATCTATGTTAATACTTTACGAAGTATGATAAAAGGCAATAAAATTAAGAATTAGGGAGGAGGCGAAAAAATTTTTATGGTGCATTTATATAATAAGCATCATACAAAGTGCACAAGAAAAACGCTCGCCAAGCTTGATCATCCTAAAAAGGATGTTCCGGCAAACACTTCAGGTAGATTGGTGATTTGATTTAAAGGATAAGCAATGTCCCTTTAATCCATTTCAAAAGAACATGGACTTGTATCGTAGCTGGAATTTGCATACTGCAATTCAACTGGTTCTACGAAACCCAATGCATGCTTCATATGAGGCACTTGATTCTTTTTTTCGAGCTTATAAATCTTACGTTGAGCGTATTTTTGAAACTCAGCGCCTGCTTGAGATACATTGCCACAACGTAAATGAGCGAGCGCCTTTGAAACATCTGGCTTGCCAATACTTTTCCCTGCATAAAGGCAACCCAAATGAATATGCGCAACTGCAGTTGTATAATCTCGCTTATCTCGTGCTTTCAGCACATGCTGCCAATGCAAAAATGCCGCTTTGTGATTTCGATTTATGCCGTAGCCACCGCGAGTCAATATGCTTGCAATATATTTATGCGCGCGAACGCTTTTATCCTTATCTTTCGTAAGCACTAGTATGTTACGAAAATGTTGAAGAGCGCGCAACCAATCTTTTTGCAAATCATCTGCACCGGAATACAATGCCTTTCCAATGCAATAATGCCCTTCTACTTGCAACCGTTTATGAACTTCTGGATTGATAGCCTTTTGAAAAAACCCAACAGCTTGAGGCCAGTCTTTTTCAAAACATTTCCTCGTCCGATACAACATTTTCCCAAGATAAAAATTCATTAGGGCATGTTCTTTTAGCTTAAATGGAATTGTGTGTCCGCATGCAGACATCACTTTATTAATACAGCCAAAAACATCATTAATCAACATTTTTGAATTAGCCGAAGAACACGCAATTTTTAAATGCATAAAAGCCCTTGCATAATCAGGAACAACATTGCTCTCGACCCCAAAAGCATATATGTTGCCAAAATGGCAATGCATTATTTTATGTGCCTCAGGATCTAATCGCCTTAATGCCATTGCCTCGGAATAGCACTTGATTGCTTTATTATGATCTTTTTTGGCTCCATGCCCACCTAAATAATAATTTTTACCTAAAAAGTACAAGCTTAATGCGCGGCGAGGATCTTTAGCATCAATCAACCCAAGAAATCGCTTAAAGCCGTGTCTTGCCATTTGGAAATCAGGCTCAAAACGATCTCCTCCAACAGTTGATATTAGGGCAATATTTTTATGAATAATACCGAGCAGCTCATTTGGGATATTTGAAATTTTAGCAGCCTCTTGCAAAGAGGTTAAAGCTTTTTTAAAATCAAGTTGCACGGGGTACTCACCTAAATCACCGATTGTAAGTATTTTTGCGATACGCACAAGAACTTGTGCACGAATAACAGCTGGCATCCCTTTATTTTCAAGAGCTTGCTGATAATAAGTGAGCGCTTTAGACCATTGCTCTTTATCAAAAAGGGCATCGGCAACCGTCACTGTGATAAAAGATCGCTTCATGTCTTGCTCAGTGGCACCTGGCACCGATACTATTTGTTCTTCACCACCCACTTCGATGCAAAATAAACCATTCATTGCTTGCATAAAATGTGTATAAAAGAACACACTAAACAAAAAGCCCTTAAAAACATTTATACTCATTTAATCACCAATTCAAATTGACTATATATCTCTTACATTTTCCTATAGTAACAGATTTTTACTTACTGGAAAATATTACCGTTAGAATCCTGCAAAATATATCTGTCTAAAATAATAATGAGAATAAATTAAATAAGCATGAGCTTGCAATCATCACCCCCCAAACCAGCACCTAGTGCACCAAAAAGTTAAACCCATGCCAATTGCCAAAATAATCAGACAAAAAAACCAAAAATGCTTATTCACAAATCTTCGCATAAGCCTAATTCCTCATTTTTTTAATTAATCGATCAAAAAGACAAACTTCTGATTCATTTTTATCCATCGGCATAGAATTCTTTTTATGCTCAAATGTTTCTATAAACTCAAACCCAATCTGTTTATAAAACTGCTCTTCTTTAGTGTAGCCATGCGGAATCTCCACAGCAAGTATATCCACATCCTTATGATAACAACTCAACTGATTAAACAAAAAACACATAAGGAGTTTCCGCCTTTCCAAAAGCGATCTCTCTAGTCGTTTGCGATTGTTTCGGAGAGACTCTAAGCGTAACTCTAGGGTGTTTTGCCCTTTATCAAGAATGCTATTAAAGGACTCATAATCTTGATCATCACCAAAGGCCTCTAAATAAGTGATAAAAGCATCATAACCTTGCTCTTTTGCTTGATCTTGATATAAGAAATAATAATTCACCCAGGCAATTGTTTTTTCTTTTTTTTGTAGCAATCCACGAAATGCAAATGCGTGTGTTGGAAAATTAGAAGAAGTTATCTCAACCGAAAAGGAAAGATCTTTTTTAGTTTCTAATGAGGATGCGCCATAACATAAACCATGCCACAGAAAAGCGCCTATCCAAAAGCAATGCCACATACTGCATCCTTTTTAACTTTGCAAATATTCACATGCATTCCGCTAAAAAGTATACATTATTCCTGCGATGCTAAAAACAACATGATGCCGGCAGCAACTGAAGCATTATATGAAATATCTTTTGAGCGTTGTGGAATGGTAACTGGTGTCCCGTATTTAAAAATCGAGGGGCTCACACCTTTACCTTCACTTCCAATAATTATGCATAAGGGTTTTTGATAGGTGGTTTTGGATGCATCTTCACCCTTAAAATTAGTGATGTAAAGATGATAACCAGCCTCTTTTAGCTGTTTAGCTATTGTTTGCACTGATGGCACAAGTTGAATATGTAAATGTTCGGCCAAGCCTGCAGACGATTTGATGGCTGCGGCTTGCAATGGCGCAGAACTTTTGTGAGTGATAATAACGCCATCAACACCTGTGCAGTATGCTGAACGCAAAATAGCACCCAGATTGCGCACATCTTGAATACCGTCAAGCATAAGCAAAAAGGGTTGTTTTGCTGGATCGAACGGCGCCTTGCGATAGGTGAATGGTGCAGCAACCCCAACGAAAGATTGATGATCTTGCGTTCCAGCCAATTGTGTAAGTTTATCGCGTGAAACATACTTGATATCAGGCGAAAATTTTGGCAATAATGCCTCAATCTGCCCAAATGCCTTTGGCACTGGTTGGGTGGTATATAAAATGAACAATTTACGCTTTTTTGCCTTTAACAGCTCAACTATCGGATGAATTCCGTAAATTAATTCGCCAATAATTTTTTTTAAGTTTTTTTGTTTTTGTTTAGCCATGCCTACAGTATAGCCTGTTTTGCACCAAATGATAACCTTGCAAAAAAAAATGTCGAAATTATACTGACTGAAATACTTAACAATAATATAACAAAAAAGGCGCAGCATATGAAAAAAACACATCTCTTCAATACTACTATACACATTGCTCATCTCGCCAAGCATGCATGCTCACGCTGAAGTTAATCATATTGAAGATCTATCGATCGAGCCAATAGCTATCATCAAAGGATTTACAAAAGGCACCCTCTATTCATTAGCCGCTCCGCTGTTGCTTCTGTTTGGGTGTAAAATACACGATAACAAGCCCAACCAAAACGCAACACTCGAGGATGCCGCCTCATTGATGGCCACTCTAATCAGTATTGTTTGCGCTGCAATATTCACTTTCGTTTCTGCTTATAATGCCTCTAAGATGAAAAGCATAAGAGAAGAGCTGAAAAATCTTCCCCTTGATAGCCCTGAATGGCAATCGTACATTGAAGAATGGAAACAATTCGCTTATAGAGAACGCATTTATAATCTCACAAAACAATCAAACCTAAAGATGTCAAAGGTCAAAGAGGCCAATCCAGCCCCAAATGAAGAAGATAGGCAAAAGTGCATAAAAAAAGGCATTGAGCAACTCGGATCTGCACCATTTAATGAAAATGTAGCTATTTTTGCTGGAACAATAGTCGGCTCCATTGCACAGGCTACGCTGATCCATTTGTATAAAAAATAACATGTGAAACTAAAATACATGATGCATCAAGTTAAATCATGCCCTCCCCAATACTTGTTAAAGCTATGCCGGATAGAATTTCTCTAACTCTACCCTTTCGACGTTTTTTTACAGTTATAGTAAAATAGACAATAATAGCTAGAAAAGCTCTTTTTACGCCAGTTTTGGAGGCATAACGTGAAAAAACACCTAATAAGCCTATTCATACTTACCCAATCAACTATTTTTTGGACAAATATAAGTTTTTGTGATCTTGAAACCTTTGATTCGCTTACAGCAAAGTCATGTACATTTCATGAAAACACTCCTTTTCCAACTCAAAACAATAGAATCTCAAGCATAGCTGGCCAAAACATAACTATACAAAAGCACATTGCCGAACAAGCAAATAATGTGCGCCCAATCATACATACCAAAACAATCGCCCTATTTGACGATTATTTAACGCATAAAAAAAGGCATGGATCTAAAAACGTGAAAAAACTCTATAAAAATATGAATATGGATGCATTTATTAATCGTTTACTAACAAATAGACCTTTAATGTTTATGACATGCGCAGATGATTATTTACTGAGAAATAATGTAGTTGGATCAGGCGATTTTGAATCAATTGGACTTGATTCAGAAACGTCGCCACTATTGCTCAAAAATTATCTTTCATATGACGAGATGCAACTTTCAGCTCTCATTGGCGTTTCGGCACCGACCTTCTTTATCAATGATGGCAACCGTAACAATAAGGCACAATCTGCACATGACAACACATATCAAAAAGAGGGAATATACGTAGGGCTTGTTGGTGCAAGATTTGAAAAACCTTGTCTCATGGAATGGCAGCATATGATTATAACGCCATCACAAAATACCGCAAAAAATGGTTATGGGCCACATACATGCAATAACCCAAAAGCTAAGTTTCTTAAAATATGGGCAAAGTTTTATGGTGAAGATCATTTTCCCACATTTGAGCAAGTAAAAAACGACAACACGGATAGATATATCAACTTAGATGATAAAGAAACTTTTCTAGACACACAATTATATAAAAAACGCCTGAAAATGGTAATTGAGCCATTTTTAATAGAAGCTAATGAGCGGGGAAAAGCACAAAATAAAAAGGTATATTGTCATGCCGTAGGACTTGGACTCGGTGTTTGGCAAATTGATCCTATCCAAACAAGACTAATGATTGAAGTATATGAGGAAACCTTAAAAGATAACATTCTTACATGGATTTCGGATATTAACTTCAGTTGGTTTGACCCAACCTATAAAGAAAACATAGTTGCATTGCCTAAAGGCAAAAATTCACATATAAAGATTCATTGCTCTCACCGAAATCCTGCTGAAAAACTGATCGGTGAAAATGAAAACAAACTTCTTGTTGCAATGTATGCATGGGACTCAAATGCATATCCTGGAAATGAATATTGGCAAGGATACCTCAATGCTTCAGGTGATCCTGCAGCAGCTTGTTGTTCCACGATTGCTGAACTACAAAATCCACTTATCAATAGCAATGTTTCAAGCGAAAAAATAAAACTGTTTGGTCCTGCATAGCTCCAAGCTTATTGCTTCATGTAATCTCAATAAGCTATAGTAAAAAAAGTTTAGGGGACTTTTTCAGGGGGACGGGGTTATGTTATTCAAAACAATACTTATATCTATATCGGCATATCTTGGTATGCAAGCTCACCAAAAATGTACGTTCAAAAACAATACCGATTCAGCGTATACCATTGTATATAAAAACAAACGTGGACATATGCGCATCAAAACAGTTACACCGAATGATTCGTTCACCATTCGCCATCATGATGATGCATCATATACCATTGCTGGCAAAGATATCACCAACAATGCGGTATATTTTTTATTGCACGATTATGACGTACAAAAATTGATCAAGCAAAAAAGATGCACTTAAGTAATTATTTTCATACATTACGTAACATGATATAATGAGCCATCGCAACACATAAGTATAGGTACGCATCATGCTTCATCAAAACAACTGGTTAGAAATTAACGCAAGAGCTCTTGATCACAACATTGCTACATATAAACAAATAATAGGCAACGCACAATTAGGATTGGTTGTTAAGGGAAATGCATATGGGCATGGCCTTGATGAAATCATCTCATTGACCAAAAACAACGAATTGATTAGTTGGTATTGCACCGCACATCTATCAGAGGCTTTGCGTATTCGTGCGTTGGCATGCAATAAGCCAATTTTAGTATTTTATCCAATCGACAATGATCCAGTGCTGGCCATGCAACAAAATATTGATCTAGTTATATATGATCCGAATCAGCTATCAAGCATTATCCATAATGCACGGCAACACAACTTGGTAGCTAACATACATCTAAAGATCGATACAGGCCTTTCCCGCTTTGGATTTTTACCTGATATCGCCTATACCATAATGGAACAACTTCAAGATAATTCTCATATACAATTGAAAGGTATTTTGACCCATTTTGCAGATGCAGAAATTCAAGATCAAAGTTTCACCGATTGGCAGATGGAGCAATTTAACCAACTCATTACAAAGTTAAACACTAAAAACATACATATACCCTATATGCATGCATTTGCAAGTTCGGCCACGCTTAGTCGCCCATTAGACTCAATAAACTTAGTACGCATTGGAGCTGGCATATATGGCCTGTGGCCCTCAAAAATGGTTAAAGATTGCGCACAAAAAAAACATAACATTGATTTAATTCCAGTATTAAGTTGGAAAACGCGCATCATGAGCACACGCATTATTGAGACCAATCAATACATTGGCTACGGAAGAACCTTCAAAACTACAAGACCAATGCGAATCGGATTGTTACCCATTGGCTATGCTGATGGCTATCATCGTAGACTATCAAATGTTGGCAAAGTGTTAGTTGATGGCAAACTTGCTCCAGTTATTGGCAGAACTGCCATGAATTGTATTACTATTGATATCACTGATGCCCCCAAGGCGCAGATAAACTCTATCGTGACTTTATTGGGTAATCACCCAGGCATTACGGCTTATGATTTAGCACAACAAATCGAAAGTTATAATCCGCGTGAAATTGTGACGCGTTTGGCTGCACACATTCCAAAAAAAGTAGTCGAAGAAACAATCTTGCCATATAAAACAAAACAAAGTTATACAACTTCCAGTTATAAAAAATAAAATATCATTTATACTAAAGAGCCTTGCGCAATCATATAGTATAAACGGGACGTATACATGTACATTGTTGAAGGCAATATCGGTGCTGGCAAATCTACATTTTTAAAATTAATCGATCAACATATGTCAAATGTTTCAGTTGCTCTTGAGCCGCTCAACAATTGGCAATCACAAATTTATGGCCAATCACTATTAACCAACTTTTATCAAGAGCCAAAACGTTGGGCCTATACATTAGAAACACTCACACTCATGTGCCGCATTAAAGAGCATCTCAATGAGCAAATGCTCCAAAAACCGTTGCGCATTGTTGAACGTTCGATTTATTCGGGCAATTATTGTTTTGCAAAAAACGGATACGAGCATGATTTTTTGACGCAACTTGAATGGCAAATGTACTGCCAATGGTTCTCTTTTTTGACAACCAAATGCACAAAGCCAAAGGGCTTTATATACCTACAAACTTCACCCGATGTTGCATTTCGCCGTATAAAAAAGCGCAATCGTCTTTCAGAAAAAAAACTCACACTTGCCTATCTAAGACAGATCGGCCAAAAGCATCAAGCATTTTTGCAGGAAAAAAAAGATATTTGCGATACACTCAAAGATGTGCCCGTTTTAACCTTATTATGTGATGAAGAATTTGAGACCAACAACACTCAATTGCAACAACACATTGGGCAATTAGAACAATTTTTTAAAGAAACAGTCTAATCACAGCTAGCGAATTTAGACGCTCTCAATACTATACAATTTTCAACGTTGTTGTTATGCGATTAACTGGAATCAAAAAACGTTCAATATCTTCAATTGTTTTAATATCAGCAAATTCAATTGCTTCATCTAACTTAAATGGACCAACCTCTATTCGTTGCAACTCATGCGTTGTTGCAACACTGTCACATTTTTGTGCGATGTCATTTGCAAGCGCACGAATATAGGTTCCATGCGAAACATGCGCCTCAAATACGAAAAATGGTGATTCAAAAGAAATTAAATTAAGCGCATAAATATCCACCGGCTTCACTTTTGTTTTCAAGATTGCTTGTAGGCGTGCTTCGCACTCATCTGCAACACGAGCTAAATCTGAAAGACGCTTGCCCTGCCATTTGAGCGCAGAAAACATTGGGGGTGTTTGCTCATATTTTTGCGGAAAATCGTCAAATGCTTTTTGTAAGCATTCTGGCGCAACACCCTCAGGCTTTATTGCCACGACTTCACCGGTTCGATCCATGGTATCGGTCAATTCACCTAACTTCGCACGTACCCAATATTTTTTATCCAATCTCATTAAATACTTAAAAAGACGCGTCGCTGGCCTGCCAATCCCAATAATTAATAAACCGTGCGCAAAGCAATCCAACGTCCCCGCATGGCCAATTTTGATTTTTTTTGGCAACATCTTTTGCAACTTGTTGATAACTTCACGAGAAGTGAGGCGTGCAGGCTTGTTGATGAATATATATCCGATTATTTCGCGCTGTTCTTCTATCATATTTAAATTGAAACCTTGAAAATCTTATGCTTACCAGCTTTGACAATCATATTACCCTTGATTTCAACTTCAGCTTTAAAGTCTTTAATAACTTCACCGTCAATTGAAACGGCACCTTGTTCAATCAATCGTTTGCCATCAGAAGTGGTTTTAACTGCATTGAGATCTTTTAATAATTGCACAATCCACAATGGCGACGCCGTATCTTTTGGCAAAGTGACTTCTTGTGCAGCAGTGTGATCACGTCTTTGAAAAAGATTCTCAAATTGTTCTTGTGCTTGTTTTGCATCTTGGAGCGACCAAAATTTAGCAACAATATCATGCGCCATCTTCTTTTTGAGTGCCATTGGATGCAAGTTTCCTGCTGCAACACGTTCTTGCATTGCACTTAAATCTTCTTGCGTTACGCCAAGCAATAATGCAAAATAGCGCCACATAAGTTCATCTGAAATAGACATTAATTTACCAAAGGCCTCATGTGCTGGTTCGGCAAGGCCGATTGCATTACCCAATGATTTGGACATTTTTTGCACACCGTCTAACCCTTCAAGCAATGGCATCGTTATCACAACTTGTGGCTCTTGATCAAACTGCTGTTGCAAATCGCGTCCCAACAAAAGATTGAATGTTTGGTCAGTGCCGCCCAATTCAACATCGGCTTCAAGTGCAACTGAATCATATGCTTGCAATAATGGATACATCAATTCATGAAGACCAATCGGTTTTTGCTCACGCATACGTTTTGCAAAATCTTCACGTTCAGTGATTTGTGCCAACGTAATTTTGCCGCATAATTTGAGAAAATCAGAACTATCAAGTTTGTCGAGCCATTCACTGTTATAACGCACCGTAGTTTTATTAGGATCTAAGATTTTGCCAACCTGCTCAAAATAGGTTTGCATATTTTTTTTGATATCCTCTTTGCTCAAAGTCGGGCGTGTTTTTGATTTGCCTGATGGATCACCAATACGCGCAGTATAATCACCAATCAAAAAAATAACTTCATGCCCAAGGTCTTGAAAATCGCGCATTTTTGAAAGAACAACTGCATGGCCCAAATGCAAATCCGGTGAAGTTGGATCAGCACCAAGCTTTATGCGCAACTTTTTCTTTTTTGATAATTTTTTTTTCAAATCTTCAAGAGGCAAAACTTGTACCGCGCCGTGCGCAAGCTTTTCAATTTGTTTTTCAATATCCACTATGTGCATCCATTACGCAAAAAAGTTTAAAATAACTGCTGACAACATTAAGGTGATATGAGCAAATAACATTTGAATCTGTTTGCCCAAAAATAGCAGTAGCATGAGCGTTGCAACCAACGAACCCAACTGTATATACATGCCGTATTCAGGATGACGTTCAATCACATGCATAAAAATGAGATCAATCGAACTCTGAATAAAGCGCAACATTGCAAGGAAGATATTCACTCCCAAAGATGCTTGTAGTACTAAGTTTAAGGTGCTGCCAACAACACTCGGGCCCAAATAGGCAACCTGTAACACCCTCAAACCTGCGAGTAATAAAACTGCAGTAACACCCAATAAAATATGAATAAATGTAGAGGAATAATACACATTTAATACCTTCATAGTCCGACGCGGTGCATAGATGTTATATATATTCACCGGCACTTCACGGCCCCAACCAAATCCGGTCATAAGCAAAACAATCATCCCAACAAAATCAACGTGCACTAAGGGGTCCAAGGTCAAAAACCCTGCATGATCAGCAGTATAATCGCCAGATTTTTTAGCAACCCAAGCTTTAAATGCTCCGGCCAACGTTACTGAAAAAGCGTAGCCCAAAATAAGGCACAAATAGGTTTTTAAGGTCGTAATAACATCGTATAACATGATACTCCATTGCATTGATAAAAAAATGATTAAAAATACTCATTAATAAGTTTAATTGAGGCATAACGATTGGTCAAATCCAGCAGTTTTTCACCCTATATTTACCCTCGACAATTAAACCGAGCCAGAGTAGACTAACCCAATATTGCAAGCAAACAAGCATAAGACAAAAAAGTACAAGGAGATTATAATGCCAAAAGCATCCGGTCAGGCCAGAGGTTTATCAAAGCTACAACGTTGGATACCACCTTTTCTGCTTTCCATCATTACAGCAATCACCTATTGGCCTTCATTACACTATCCCTTTCAATTCGATGATATTGCCAACATTCAAAAACATTTTAATATTCGTCATCATACGCTTTCAAAAATGTTTCTTTCAGGATCGCGGTGGATTAGCTACTGGATGAATTCAATACATTATAGTATCGGCAAATTCGATCCTTTTTCATATCGCGTGGGTAGCTTGCTTATTCACACCACGAATGGCATATTGCTCTTTTTTGTGCTGTTATTTGCAATGTTGCATAGCAAGGGAAACAGCTTTTTCAAACGCAATGCATTGTTTATAGCAACGGTCACTTCAATGTTGTTTTTGCTCCATCCGGTGCAAACACAGACGGTTTCATATGTTATTCAAGGACAACTTGAAGGTCTTGCATGCATGGCCATATTGGCAATGACACTCACTTTTCTACATCTGGCTTATGCACGTACTATGCTTAAAAAAGTGTTGCTAACCGTTACTCTTTTTTGTTTAGCAGTACTTGCATGCGGCACCAAAGAGATTGCGATCATATCGCCCCTACTTCTACTTCTCATTGATTGGTTTTTTGTAGCACATGGCTCATGGGAATCACTCAAAAAACGTTGGTGGATTCACCTATCTGTGCTTACCGTCATTCTCGGCATTTACTTATGGTTTTTAAAGCCAACATTTTTTACCGAAATATTAAGCATGAGCAAAGAGGTTAAAAACAATATCGGCAATGTAATCACCGCCGACCCAAAAGCAAAAATCAGTACATGGTCATTCTTTATCTCACAGTTTAAGGTTATTCTGCATTACATTTGGATGTTTATTTGGCCATTTAATATCAGTGTTGAATATGATTGGGTCCTTGCACGCAGTTTCTTTGCACCAGATTGTTTATTGCCACTGCTTGCACTTATAACAATTGGCCTTACAATTTTTAGAGTATTTTACACCCATCGCACGCATGTAATCTGTTTTGGTGCATTATGGTTTTTCCTATGCATTGCTCCACGCTCAAGTATCATTCCCTCGCCGGAACTTTTAGTTGACTATAAAACCTATACTGCTTCAATCGGCTGGCTCCTCATTCTAGCCTGCGCACTTATTAAATTGATTGAATATGCCGTAGGTTACATACAAAAAGAACGCACCCCTCAACAAATGCGACAAACCCGCATGATTATGACATCTTTGCTTGTTCTGCCTTTGAGTATCAGCACCTGGCAGCGCAATCATGTGTGGAGTTGTGGGACAAAATTTTGGATGAACGTGATAAAAAATGCACCGGGCAAAGCGCGCGCTTATAATAATTATGCAGTGGAACTTTCACAAAATTATAAACAATATGAAGACGCAGTGCCTTATTTTAAAAAGGCCACACAAATGGATGGCTCATATCCCGATCCATGGAACAACTTGGCTGTGTGTTATTCACACTTGAACCATCTTGATCAAGCAATTGATTCACTCAAACAAGGGCTCAGAATAAATCCTTATTATCCTGAAGGTTATAATAATTTAGCCTCGTTTTATTTGCGCAAAAAAGAATACGATAAGGTTGAAAAATGTTTGAACACTGCATTAAAATTGCGCCCACATTATGGCAAAGCATATTTCAACATGGGCCGCATGCATGCAGAACAAAACAATAACGAGCAGGCATTAGATTGTTTCAAAAAAGCATGCACTATTGCCGATCTTGATAATGAGTTTGGGTATAAAACCTATGCTACAGCAGCATTTAGACAAAAAAAATTCCCCGATGCAATTTGGGCTTTCAGCAAAGCAATAGAATGCAATCCGCACGACACCGAAACAATGTTCAGTTTGGCTAACGCTTATTATCTTTCAAAACAATACGACCAATCAGTTAACACCTATAAACACATTCTTGCAATGCGCCCTGATGACATTCGCGTGTGGTATAATTTAGGTGAATCATACTTAATGCAAGCAAATTTTCAAGAAGCATTGCATTGCTTCAACCGCATTGAACCGCAATGGGAAAAATTGCCTCAAGTGCGCATAAGGCTCGCTCATTGCTATGAAAAACTGGGCAATGCACCAGCCTCATATAAAGAGCTGCAAACATTAACTAAAGCTCCAAAAGTTGCTGCCAACCTCCGCAACCAAGCACAACAGCTCATGAGCCAACTTGAACAGCATTACGGCCCGCAAGCAACGCTTACGGCATAGCAACAAAAACCGTGCAGACAAACATTTCTCATAGAATAAAATAGGTGTTTTCTTATCCGAAAACACCTATTTTAAAAATAAGCACATTTTCAGATTGACACAATTGTCGCTTGCATTATAATTATATTAATACCTACTGACAATTATTTTAATCTTAAATGGAGTTTTAATCATGGTTAAACAGATTTTTTTACTCAGCTTAATATCAATGACATCACTACTTAGTGCATCATCAAGCAATGAAAGCAAACGCGATACCACATTGAGCATCCTGAGAAGTACCAATTACGCGGAAATTGATCTTTTATTACAACAAGAACTCAAAGGCAAGCGCAAAAAAACAAAGCGGGATACATTGCTACATTTGGCAATAGAATTAGGCAATCTCACATTAATTAAACATCTCATCCAAAAAACAAATGAACCCGGTAGAGATTATAAATTTCTCCTCAAAAAAGGACGATTCGGCAATAATCTACTGGCAAGAGCGTGTATCCATGGACACAAAGACATTGTTCATTATTTTCTTGAAAATTGCCCTTTTAGAAACGACTCATTAATTAAACGACAGTTTTTATACAACAGGCAATCAGGCGAACCTAATAAACATTCGGCAGAAAACATTGCTCGCGAACACAAATTTAACCACATTGCACAACTGATCGCAAACCATACAAAAAAAATCAAACGTAATAGTCGCAAGCCAATTGGCCATATTTCAAAAAGTGCTAAAGACTCTCCTTTGCATATCGCCATTGAAGCCGGCGATCTTGACAGCTTAAAAAAATACATAACGAAAAAGCATAACGAAACGAATACCTATAAGGCACTCTTGGCAAAAGGAAAATATGGCTATAACGCCTTAGGCCGCGCGGCCTTTCATGGCGGCATCACCATTGTCCAATATCTTCTTACACAATGCCCATTCGGAAAAGGCACTAAAGCCAGAGCACAATTTTTCAACAATCACACAAGCGGCATTGCAAATAAACACTCTGCCGCAACGATCGCTCAAACTCAGGGATACCCAAACATTGCACAATTAATCAAATCTTATAATTCACAGCCAACCACATCGAGCAGTTCAAGCACCACTACCACGCAAACTTTTATGGGCACACAAAGTCCAACAAAAGTGGGCAATCTAACTCGCCGCAGAGGCAGAGGACGACCGCGCAAACAACTCATTCCTGCTTCAAATTCAAGCAACCAAAAAAAGCAAACACCCATAACTAACAATATCGACAATGAACAACGTGGTAAAAAACGAGAACGAGAAGAGAGCACAACAATAATCTCAACTACGCCACAAAGCAAAAACAAGCGCCAACAAACGGTACATAATAAAAACATTGAACAGACCATTGCATTTGAAAATGTATCACAATTGCCATGCTTTAGTGCTGCTATTGTTGATGATACATCTAGGTCAACACCAACTGATATGAAAGACGACGCAAAAAATGACAGTTACGATAATTTTGATCTTGATGGATTCGAATCATTCTTAAGTGATCCAAAAAAGGAATCTTTTAGTGTTGAAGGGCTTGGTGATTACTGATTATTTCAGATTGACAACTTGCGCGGTTGTGGCACCATATAACAAGTAATTATTGTTTTATAAAATATGACAGAGCTTTAGGGATATAAATGGAGAAGATGAAAATGAATAATAAAAAAATAACATTGATCGCTTTAAATTGCATCATTAACTTTGCTTATGGTGCATCAAGCTCAACCTTAACTCAAACAAACAAGCCTCGTAATGGACTAAAAGATCTACAATACGATCTACGCGATGCTCAGCGAAGCTTAGCACCAACTACTCAACAGCTTGATGATAAAACGTTAAAAAAAATACAAGAAGAAGGCGAAAAGCGCGCTGCCAATAGATTAATACGCTCATTCAAAGGCAAAACAATCTCTACTCCAGGCATGATCATGCAAGAAAAACCTGATAATGCTGCATCGAGTATCAACAAAATTCGCATATTACCATCTGAGCAAAACACCTTTGATCAAATGAAAGCATATAGCCTTGCTTTAGATTACAACATACCAATTGATCCCGTTGAAGCTTTTCGCATTTGTGTGAAGGTTGGTCCTGATCGCGCTTCAACATTGTTAAAAGGAATTATTAAGCACTACCCAAAATATCGTACAGAAATACTGGGGTATCTTTTGAGATCAGACCTGCATAATCAAAACTATGCATTTCCTTTCAATCCAATATTAAAACCCATCAACTCAAACGCCACAATGCCATTAATAAAATATATAGCTGATCTTGGCGATGTTTCAGCTCGCGCAGCATACAAAGTGCATTGTTTAAAAGAAAAAAAAGCTGAAAAAGAACTTCAAAGACGAAAAACTCAAGAACAAGCACAAAAAAACGCAGATTTTTGGGCAGAAAAAAAGAAACAACGTGAAGAAGTTGCGCGCAAACAACAAGAACTCAAGAAGCTTCAAACACAACAAAAAAAACAAGAGCTGCAAAAACAATTTTTTGTGCGTGCCTGCAACTTGATCAATGAAAAAAAATACAACCAAGCAAAACAGCTACTTAATCAATGCAGCCAAAATTCTGAAGTGAAAGTTAAACAAAAAGAGCTCGCCAAACTGCAAGCACAAGAAAAAAAGAGACGGGAACTAGCGCAACAGAAAAAGCGACAACAAGAAAACGAACTCGAGCAACAAAAACAATTTTTTGTACGTGCCTGCAACTTGATCAATGAAAAAAAATACAACCAAGCACAACAGCTACTTAATCAATGCAGTCAAAACTCTGAAGTGAAAGTTAAACAAAAAAAGCTCGCCGAACTGCAAGCACAAGAAAAAAAGAGACGGGAACTAGAGCAACAGAAAAAGCGACAACAAAAAAAAGAACGTGC
The DNA here is from genome assembly GCA_029262575.1 of Candidatus Babelota bacterium. Classification (GTDB taxonomy): domain Bacteria; phylum Babelota; class Babeliae; order Babelales; family Vermiphilaceae; genus JAKBEL01. Next base: position 87,040 of record JAJCZC010000013.1, on the reverse strand, counting down.
GATACAAGCCGCAAAAAAAAGAAAACAACGTGAAGAATCTGCACGCAAACAACAAGAAATCGCTCGAACAAAACAAAAAGAGCAAGACGAACAAAATTTTAAACGAGCGAAAGCGTACATAAAGCAAGCAAAACATAATCAGGCTGATGCAATATTAGGTAAACTTGCCGATAAAGGGTTTAGAAAGGCGATTGTAGAGCAGGGCAAAATTCATCAAGAACTCATGTATAAGGCAATGGCTACACAAGCCACGACACAACACACAAAATCAAAAATGAATACTACCAATAGATATCAAAAACAAAAAACTTCTCTTGCTAATTCCATGGAGCACCACAAAGAAAGTGCATTAAAGCGCTTTGAAAGCGCTGGCGCATATGGGCACTATTACACTGCAAAATTTTTAAAAAATTTTGCACAATTTTATGAAGATACCCATCGCACACTCGCAGAAACTGCTTTGGGCCAAGCACGCTCTATTAAACAAACATCAATTCAGCAAAGACTCATTGATGCCGGCAAAAAAAAGAGAGATGCAGCTATTGCAATGTGGCATAACAGCCCAAACATCTATAGCATGCAGGCCGCAAAAAAATTAGAACAAGAGGCTGTTGCCCACTATAAACTTGCTGTTCAAAAAGGTGATAGCCGAGGTTGGACTCATATCGGCATACTTCATGAACAATTACATGATGTTAAAGGCAATACATGCAAAGTACAGGCTATAACTGCGCTAAAAAAAGTAAAAGAGAATGATCCAAATTATGCAAAAGCACTTACACACTTGGCATGTCTTCATGCAGGAAAAGGATTATATAAAGAAGGCATCGAGCTACTAAAAGCTGCGTGCAAACATGATCCCAAATATCGCAAATCATACGACACCTTGGCAAATTTATGCAACCTCATGTTCAAACGCCCAGCACCACCCGTTGACACCATAGAAGATCATGTCCACTTTATGGAAACGCATGGCGGCGAAACTGCTCAAACGCATTGCCTTTTAGGCAAATGCGCTATGATGAGAAATGAAGATACACAAGCAATCAAACATTTTGTTAAGGCAGGGCAAAGGGGCCTTTCTGATGGATGGTATCATGCTGGCATCATAACCTTAAAGACAAAAAACCCCAAAGATGCAAAAGCATATTTCAAGAGCGCATGCGACTTGAATGGTTGCAACACAAAAGCACTTATTGAGCTAGGTAATATATATTCAAATGAAGGCAACGATCTAAAAGCTCAGCAATATTATGCTGCAGCTGCTGGATTAGGTGATAACACGGCTCACCATAAGCTTGCCATGTGCCTCATAAATGGGGAAGGCGGCATTTACAACTCAAAGCTTGGAGCCTCGCATCACGAGCAATCGCTTAAAAACAACCTTGTATTTGGCGAACGACGCAAAAGAGAAATACTCACTCAACTTTTTAAATTGCAAAGCCCCTCCTGTGAAGATGATGTTCCGGCGAAAGAAGCTAAAGCAATTCAAGAAATGATTTTGCTTCTCATCAAAGAACCGATTGAATCTATAAAACAAAAACTGAAAATTAATACTAATGATGCAAAAAAAATGAAGGCTGAAGCATTTTGTGCTCAAGCAAACTTGCATAGAATATGCGCGCAAAGAATGCAGAAATCTATCGGCACCATCAACTTGTGTGGATTCAGCGTGCAAGAAGCTAATCAAGAAGTAGCTCAAGAAAAAACACGAATAAATCAACTAAAAACTGAATTTGTAAAAAACAAAGATGCGATTGCCTCATGTATTCAACGCATAAAAAAACTCGGTGATCAAATATCAGTTATCACTAATCGCAGACAAGAAATTATGTATTCAAAGGATGCACTAAAACTAGATCCAACCAATGCGCGTTTTACATATAACGTTGCATCAAGATTACAATGTTTGTTCCCAAAGAAAAAACTAAGCGAAATGACGCAATCTCAAAAACAAGAATGCAGCATTACTCATGGATTCTATCTAAGAGTAATTGAGGGTTACGCAAAAAATAAACCTGACAGCTTCTTTGTGTATAACGCCCGTTGCAACTTAGGCAAAATGTTAAAGCATCTCTACCCCGATGACTATAAAGATAAAATTATTAAAATTTTCACTATGGGCGCTCAAGATAAAGTTAGACGCAACATCAACATTGCGCACGCTTATGAAACAGGGCTTTTAGATGATAATGGCAAACCAGACTATCAAAGTGCAGCCAAACACATTGCCCAGGCACTCAAACTAAAACCTAAAAAACAATATCTGCGCAAAGAGTTTGCTTTCTATACTTATGCTTCAAACCCATCTGCATTAAGTAATCTTGAACTTGCCTTTATACTTGAACTTAATAAAAAACTTAACGGCAAACCCTGTGCATCAACCCTTGGGCAACGTTTACAAGCTTATAACCGAATCGATATGGGAAGCACTGACATTATAAGCAGTCAAGGATATGATGCGAATGGCAAACCTACCATTACCATCCAGTCCTGCACAAAAGAACAACAATATGCAAGCTCTTCTTCAAACTCGAAGAACTAGAAAAATATTCAAGGTGTCCACAAAGGCATATTAATATTGTGGACACCTTTTTTCTATGCATTACAATCTATTATAATCCAGTTCTCACTTAGCAATTGATGACGATGATACAGCGGATGATGATGAAGGGGTATTGTGCAATTTCAAAAATTCATCTATCTCCTTTTTTTGAACTAAAGGCAAGCCCCAAGAAGATATAATTTTTGCCAATGGCACTCGGTTCTTATCACCTCGAAACTTTTTTATCTCAAGAACAAATCGGTTTATAAATTCTATAAGCTTCTCATTCTCAATTTCCGCTGAAATTTGATTCAAAGCGGGAATAACTTGCCCCACATTGAAAGACTTTTTATGAACCAACCTCTTTATATCTTTCAAGCTCAAATCTCTAAGGATCGCTATTTTTTCAGATAAGGACCCCCGTTTTAGAAACTCATTTATCACCTCGGTCTTCGTATTACTATCAAACTTATCTGCTTTATTAAGAAATCCGCGTAATATATTTGCTCCTTGTCCTTTTTCATATGCACGCCAAACTAAACGATAAAAAACCTTCTGCCACCGCGGCGAAATGCTCTCTTTGCTATTAAAGATTTTCAAAAAATTATCAATTGTAGAATATCCTTTTATAATAAGAGGAATAAATAAATAAGGATTGGTCATAGCTTTATTTATCAATAATTTAATCTTACCTTCTGAAACGTTGGTGTTCAATATTAGTAATTTCAATTCAGAAGTATCGTTTTTTCTCTTGTCCAAAAAAACATCTGCTATCGCATCGTCTGGAATGCCAACCTCTCTTAATGTCTCAATAACGTCCGTTGTATTCAAGGCCTTTGTTCTAATCATAATCTTATATATTAAATCGAAAGTGGCGCCTTGGCTCAGCTTATTTCTTATTGCCAACTCAGCAATTTCTCTAAGAATTGATTGATATGTCGCCCCGCCAATAAATCTTTGAAACATAGTGGCTTCCGAAAGCACTGAGAGCAAGTCGCAAAATCCGCCAAAAGATTCTCTATTGTTAAATTTCACAGTAAACGATAAATCGGCCGCTCCAAGTCTACCTGTCTGTTTAGGCAACTGAAGAAATTCCAAGCCCAGCGATGGTGCAACCACAAGGGCAATCTTTTCAATAAAGTTCCAACGATCGTCTAGATTAAGCCCCATAAACTTTATTGATGCCTGCAGCTCATCTGTATATCGATTATAATTCACCAATACAGTGTAACTATGATTTCGAAGCGCTCGATTATAATATATTTTTATAAAATCGCTGGTGAAATCCAAGCCTATGCGATTTATATCGCTGTCTATAAGGTGCTTATTCAATAAATTAAGCCGATCCGGCAGCTTTAAACCTGATAGCAAATCATCTGTGAGTATACCTATGACCATTAAAAGATCCTGATGAACAACCGAGAATAGATCTTCAGCTGTATACTTTCCTGAGTGAGAGCGCGATGACAAAGTACCACTTCCAATGGTTGCAGCTGCCACATTAAAATTAATCGATGGATACAACTGAGAGATTTCCCAGCCACCCAGATGGTAAAAATACATGTTTATTCCATAGAACCCATCCATCATGTAGTTCGAAAGGAGCATATCATTTTTTCCAATTCTGAAAGAGCCCCACGTATTCAAAAGATCTAAATATACCCTTACTGTATAAACGAAATTTTTAACCAGCTTGTTATTGTCTTTATAAAGCAAGCTTCCCTTTAAGGTCTTAATTGATGCATCAAAAACTTCTACCAGTCGCCGCATCACCGAAATCGCAACGACTTTACCCACAATGCCCGATTCATGAAATGATTTTAACAATGGAGTATCCTTATAAATCCCATCCGCTAATATTCGTTCAAATGAATGCGCGGTAATATAACCTCGGTAGCTTGTATTGCTCGCGCTAAAATAGTCTAGGACATTATGTTTAAAATACTTCATTTGCTTTTCAAACATTTCCGGTTTCTCCCAGTTCTCCATGTTGATACTATTGATCGATTGCCTTATTTTTTCTAATTTTGTTATAAATTCAATCGATTGTTCATATTCATCGAATAAAGCTTGGGTGACCTTGCCCGGATTGCCGCCATTTTTTTTATACCCTTGGGCGAATGAAACATTTAGCCACATGGGCAGCACATTAAGCTGCGCCAAAGTGTACATCATATGTGAAAACTTTTCTTTTTGTTTTTTGGTTGCTTCTTTATCAAAGCTAGCAATATAGCTAAACCAATCATTTTCTACCTCTTTTGTCAGGGCATAATCACCAGCCTTCGCATATTGCGTAATATATGCAGGTTGCGACTGCTCGGCCAACTGTAAATTTTGCCCGATTTTTTGTTCCATCAACTCTGTTTTGAGTATTGATATAAATGATACATTATTAACTAATTCTCTCGGATCGGGGATTTGTTGAATGAGCGCTTTGATGAACACAAAAGGATACAATCGCTCCAATCGACTATGGTCATTCCTTTGCATAATCTGATAAAGTTCACCTGCAGCAGTCGCCAAATGCATGTAAATCTGTTTTAATTGTGCAATTAATCGTGGCTCAGTTTGTTTACCTTCTTTTTGCAATGCACCTTGCTTGAAACTTTGGCGCGTTATCGCTTGTGCCACTCGCGCGAGCAATGCTTTAAGCGCTTTTATCACTTCATCTTTTTTCCCCTGCCGGATGACATTGAGGACTTCGGTTGTCGACATCCCATTCATTAACTCCGCTGGAGCTAAAATCTTGGCAATATTTGCATCAAGCTTTTTAATATATTGCGGCAAAACAGAAACTTTTTTTGGTATCGGGTGATTATACCAACCCTTTAAAATATTATCTTCAACATCTTGCACATTTAAGGCAACAAAAATGATCTCCTGTTGCGGGTCAATCACCAGCGGCAACAGCCCTTTGTTCACCCATTCACCAACAACAGCAATGTCTGTTTTGAGCACCGGCTTATTATGCGCACGGAATATTGTCGCTTCATGTGATGTTGATGGCGCCATTTGGCCAACAATGATCGCCTTAACCCTATCTTTATTATCACGTTTTAAAAATTCATCCAATGCCATATTGATTGTATCTTTTATTATAACCTGCGAATCTTGTTCAATAATCCGCACATCTGCACCCCCCACGCCGATCGCTGTACCCGCACTCTTTTTATCTGATTCACTTGCGATGATGCTTTGATTTGATGTTCCTGCTTCAACCATGACCTGCGCTAGCCAAGCTGGATCGACATAAGTTGGATTCATTCTCTGCTCTTCGAGCGGTCGCGCTTGAACTAAATATATCGTGTTGTCCAAATACACAAACTCAATATCAACTGGATAACCATAGTAATCCCTAATGGCTTGAATTGCATGACGAATATCAAGGACTCGTTGCTTTGGCAAACTTGGCACCTTATGCAATGTCACAGGATTAGCTTTTAGCACCAATGCTGAACTATCATCACTGGTGACCAAACGACTTTTCTTAATCCGAATTACCGGATGAACAACATCCGAACTGCCCACATAGAAACTATCGACTGGCACTAAGCCATTCACAACTGCTTCATTGTGCCCCCATGTTGCCTGAATTGTAGCAACTCCTGGAGTGCGCCCTTCCGCCTCTGGAAAAAATGCCACACCCGAAGCTGGAACACCCGAACCATTGCCCATGTACATTGGTGTTGTTGAGGTTGCAGCTGCGGATGTTGATGCAACTTTAGCACCGCCTGCAGGCTCGCCGATCATTTGCTGCAATAACACTGGCATAAATGGAGTTTCAAAAATATCCGGGTCATTGAAAGATAATCTTTGACCAATCGATTTTTCACCAAAGTAGGAAGCGATCACTTCACCCATCGCATTTGAAATTGCTATAAAATCTGGCTTCACCGATGAAACGCTTTCATTGCCACCAGCATTCGATAATGTTTTGCTATCTTCACGGCCTGTGCTACGCACCATTAATAAATTTTTATTTTGCTTTGCTCTTTCAAGAAATGCATGCAACTCACTACGCCTATTATCATCAATTTTGAATTGCTGCGCAAACGCTTTATGCACTAATGCACGTATATCAGCCAATGCCTTTTGTGCGTCCGGAACAATGCTTGTTTTATTGGTAGCTTCTTGTGCATTAACAAACTCTTGCCACTTCTCTTGAATTTCACCAAATATACTTTTTGATTCCAATGAGTCTTTTTGATCGAGCCAATCATCATCATCAGATTCATCATTGTCTGATTCACTATCATCATAAAGGTCGTCATCGTCGGATTCACTATCATCATAAAAATAATCATCGCCAAATTTACTATCATCAACTACTACTGATCTTAGATAATTAACCACTTCTTGATGGCTCACACCAAAAAATGGCGGAACGGCAAATTTTGTTTTTATGTGGTCGTCTTGATTTATATTACCGACCACCTTCTGAAGTTCACGCAAATTTGCAGTTTTATTGCCATATTTATCGGCATAATTTTTAAATTGCTGTTCATCAAATGTTACACCTGAAGCACAAAATATCGATAGATTGATAGAGGATAAAAACAAGACAATGATTTTTCTAAGCATAACCACTCCATTTAGAACGAAACCCCTTTATTTACTACAAAATAACAAATTCGTGTGCGCAATTGCAATAGCTGGCACTTTTGCGCCCTGAATAAGCATAATTGACCCAATTATCGATACAAAGTACACTAAAGGCATACCCTTCGACAGGCTCAGGGTGAATAAATATAGCATGTAAATAAGGGAAAATATGGATAAGCGTTACGAACATAAATCAAGTGAACCAGAGATTCGCAAAAAATGGCAAGAAGAACAAACCTATAAAAAAGAGCAACACCCGGGCCAAACATGGTCGATCGACACACCACCGCCAACCGTTTCGGGCAATTTGCATATTGGCCATATTTTCTCTTATACACAAACTGATATCATTGCACGCTATAAGCGCATGAACGGCTTCTCAGTTTTCTACCCCTTCGGCTTTGATGATAACGGTTTGCCAACCGAACGCTACGTTGAAAAAAAATGTAAAACAAGTGCTCATAAACTTGGCCGATCGGCGTTTATCGATTTATGCCTCAAGGAAACCGTTGAGGCTGAAAAACAATTTGAAGACCTATGGCAACGCATGGGCCTATCTGTCGATTGGGATGCCTGCTACTCCACTATTTCAGACAGTTCACGCAAGCTTTCCCAGGCTTCATTTATTGATTTGGTCAAAAAAGGCTATATCTATCGCAAATATGAACCGGCGCTTTATTGCACCACCTGCCGAACGTCGGTAGCACAAGCAGAACTTGATGACGCTCAAAAACCCTCTATGTTTAATGACATTGTGTTCAAAGATGAAGATGGCAATGATTTGATTATCGGCACAACACGCCCTGAACTTTTGCCTTCATGTGTTGCCGTGTTTTATCATCCTGATGATTCTCGCTACAAAAACTTAGCTGGGAAACAAGCAATTGTTCCCGTTTTTGGCCACAAAGTGCCACTATTGCCTGATGATATGGTTGAAATCGAAAAAGGTACCGGCCTCGTGATGTGCTGTACCTTTGGTGATAAAACAGACATCTTGTGGTTCAAAAAACACAACTTACCTTATAAACAGTCAATCGGTTTTGACGGTAAATTTACCGATCAAAGTGGCATGTTGGCTGGACTCAAAGTGCCTGCTGCGCGAGAACGCATTGTTGAAGAGTTGCAAAATAACAACTTGTTAATTAAACAAAAGCCGCTTGAACATAGTGTGAATGTGCACGAACGATGCAAAAAAGAGATTGAATTTGTCACATTAGCGCAATGGTTTTTGAACATTTTGGACTATAAAGAAGATTTCATTAAACTTGCTGATCAAATTAATTGGTATCCACAATTTATGAAAGCACGTTATATCGATTGGGTGAAGAACTTAGGATGGGATTGGTGTTTATCGCGCCAGCGTTTTTATGGCATTCCATTTCCTGTGTGGCATGTTGAAGGTACCGACAAGTTTTTATTACCCCCAGCTGAAAGTTTGCCTATTGATCCACAAGAAACTAAATTTCCTGGGCAAGTTCCTGCCGAATTTAAAGATAAAAAATTAATAGCCGATACTGATGTTATGGATACATGGAACACTTCATCAATCACGCCATACATTGTGTATCAACTTTTTGCAGGCAAAGAAGTCAACTTTGATGATCCACAAATTGGCGACTTTATTCCCATGAGCATGCGCCCACAGGCACATGACATTATCCGCACATGGGCATTTTATACCATCATCAAGACATGGATGCATAACAAAAAAATGCCGTGGCATAACATTGTTATTTCAGGACATGTGTTAGCCGATAGCAAAGAAAAACTATCCAAATCAAAACAACACAAAGCAATGAGCCCCGAACATTTGTTGAGCCAATATTCTGCCGATGTGATTCGTTATTGGACAGCATCGGGCAACTTGGGCCATGATGTTGCATTCTCTGAGAATCAACTTAAAATTGGCGGCAAATTGGTCACTAAAATTTGGAATGCATTTAGGTTCACTAAAGAACATATCACCAATGCTGACACCAAAGAATTACCAACCAAGTTTGGCCTGATTAATGAATGGCTTTTGCACGAAGTTTCGATCACCTTTGATAAATATCATGCATATTTTGAAAAAAATGAATTTGGCCTCGCGCTCAACGCAGTTGAATCATTTTTCTGGCACACCTTCTGTGATAATTATCTTGAACTAATCAAAGATCAACTATTTAATCCTGATAACTATGATCATGATGAAATTTATGCAACTCGTTGGACATTGTATCAAGTCGGCCTGCGTATTTTACAACTCTATGCGCCCTACTTGCCGTTTGTGACCGAAGAAATTTATGCATTGATCTATAATGATTCAGTGGGCATCGATTCCATTCACAAAACTAAATATGCTGATACACAAACTTCGTATAGTTTTGCAAATGCCGCTGAACATATGCAATTGATTTTGCAGGTTATCAGCGCTGTGCGCAAACTCAAAACAACACACCAACTTTCGTTGCGCCAAGAATTGCAAACGTTAAAACTGTTCGGTGATGATGCATTGTTGAACATTGCAAAAGATCATGAAAACCTGATCAAAGGTGCGACTAAAGCAATTGAAATTACTTATGAAACTTCAGCACGTGACGCATCTGAATTGAAGCAAGATGGCGAAGTCTGGCATGGCTTTGTTGTGTGCGAAAAGCAATAATAGACTTATACGAATTCATTTAAAGAAAAGGAACACCTTTCGATACTTCGCTCCCAGCCTTCGCCGAGGCTACGGCGGACAGGCTCGCTCAACTCAGGGAGAAACTATTGTTATTGCACCTTACAACATTGTTAAACTTTTTCTCATAAGTAATGCCCTCTTGGAAAAAACAAAAAGTTATATACCTTCTCCTAAAGGACCACCATGATACTCATCAAAAATGATCAAACATTCACAGTAGACACACAAGCATTAGAGCAAAACACACAAACAATATTGAACACGTTAGATTATACCGATTTTGATATCAGCATAATCCTGGTAACCCCAGATGAAATGCAAAATTATAACCAACAATATCGCGACAAAGACAAAATCACCGATATTTTGTCGTTTCCTTATCATGAACTTACTGTAGGCGATCGTATTGATGTAGAATATGAGGATGATAAAAACCTAGGCGATATCATTATATGCCCACAATTTGTGCATGATGACCTTGATCGCTGGCAGATGAACTTTGATAACCGCATGAATGTTTTATTAGTGCATGGCATATGTCATTTGCTTGGCTATGACCACATTGAAGACACCGATTATGAAGTGATGAAGAAACAGGAAGCATTTTTGCTTAACGAGCTCAAATAACTGAGCAACTTTTTTTTGGGTAAATTATAAAAAATTCCCCACCAACTTTGTATTTTTTATAAGTTGGTGGGGAATTTTACAATTTACCTGTAAATTTTACTGCAATGTTTTTGCAATATCCTTTAAAAATTGTACAAAATTATCTGAAACTTCTGCACGTAATGCTGCCCACTCAGATGATGGTTTATATAGCTCTAAACGCTCTGTTGCAGCCCATTCATCATTGCCATTATCTTGGATATATTCAATAATTTCGCCCAATGCTTCAATTTGCAAATCTTTAGGGAAGATTGAAAATAGAGGACCCATTGAGCCCCAAACAGCTGATGGAATGCTTGCAGCATTTTCATCAATAATACATGCAGCTTCTTGGCGCATGCGGAACAATGCAATTAAAAAATAACCATAAGCAATCACAAAATCGGTTTGCTCATCTTCGTTGGTTAATGTTATGCCTTCATCATTTTGTGAAGCAACAAATGCCTGAATTCGCTCAGCAAATTGCTCAAATTTTTGTGCACTATATTGCATCATTGCAGCATAATCAAAATGACTACCAGCATAATCATTACGCTCATCATAGCGAACAATACGATCCTTATTTGGCGATTCAACTGGCACATCATTTGCTGGCACATCATTTGCTGGCACAGCATTTGCTGGTACAGCATTTGCTGGTACAGCGTGCAACGACAAAACACACAAGCTTGCTAATAAAATATGACGCATAAAAACATCCTTTGATAAAAATTAAACTTGCATGCAAGAATACGCAATATTTTAATGTTTGACAAACACGACTAAGAAAATGAATGCACCTATTTTTTTAAAAAAGAAATTACTGATATACTACTAAAAAATGTTACGCCTTCAAAATAAGGAAAGTTCATATGAAGAGAAGCATATTTTGTTTATTATTTTTAAGTTCGGTTACATGTGCTAATGGTGATGAAGGCTTAAAAAAATTAGCGTTTAATGGAGCCGATAGTTTTGGCAAAGCCGTTGGCGGCGAAGTAGGCAAAACTCTTGTGAGTAGCGTTGCAAAAATATTTTCAAGTGAAAACACGCTCAAAGAGGCTGTAGCAAATATTAAACTTAAAAAGGAAGAACTCGAACTCCAAGAACGTGCAGAACGCTTAAACTTAATTAAAAATTTAGGCGACCTTGATAAAAAAGATCAAGAGAGTGGATTGAATGAAAAAGAGATGGCACAACGGGATAATATAAAATTATGCATTGCTGTGCTCATGGAAAAACAAGGAAATTAAAAACACTTAACTAAGGATATTACATGAAAAAATTATTAGCAGTTTCTTTATTGTTAGTAAGTTGCTCCGGATTAGCTATGAATCTCGGTACGAATGCGAGCAGCTCATCTGATAATACCGAACAGGAATACACTGAAGTTCCTAATGTACAAGAAAGCTGGTGGGAAACATCTGGGCTCGCAGGCCACATCCCGCGCCCTAAAACCGCCGATGAACTACAAGGAGTAAATGTCCTTACAAATATAATGGTGAGCTATACCCAGAAAAAACTTCTAGAAAAACAGCTAGAAGAAGATAAACTCTTCAGTACAAAATCAGGAAAAAGACTTACTATGGCTGGAGCAGAAAATTTTGTAGGTCACTTTTTTGGAGTTGTTGGGTCTGCCTGCGGACAAAAAGTAGTAAACTGGTTCCCAAATGAAGAAAAAGAGCTGCAAGCAGCAGTTCAACAAATCCAAGTACGTCGCGCCAACCAACAACTTGATGCAGAAGCCGAACAAACCGAACTGATGAAAGAAATTCGCGAAAATATTGCAACCATCAGAACATTGAATGCAAAAGAGGTTGCTGGCAAAAAACTCACGGAACAAGAAATCAACCAAAGAGAACATGCAATGCGCAGTTTTGCATTAATGCAGGCATTTATTAGTCAGCATGCTGCAGCGCCCGACGCGTAATCCATTAATTACTTTAACTAACTAATAAAGTTGGGCTCGTGTTGCGCGAGCCCATTTCTGTTATAGCCTCAATTCTTCTGGTCGTCGCATGGCCAAAATAGTTATGCCAATCAAATTTGGAATCGCTACCAACGTAATTAAAATATCCATGATGATCCATGCAAGTTCAACATGAATCATTGAACCAACAAAGGTCATCACAACGGTGAACCAAACATACACATTAACGTATTTAAAGTTGGTAATCGATGCAAATGTTTGGCGACCATTAAAAGCGTTGCCAATAATAGTGGTGATCACAAATAATGAAATACTCACAATCAACACAAATTGCCCCAACGCTGGTGCACTAACTTTGAATGCTTCATAAATCATCGTGGAACGAAACACACCGTGCTCCCACACACCTGTCACCAATACAATTAATCCTGAAATTAATGCCAATAAGGCATCGGCTGCCATGGAAAACATTGCAAGCACACCTTGATCAACTGGATTTTCTGTGTCTGCCATTGCATGTGCAATTGATGAAGTGCCCAATCCTGCTTCCGTGATAAACACACCTCTATAAAGGCCACACCTAATTGCCTGCATCACAGTAGCGCCAACAAAACCGCCAACAGGAGCCGCTGGCGTTAGAACACATTGTCCAATTTTAAACAATGCATCTTGCAACGCAGCAATATCTTGAAACAAAATCAATAATGCAAACGAAATATAGAAGAAAAACATAATTGGTACTAATTTTGCCGCAAATTCACCCACACGTTTTGCGCCACCCATCAATACATAAAACGTAATGATTGCCAAGCCCAAACCGGTTATCCATTCTGGCACACCCTCTTGGGCATACATTTCTGCCAATGTGTTTGATTGCACCATCGACCAACCAATAAACAAACCTGTCATCACATACATAAACCAATTGGCAAAAAAATGAGAAACATGTTTAAGGTATTGCATTGGTCCACCGATGATATAGCCATTATCGGTTTTAATACGTGTGATCATAGCAAACACAACTTCGGTGAATTTGGTAACCGATCCTAAAAAGATATAGAGCAATAACCAAAACATGGCACCTGGCCCACCCGCAAATATGGCAACCGTTGGCCCTACTAAATTACCAATACCAATGGTGGTGGACATTGCGGTGAATAATGCATGAAACGTGTCAATGGTTTTAACATCACCCTGCTTATTGACGACCTCTTTGCGCGCAACACCTCTTTTGATGAGATCAATAAATTTGGGCAATGCGCGAATTTGAATAAATCTCGTTTTGAGTGTGAGAATAATGCCAACGATGAAAAATAATATAGTCACAGGTAGATCCATACTATTTTTTATCAAGCTCAATGTTGCAAGTAGATTCATACGTTTCTCCGTTGGTTAAATAGATGATAAATAGTTGTTGAGGAATCTTGCAAATTTTATATGCAGCAATCCGTTATAATTTTGATTAAAAATGAGTATCAACTCAACCACACCACAATCGTAGCATAACTCATACTTTTTTAAATCGGTATAAACCTCACGCCTTTTTGGCCAAGAACGAAAGCGCCTGCCGCACCATCTTATCAAATGGAATTACTGCACCCTTATTTTGGCCTTGCAACCAATTGACCGCTGCATCAATTTCACGCCGTGAATAATTAAGCGATTCAAGCACTTCAGTGACATTATGCAGATCGGCAATGTGTTCAGCACCCTCAAATTCAACGCCCGACTTGAGCAGTTTAGACACCTTGTGCTTCAATTGCACAATCATCTGCTCTGCTTTTTTTGCGCCAATGCCACTAATTTTGCTGAGCATTTTATCATCTGCCTGTTGCACAGCTTGCACAAATCCCGATCCGCCAAGTTGAGCTAATGCCGCCATAGCAATCTTTGGGCCAACACCAGAGCAGCTGGTAATCAATAAAAACACCGTTTTATCAAGCTCTTTGGCAAAACCATATAATGAAGGGCCATTTTCTTGGTTCCAGTGCATATGCACATGCATACTCGTCTCCTGCCCCACTGCAACATGCATGGTGGAAGGAACAGCAACACCAAAACCCAAACCTCCAACCTCAATTGTGACAACCGCATCATTTTGTGCGGTAACTTTACCTGAAATCGTATGTATCATTTTATATTCCTTTTGCAGTTTTTATCAAATTACCCCATTTTGCCCCATCTGCCTAGAGTTAGGGAATTTAGCTGTTTTTGTTCTAAAATGCGATAAATGTTTGACAAAATACGTATGAATGGTACATTTTTACTGATTATATCGATGCGGAAATAGCTCAGCTGGTAGAGCGTTGCCTTGCCAAGGCAAAGGTCGCGGGTTCGAATCCCGTTTTCCGCTCCAGTTTATTCTAATTCACGTTTTTGACCTATCTACATGCCATGCTATTCTTATTTTTTAATTATCTGACCTATATATACATACTTTTTCCCACAATCAGCATTCCATGTAAAAACGTCAAATTCTATTTGTTTTAAAGAGGTGATTTTTATGAAATCTATCGTTCAAGAAGGCTCGTCAATCGCTAAAGCTATTGATTGCGCTTGGAAACGCGCAGAACAACCAACTGAATTTTCCGTCCGTATCAATGAACATCCGCAAAAAAACATGTTCGGTTTTACCACTAAATCAGCAAAAGTTTCATTATTTTATCAAGAAGAACGAAAAAAAGAGCGCCCTTCGCATCAAACACAAAAACAACGCCCTAAAAAGATTGTCGAAAAACCGGTAGTAGCAGCTAAAACAAAAAAAGCTCCTGTTGCACCACGCCCACGCACACAAGAAAGCACTGAGCCTTGGAATGAGAACATGGTAAAATTTGCACAAACCTGGCTGAATGACCTTTTGCACAACCTTGGAGCAGACCATGCAAAATTTGTTCTTGAGCCGCAACGCTATCATTTAAAGGTTACCTTTACAAAACCTGTGTTCACCGAAGAAGAAAAAAATCGCGCATTGTTCCGCAATTGCGCACACTTACTTTTGCAGTCTGCACGCAATAACTTTAAGCGCCCACTCAAAGGCTTCAAAGTTGTGTTGACGACTGGGCAGTAGAGCCGCCAGCTAAAATTAAATGGAATGTTATGATCAATCCCGAAACACAGACAATCATTGCACAATGCACACCTCGTGGCAGCGGCGCAATTGCATTGTTACGATTATCCGGCCCGGAAGCATTAAACATTGCGACCAAATTAAGTCGATTGCCAAACAATAAAACAATCGACGCTGTGCCAACACACACTATTCATGCAGGCCACGTGATTGATCAGGATAACAGCGTGGTTGACCATGTAATGTTTTTGATTATGCATGGCCCACGCACATTCACCGGGGAGGATGTGGTAGAAATAACTTCACACAACAATCAATTCATTGTGCAAGACATCATTGCACTAGCCATAAAACATGGTGCACGTTTAGCCCGTGAAGGCGAATTTTGCAAGCGTGCCGTGATGAACGATAAAATGGATTTGATACAAGCAGAAGCCATTAACGAGCTAATTCATGCCAATACACAGCTTGCACTCAAGCAATCATTGGCACAAGTTAAAGGAAGCTTATCCCAATGGATCATCAACATTGAGCAAGATCTGCTGAAAGCACTCGCATTCTGCCAAGCAAGTTTTGAATTTATCGACGAAGAGGACATGGAATTTGGTGATCAAATTAAAGATATCATCAACAACACCTCTGTAACTATTGATCAACTAAAAATAAGCTTTGATCAACAACAACGCATTCGCCAAGGTATTCGCATTGCCATAATTGGCTCAGTTAACGCAGGCAAATCATCATTATTTAATGCATTACTGCAAAAAGATCGTGCAATCGTTACGCACATTGCCGGCACCACGCGTGATGTGATTGAAGCCGGGATGTATAAGGAACAAAATTATTGGACATTGATCGATACGGCAGGTTTGCGCAACACTGATAACATTATTGAACAAGAAGGCATTGAGCGTTCTCTCAAAGAAGCACAATCGGCCGATATTATTTTGCTCGTTATCGATGCATCACGTGAAATGAACGCACAAGAAAAAAATATTTATCAAAAAATTGCCAATGAGCATCCGGATAAAATCATTACCATATTTAACAAATCTGATTTACCAAACATCACCGATTTTACGTGTAAAAAAGCAATCAATGTTTCGACAACTGAAAATGTAAACATCGCTCATGTTGAACAAGCAATCGAACAAAAAATAGAGCAACTACTGAGCTCAATTGCATCGCCCTTTTTGCTCAACAAGCGTCAATTCAACTTGCTCCTTAATGTTGAACAAAAACTACAACAAACATTGCCTTTATTTACTAACAACATTGCTTATGAACTACTATCAATTCATCTGCAAGATGCTATTGCTGAATTGAGTGCATTAACGGGCAAAAGCGTGAGTGAAGATGCGATGGATAAGGTGTTCAGAGAGTTTTGCGTGGGCAAATAATTTCAGATTGCTCATCCAAACCTTTTTATCTATACTGACCCATAAAATCAAACTTAAGAGCTTATGCGAAAATAGTTAAAGGAATCAACATGAATAAAAAATTATTCATTTTTTTTCTCATTTTCACATCAAATCTCTTTGCTGCAAACAGTAGTTGCGATGACAAACGACCCAAAGAAGAAACCATTCAATTTCTCATAGAAAGCCGTGAAAACGGTTGGTGTATATCATTTTATAAATCCAAAGAGAGCACCGCTCTGCCCTATGATATGTTAGTTCAAGAAAATAACAAGCAAACACCCATTTTAGACCGGCTTGGGCAACTACCCGATAAAAATGATTTTACAAACACGAAGTTAACCGCTCGGGGAGATTTAGCGTCAGAAGCGCCGCAGAAGAAATTTAAACTCTTAACGTTAGCAATTAGCGCTTGCTGTCGTTACAGTGAAGATAAACACATAGCAAAACAGCAGCTAAAAATCATCCAGCTGTTACTCAAAAAAGGAGCCAAAACCCCTACCTGGATGTTAAAAGAGATTAAGGCCGAAAAGAATCAAGCACACAACAAAAATCGAACATACCCTGCCAATACAAATAAACTTTTTAAACTTTTAGGCATTGAGAGTTAATAAAGCCATTTCTTGATATCTTTCATCATCCTTTTTTGCCTAACAAGCGTCAATTCAACTTGTTGCTTAATGTTGAACAAAAACTACAACAAACGTTACCTCTTTTTACAAATAACATTGCCTACGAATTACTTTCAGTTCATTTGCAGGATGTCATTGCTGAATTGAGCGCATTAACTGACACATCAGTTGCTGAAGATGCAATGGATAAGATTTTTAAAGAATTTTGTGTGGGGGAACAAGCCTTGAATACATTTAGCATATAATATATGCTAAAAATTATTTAATGTTTCAAAAAGGAGAAAGTCTTTATGAACCAGTTATTACGGATGTGTTCATTAGCTTTTTTAGCTACTTTTTACACCCAAATTGATGCAACAAAAAATAAAACTCCCATCAAAAGACAAGTTTTAATTATAAAAAACGATAAGCATGCATGGTCGATAGCTTTAAACTACACAAATGATCCAACTGCAATTGAAAGCGACATCATAATCCAAGATAAAAACAAACAAACCCCTTTTGGAACATGGCTAAAAAATATTCCAGAAAAAAACGATTTTTGCAATACACCTTTAGTCCCAATTGGCGCAATGGTTAAAATTTTAGAGGGTTGTAAATTTAGACCGCTTGAAATTGCGATACACCATTTTCATGATATCTGCGATAATAACGAATTAGCCACAATTCAGTTAAAAAACATTCAGCTCTTGCTAAAAAAAGGAGCCGACACATCACATGAAATCGCCGTAGGAGGCAAAACCATTCTTGAACATTATAAAACCGCTGACAATCGAAAAAATAACAAAAATACAAAAGAACTTGAAAAGCTGTTAGACATTGAAAGTCAATAAAGCCACTCAATAACATCTTTCATTGCATAAACGCGTTGTGTATCACGCTCAACGTCAAACACTTCGAGCAACCATTGCTCATCTTTATGCCACTCCGTGCTGCCCCAAAATATCTTTTGAGGGATGATTATGCGTTCTGCAACTTCATCTCTATAGTTTTTGTAGACTACCTTTATTGGCTTACCTATAACTGCTGGTTGCTCTTTTGTTTTTTGTATCTGCATAACAGCACTCCTTCTAACACATTGCTTGCAATAATTCGACACGATTATTTAAGATGTGCCCAGTATAACACAATCATTTTGTTTGCATAATTGATGTTATTTATTCAAAAAAAGGAGATCTATATGTTTCAACTTTTTTTATTAATCTTAATGCCGGGCTTAATAGTTGCTGCGTCAAATGAAAAAAAGCAATTAGATCAAATGCCAAATATGCTCATAGAGCTAACACTTTCAAGAGATCTGTTCTCAGACAAACTGGAAGAAATTAACAAACACCAACGTGAAACACTCAGCAAAGCCGCGCAAACATTTATCACCACACATCAACGTGAACCAACAGGTCTTGCACCTCTTCACATAGAAATGCAAGATTGCTCGCTCAAAGATTTATTCAATCAAAGTAAACAAGAGGCTCGTGACCTTTTTGCCCTTATTGCAAGCCTTCATATAACGCAAAGAGCATATCTCAACATGAAGCTAGCAAAAACATACAACTCATTGGATGATCGTTTGGCTACATGCAAAAAATTTGAGCAACTGTTTTACCAAGAACTGATTGCATTGCAAGCTGGGCTCACTGATGGTTGGTTTCCTAAAAACAGAGAAGAACGGTGCCCGAAAATCTATTTTGAAAAGAATAAGAATGTTGAAATAAATGATAATGTTAAAACTATCATTAAAGCAGGAACTACACTGAATTATCTCATGTATGCAATGATAGAACGTGTTGATCCGGAAGTTTTTGCATTGTTTGAAGAATAAAAAAGAGGCTTCACTAAAAAAGCGAAGCCTCTTTTTTGAAAAATGGGTTTTTTAACATTATCTACACAATTTACGCGTAAATAACTCTCATTTCACAACGACGATTAGGTGCTTGTGCCAAGCGGTCACCAGTTACTTCAATACCATCAATAATTGCTGGAACCTCTTCTCCACGGCCAACACATTTAATGCAATCTTCTGGAATGCCAGCTTCGATCAAGCAATCTGCAATAGTTCTTGCACGTGTTTCTGAGATTGCCATGTTATAATTTGGACGACCTGCTGCATGACACGCATGCCCTTCACAAACAATAGTTGGTTCATATTCTGGATCTTCGGCCAAACGCGCACGAATTAATGCAACATTGTGCTCTAATGCTTCACGTTGATCTTCTCTTACGCTGCGTCCATCATAGCTGAAGTAAACTGTTTTAAAACCATCAAAATTTTCAGTATCTTCTACCCATGCAAAATCACGTAAATCACATGTATCAGCGCCACGAGCTTCAACTTCAGTTGGCATATCAAACTCATCTATATCTTCATCAAACATGCTATGAAATTGCACATCCGCAAGAGGTACATCAACTGCACTGCATGGATCATCACATGGATCATCACATTCATTACAATCTTTACGACAACCTGCCAGGCTCAACAGAAGAACCAAACTCAACAAGGCAAATTTATGATTAAACATCTATTCCCCTTCCTTTTTTTAAAAAAAACATACAAATGACCCACTTTAAATCGGACTTTACCATACTTTTTCGTAATTTTCTACTCATTAGCAAATAGATCGGGTATATTATATTATAAAGGCTATTTTTAGAAGCATTTTTTTATACGCACATGATAACTCTGGAACACTAACTTTATGAAAAAGATTTTAATTAATAAAGCTCCATGGCAAACACGCATCGCACTCACACGCGATGGGCGAACACAAAACGTCTATCTTTCTGCACCTTCAACAACTCATTTGGAGCGCAGTTATTTCAAAGGACGTATAACAAAAGTACTTCCTGGTATACAAACGGCATTTGTTGATATTGGCCAAGATAAAGCAGGCTTTCTACACATTTCAGAAATTGATCGTGATTTGGCTATCGAAAAAATTAGCAAAATCACACAACTTGATGATAGTCCAAAAAGACCGCGCCGTGAAAAGCTGGATATCGCTAAAATATTTAATGAAGGTGATGACGTTCTTGTGCAAGTGAGCAAAGAACCTGTCTACCAAAAAGGTGCAAAGCTTACTACTTGCTTTACCCTACCTGGTAGATTTATAGTATTAATGCCAAACATTCCACGCATTGGTGTTTCAAAAAAGATTGAAGACCGAGACGAGCGCAATCGCTTAAAAGAACTAGTGCAGGCAAAATTACCCGAAGGTATGGGCGCTATCATTCGTACATCAGCTGACAGCACTGACATCAAAGAAATCCATAAAGATATTAATTATTTATTAGGCACATGGGAAGCTATTCAAAAAGGTTTCAAATCAGCCGATCCTGCAGCAAAAGTTCACGAAGATCTAGAACTTACATTGCAAATTGTGCGTGATCATCTTGATGATGACGTGGAAGCTGTTATAACTGATGATAGAGATAACCAACAACAAATCAGCCAATTTGTTAAAAAAATGGCTCCCGAATTTGTTGACCGCATTCGCTACTATAATAATCCGATCAACATTTTTGATTTTTATGGTATTCAAGATCAAATTTATGAAGCCTTGCAAAAAAAGGCTAATCTTAAATCTGGTGGTTCGCTCATTATTGAAACAACCGAAGCCATGACGGTCGTCGATGTGAACACGGGTAAATTTGTTGGCAAAACTAATCTTGAAGACACGATACTCAAAACTAACTTAGAAGCTGCCGAAGAAGTTGTGCGCCAATTACGATTGCGTAACATTGGTGGATTGATTGTGATCGATTTCATCGATATGGCGACTGCTGCAAATCGCCACAAATTGATGCGCCATTTTGAAAAGATGCTCAAAGAACAAGATCGTTTTCAATCAGTTGTGCTCAAAGTTTCCGAATTTGGCTTAGTGCAAATGACCAGAAAACGTTCGGGCAAAACACTACAACAACAACTAACCAATGATTGCTCAACGTGCCGCGGCAGTGGACACATGAAGTCGATCCAAACTGAATGTTTTGAGATTCTACGCAATGTTGAAACGTCAATATTGGATCAAAAACCGGGAAGCGAAATTATTATTTACCTTAATCCCGAAATGTTTGCTTATATAACCCAAGAACATTACAATCCATTGCTTGCTTTGGAGAAAATGTTCCAAGGAAAGATCATTGTGGAAAGCACCCCAGGCTTAGAACGGCATATATTTAAGATCGAAAAAAATTAATTATTCCTGCTTTGCATCTTCTGCTATCTCAGGTTCATCCTTTTTTCCCTGCAAAATATCTTGCACCAACAATGCAATAAGCGCATCTTTTTGTTCTTTTGTAAGTAATGGCTCTTTTGCATCTGAATCCAACTTTAACAATGCAAGTGCACGTTCTTGAGAGCTCAATGAAAGGTGCACTTGCGCCTTTTTTTTTTATGCCCAGCACTTTTCCGGTAATGTTAACGCCTTCCCTCCAACCTGGGAACATATCGGTTAAAGAGCGCAATGTATTTTTTCATGCGCTAGCCTTATAAGTGTAAATAAATTGTAGATATGATACAAAGATACAGCAAATCTATATAAATCGGCAAATCGCAACGGGCTTTGCACCAATAGCCACATATGCTAAACTATTAGCATAATCAAAATTCACTATGCCAAGGAAACTCAGGTGTCAAAAAAACAACCTTCAATTTTAGACCATTACCCAGACTATGCTCTTAATATCGGTATCGAAGTACATGTTCAACTTAATACTGATAGCAAGATATTTTGCGCAAGTAATAACAAACGGTGTAACAAGCCAAATGAATGCATCTGCAATATTTGCGCGGGCTACCCAGGTGTATTGCCTGTACTTAACAAAAAAGTGGTCGATTCTGGCATTCTAGCCGGCTTGGCCACAAACTGTAAGATTAGCAATATTTCATCTTTTGCCCGTAAACATTACTTTTATCCTGATTTGCCAAAGGGCTACCAAATCACGCAGGATAAAGAGCCCATTTGCACTGAAGGCTTTGTGCCTATCAGGTTGGAAGATGGTTCAATCAAAAAAATTCGCTTAATCCGTATTCATATGGAAGAAGATGCGGGTAAAAACATTCACGCATCTGGCACTAATGAAAGCTTTGTTGACCTCAACCGTGCTGGAACACCATTGCTTGAAATCGTGACCTATCCTGATATCGAAAGCACCGCTGAAGCAAAAGCATATCTAAAAGCATTGCATCAAATAGTGACTTATCTTGGTATTTGTACCGGTAATATGGAAGAAGGCGCATTTCGTGCCGATACCAATATTTCTGTGCGCAAAAAAGACGTAAAAGAACTTGGCACGCGTTGTGAGATGAAAAACATCAACTCATTCAAATTTATCGGCGATGCTATTGAGCACGAAATTGAACGACAAATCGATACTTTAGAATCTGGCGGCAGCATCAAGCAAGAAACTCGCTTGTGGGATACACATCAAAAAATCACCAAACCTATGCGCTCAAAAGAGGAAGCTGCCGATTATCGCTATTTCCCTGAGCCAGATTTGCCATTGGTTGAAATCAATGAAGAGGCAATCTCTCGCATGAAAAGAATCATGCCTGAATTGCCCTATGATAAATTCGAACGATTGGTTAAAGAAGTTGGCCTATCAGCATATGAAGCAGACATTTTGGTTGATAACAAATCTATCGCAGATTATTTTGAAAAAACACGTGAATTGACACAAAGCAAACAACTAATCAACTGGATTTTGCGTGATTTAATGGGCTACCTCAAAGAACACAAACTTGACATGCACCAATGCAAAGTTACACCAGCATTCATGGCTGAACTACTCGAACTTTATGAAAAAGACACCATCAATGCCGCTGCCGCAAAAGAGGTGTTTGCCATTGTTGCCGAAACTGGTCAAAAGCCTGCTGACGTTGTCAAAGAAAAGGGCCTTGAGCAAATTGGATCAGTTGAAGAACTGGAAGCAATCTGCAAAGAAATAGTTGATGCTCATCCAGATCAAGCTGCACAATATAAATCAGGGAAAGAACGCATGTTTGGCTTCTTTGTTGGCCAGGCTATGAAAAAGACACAAGGCAAAGGGAATCCAAAAGTTATTCAAGAATTGCTCAAAAAATATTTGAGTTAAAATAAACAAATGTGTTACCAACTTGCATGTCGATTATACACGTAAAACAAGCTTGCTAAAGATGTAAGCAAGGAGCCACTCACGAATGCCTTTTTGGTAACACTCCAATAAACACGTTTGCGATCATTAAAACCAATTGAAGTGCGTGAAGAGCATTTTTGTAACTGTTGATGATCACTTAATACATATTTTTTGAAAATGTCCCTTAGGCGCAATTCTCGAAATGAATGTGGTTCTCGTTGCATATATACTTCAGTAGTATAGCCCATATCACCAAGCATGGTTTTGATGTTTTCAATATGCAAAGCGCCTCCGCAGGTGATAATAGTTTTTTTTGGATCTTGCTCGGTTTGCTCAATCAAATCTTGCATCATCAAAATATCTAACATTAAGCAAAACACCAAATCTATTTCACTCAATTTCAAATCTACATCATCATACTGTATCGGCTGCATAATGGTATCCAGCATACTTTGCTCAATATATAGTGAAATAATCGGCATAATCTTTTGCAAACAGATAATATGATCTTCAGACAAACAGCTCATCGTTTTTTTACTGATACTTTTCACCAACTGGTTGAGCAGTGCATAATAGGCCCGCATGGGTAAAAATGAATAATTACCCAAACCGCCACCGTGGCGAAACTCAACATTGGTCACCGATACTTCTTTGCGCTTGCAATGATGAGTGAGCGATAAGCTCGTATAGGCCATGCGTTTTCTTGAATGGAAAGAATGATATGAAAAAAAGTCGTTATCATCATATAACTTTTCGGGCACATAACGAGCCAAAAATGAATAATCTGACATATCCTCTACAACGACATGCGCATCCACAGTTTTTGCTATATTAATAATAGCGGCACGATTTTCTGAAGCATATATCTCTTTACCGTGACAATCGCCAACCAAAAGAATTTGCTGTGCCGTAACTGGATGCTCCAATTTTGCAAATGTAATAAAACGCGCACATGTCTCCTGAAACAACATGATACACAATAAAAAAAAACCCAAACGATACGTCATGCTTAATTCCTTGCTGTGAATCTTCTTCTATATGGACTATATTTAAAAAGATACCTATCAATATAGCTTTTTGCAAAAGGTGTATAGACTATTGACCAAACACCTCCAGAACGCTACAGTACAACAATAGAGGAGTCACTATGCTAAAGAAAAATATGAAATTACTTGTTCCGTTTTTATCAGTTATATTCAACGCTTTATGGGCTACATCACTAAACACAGTGAGCCACAAAACATTGCAACTGCATGATTTACAAGAAGTTGCACAAAAAATAAATCGTTTAAAGCCGCTCGGCAACTATTTTGTGTCCGTACCGTCATTCGTCACATTAACCACACAAGATATAGAGCAATTTTTGGCTGGTGTACCTGCCGGCATAAAAGATAAACGAGGCAAGATACAAACAATTTCCATTTTGCATCATATTAAAACATTGTGGCAAAGTATTGTTAATGAAACACAGAAATTCAATGAGATCACACCGTCTGCTCGTGAATCGCTAATCGAACTGCGTCGAGCATTACAAATAGCCTTTAAGCATGACCTGCTTAATAGCACATTAAACAAACACATTAAATCTTTCATTGAACGCAATATTCAGCAACACAATTCATTGATTATAAGAAGTGCCACCAAACAACCACTCCTTGGCGCAAAAAGCATATATCCTGTTTCAGCTCGCCACATTAATCGTGGCATTGCGAACGTTTTAAGCTCATATTTTAATGAAAACACTATCACTGAAATAATGGCACGCGGACCACTCAATCAAACACTCCACCTTGAAGTTATCCTGCAATCTATGATTATGGAAGATAAAGACGCCAAGAGTCTTGTGATATCAGGCATCAGTTGTTCATATGATACCAACAGTAACATACCAAACATCATCTCCATCGAAAGCATCTTTGGACACGCAGAAGGAATCAAAGATCAAAACATGACTCCGGATAAATATTTTGTGCACAACGGTGTGGTTTATCCAGTTATTGCAAAAAAACAAAATCGCTATGTGCCTGATTTTGACATGCAACATGCACGCTTGAAGCCTAATCCTGAAGAAATTAAAGAAGCTTCAACCCTTGACCCCTTTGCCGCACAAGAAATTGCACGCGCTGCACAATTGTTTGAAGAACTTTATGATAGATCTGTGTGTGTTTCATTTATCAAACGTGATAACACCATTTATCTGATCAAAATTCAAACTCCAACATTGCATCAACCAATAAATCCAACCTATTTTGATCCAATGTACACAAAAAAAATTGCACCCGACCGTGTAGCTAAAATAACACCAATCAAGCCCTTACATGAATTAGTGGTAATCAAAAAACGCAATAAACTCATTTTAGCACCAAATATCCCTACTTTTTTAGAACTTCTCAATAAGCGCGAAAAACCAGAAGAAGTTGTTTTAGGTATTATCAAAGAACTACCAGCAGATTGGTCAAAAGAAAGAGATCTTTTAGGGCAAATACATATTCCTGTGATTTGGAGTCCAGAATTTGATAAAGTACGCGGCTGGATCGATCAAAATATGTGGCCCTTGGTTTTTGACCCACAACAAAAAATTGCCTTTCCCTTTAAACGTTGCAAGGGCTTTTGCACATTATATCAAGCGATCGAAAACGGCATATATGAACATCCGTTACCACACCAATTATCATTGTTACCAACATTTCTTCCTGTCTTAAACGCAACTGAACGCGAACAACTCAACCCAGAGGAATTTTTCCCTGGCGTTCGCCTTGCACACTTGTTTAGTCTGCTCAAAAATGGCTCTTATCAAACAGCAGAACAAGCACTGAACACTATTTTGTTTAGATTGCAAAACAGCATCACTCTTGATCAAATTACCAAAAAAGAATGTGATTTAAATGAAGAAGAATTTGATGATACGCAATTACAACGAAAAAATGAAGTCTTTCAATATATTGAACGTATAACATTCCAACTGTTACAACAATTAAAGCGCTGGCATAAATCAAATAAACAACCTAAGGATAACCTTGAAAAAAACTTTTTGATTAATCTACTTGATGCATTAATTAGTCAAGAACCAAATGATAAGATTGTGCATACAATGTCTTTTTAAGAAAAGAAGAAATACACATTAATAACAAAATTGACTAATGATAGATGTACACGTCTTATTGAACTTAAAATAACGCCACGAAGGGGATGGCATAATTGTGAAAACTTTACCACCTAATACAGTAGCTTTTACACAAATATCTTTTATTTTTAATGACTTTACTGTGAGTGGATTTTTATCCAAAATAGCAAAATCTGCATATTTACCTACTTCAATGCTACCCAAAACATCCTCCTTGCCTAATATATATGCAGCATCCAATGTCACTGCTTTAAGAGCATCATAAACCGATATGCGTTGTGCAGAACCAAGCACTTTGCCCGAACTACGCAAACGATTCACCGCAACCCACATCGTAAATAACGGATCAACAGGTGTTACTGATGCATCAGAATGTATACTAAATGGCACACCATGTCTTAATGCAGATGCAAGTGGATTAAGATGTGCCGCGCGTCGATATCCCAAATTTTCAACATGAATATCACCCCAATAATAGATATGATTAATAAAAAAGTTGGCGACTAAGCCTAATGTTTTCATGCGTGCAAGTTGCGCTTCGGTCACCATCTGATTGTGCTCAAAACTATGCCGATGATCAATCCTTGGACATCTATTTAACACATATTTTGCTGCTTGTAATGCCTGCTCTATCGCCTGACTACCATTAACATGCAAGGCAACTCTAAAACCTGCTTCATGAAAAAGCATCCATTGTTTCATGAGCTGATCAAGTGGAATATTCTCCATCCCATTGCAGGCACAGTTGTGATATGCCGGCCATTGCACATGAGCAGTATGGCACTGCAATGAACCATCGGTCAAAAACTTAATTGCGTCAAACCATAACTTATCATTATTTTTTTTGTGCAAAGACTTTATATAATCTATCCCTTTTGTCATCGCCAAACCATTAACTGGAAATAATGCAACCCGCTGAGGAAAGTCATCTTTGGGCACTTCATGAAAATATGCCTCAAAACCATGAGTCAGGAATGAAAGACCCGCAGCAAGATCCGTCATTGTTGTAACACCCACTCGATGCGCCAAACGCGATGCTGCACGAGTAATGTTACACATATCTTCAAACCCAACATTGGGTAGATGCTTGAGCGCCAATCTCATCGCTTTTAATTCTAACAGCACCCCTGTCGGCCGGCCACCACACATACCCACACCCTCAATATCTGTTTGAGGTGTCACGCCAATTGCATCAAGCCCATGCTTATTGACATACATTGCGTGCATATTAGCATTTTCAACACATACTTTATAATCGCCTGAAATGGGATTTAGCTCATCTACCGTTAATGGCTCATGTTCATAAAATTCTGATTGATAGCCCCAAGCAATTACCCATCCCTCTTTATGCTTTTCAAGCTTCACCGCATTTGCAATTCGATCCAGCACCTCTTTTTTGCTTCTGCACCCTTTGATAAAATTACCATCAGGATCATAACGATCGAAAAAACCAACATATAGATATTGCCAAAAAAATCCGGCAATTTGCGGATGCATATGTGCCTCAATAAATCCTGGCACAATAACGTCATCCTCAAATTGCCGATCAATTGCTGCGCTATCTTTAAAATCCTTAACTAAATATTTAAACCTCCCAACTGAAAGTATCTTACCATCTTTAACCGCCACAGCATTTGCTTCTGGCTGCGCAGGATTCATAGTAATGATCTTTTTTGCCTTGAAAATAGTAACTTGAGGACAAATAAGAGAATAAAAACCTGCAAACAACAAACTTAAAACTATTTTTTCCATAAACTCACCCTTGCTCTTGAATACTAGCTCTTTGTTCAACAGGCTAAAAATTATCTCGAAAATGTGCAATGTTCAAAATATCTAACTCAAGAAATAGGAAATATCTTTCCGCCCAAAACAGTTGCTTTCACCTTGATATGCCTTAAATCATCTGCAGCAACCTTTAGTGGATTACGATCAAGCACAGCAAAGTCTGCAAATTTACCAACTTCAATTGAGCCCTTCATATCATCCTGAAACAATAAATACGCTGCATCAAGCGTCACCGCTTTGAGTGCATCATATATTGAAATGCATTGCTCTGGTCCTAAAACTTTTCCGCTCAAGGTTTTACGGGTTGTGGCAATCCAGATTGTTTTGAGTGGATCAACAGGCGTTACTGAGGCATCAGAATGAAATGCAAACTTCACGCCATGGCGCAATGCTGATCTCGCTGGATCAATACGTCGCGCACGCTCATACCCCAAAATGTGGTCTGCATATAAATCACCCCAATAATATACATGATTAACAAATAGATTGGTTGTGATGCCACATGTTTTCATACGAACCAATTGCGCATCGTTCACCAATTGATTATGCTCCAAACGATGCCTATGATCCGGGCGCGGTGCAATATTAAGCGCATATTGTATCGCATTGATTGCATCTTGCGTCGCCTGATCACCATTTGCATGCAAGGCTGCTTGATAGCCAGCCTTGTGAATCATCAAAAGATCTTCCTTTACTTCATCAAAAGCCATATTTGCTATGCCATTTTTTCCATTCAAATAATATGGCCAGCGTAAATTTCCGGTAAAGCCTTGTAATGACCCATCAAGCAGAAATTTAACCGGACCGAAGGCTAACATGTCATTATTTTGCGCATACATTTTTTGCAAGTATGGAATACCACCGTTGGCTTTGACCATGTCTATCGCAGGAAACAATACAACGCGCACCGGAAAATCCGATTTTGCCGCTTCATGCTGATACGCTTTTAATGCTTGAGGAACATAACCAAGCGCCGCATCTGCCATAGTTGTCACACCAACGCGTTGTGCCAGCTGAGCAGCGTCTCGCGTTACCTTTTCAAGGCCGCCCACTGTTACTTTTGGCAAATAAGGGATTAAACGCTTTATCGCTTTGATTTCTTCAATCTGACCGGTTAGCTTACCATTTTTTACTACAATTCCAGGAACATCTGATTTGGGAGTAACGTTCATTTTTTTGAGCACGCTGCTACTAACGTAATATAAATGCATACTCGCATTTTCTACCATAATGTCATACGGTCCCGCAATCGGATCTAAATCTTCAACTGTCAATGGACTGTTATCATAAAATTCTGGTTGGTATCCCCAAACAAACATCCATCCACCCTTTTCCCCTTTTTGCTCTTTTTCTTTTACAGCATCTTTTATTTTTGCCAAAACTTCCTGTTTCGTTTTGAGCCCTTTTACAAATGAGCCACCAGGAGTATGACGGTCAAACCTACCCACATAAACAGCTTGCCATAAAAGGCCTGCAACTTGCGGATGCATATGTGCTTCAATAAATCCAGGCACTATTACATCATTGGCAAAGCGGTTATCTATAACATGCTTATAACGCTTTAACCAAGGTTGCAAACTATCCAATGTACCAACGCCCAAAATCTTGCCTTCTTTTACCGCTACTGCTTGCGCACGCGGCATATTTGAATTCATTGTCACAATACTACGCGCAGTAAATACCCTAAGAATAGGTGTTGCACTTTTGCCAAACAACGCACTATACGCAAAAATAACAATAAACATTCTTTTGAATAAACTATGCATGATTTCCCCCTTATAATTGGCATTGACATGCTTTATAAATAACGTATCTTCAATCGTTGTAGCAACATTATTAAAAAAAAGGTCCCACAATGAAGAAACTTCTATTAGCTTGTTTAGTGTCACTCACATACGCCACCCAATCTTATACAATCAGTGACCTAGTCACCCAAGATCTCAAAAATCAACAAGTGCAATTCGTTACCTTTTTATTCACCGATCTTTTGGGCAACATTAAAGAGATCTTGCTGCCAATTGATCATGTTGAGAATGCCCTTGAGCACGGCATTGCTTTTGATGGCTCATCTATTGCAGGATGCGCAAACATCAGCAAGAGCGATATGATACTCAAACCTGATGTGAACTCATTACGCATTATTCCTTGGCTTCAAGGCACTAATAAAACAGCTCTTATGTTATGTGATATATATCTCAATGAGCATGAACCATTTGCTGGCGACCCTCGCCATCTTCTAAAAACAGTTGCGCAAGAAATCGCACAACATGGCTATGCATGCAATGTTGGCCCTGAACTTGAATTCTTTCTTCTCGATCAAGATAACGCACCAATTGATAGAAACGCTTATTTTGATGCACAAACAGACGTGAAACGTGTAGTGCAACATCAATCACTGATACACTTGCTCAAGGGCATGGGCGTAAATGTTGAAAAATTTCATCATGAAGTTGCATCAGGCCAACATGAGCTCTCAATACGTTATGGTGAACCCATTGCAATAGCTGATCAGGTGATATTAGCAAAATACACACTTCAATCAATCATGCAAGAATATGGCCATAAGGTAACCTTTATGCCCAAACCATTAGCAGAGCAAAATGGCAGCGCAATGCATATTCATTTTAGTCTGTGGGATACTTTTGCTCATCAAAATGCATTTTATGATGCACAAGATGATTATCAGCTATCTGAAGTCGGCAAACAATTTATTGCCGGTGTTTTGCATCAAATGCCAGGAATAACTGCATTATTAAATCCGACCATTAATTCATATAAACGCTTAGTTCCTGGTTATGAAGCGCCTATTTATATCTGCTGGGGCACCAAAAATCGAAGTGCGCTCATTCGCATACCAGAGGCAAATGACCCACAAAGTGTGCGAGCGGAATTACGTTGCCCTGATCCAATGTGTAACCCATATCTCGCATTCGCTGCATTACTCAAAGCTGGCATTGATGGCGTAGCACATCAACGATCAGCACCTGCACCAGTTGAAGAAAGCCTTTATACATTCAGTGCACAACAACTGACCGAAGCTGAAATAACATCATTGCCAGCAAACTTGGCGAGCGCATTGTACAACCTTGCCAACAGCTACTTTGCGTTCACATTACTTGGCAGCAAGCTTTTAAATTCTTTTGTTACGTTAAAAAATAAAGAATTGCATGCATTTAATACATGCGTTACCGATTGGGAAATTCAACAATACCTATAATAACAACCTCACCCTAAGGCATTTTTTTAAAGAAATAAAAAAACAGCATTGACAACCTGAATTATAAAAATATAAATTTGTAATTAGGTAGTTTATTTATTTTTACATTTTTTTAATCCTTAGGAGATATTATGAAAAAAACAACCATGCTAGTTACAGGAGCAATTACGTTGTGCGCCGGCCAACTAATGCTTAATGTGAATGCAGCGCCACGTAAAAAAAGAGGCACAATTGCCGTACCGGCACAACAAGTTGAGCGTGTAAAACCTGCTGCTTATAGCACACGTAAGTTCAATCTTACCCAAGCTCAGTTACTCCAAGACGTTGGTCCCGTTTCGCGTCAAAAGACAATCAGCGTACCGATTCCTGAAAACGGCCTAAAAAACGCTGCTTTGGTTCAATTTAGACCTACAGCTGATGAGACCTTAGCAGAAAACCAGGTTGACCAAGTATTAGTCCGCACACAATCATTGAGCCAAAAAAAGGCTGTAAAACATAACATTGACTGGATACCTGGCAAAGCACAAACACTTGTTGAGGTTTTCGCTGGCCAAGGTGAACCAACTGCAGAACAAAACAGACTTACTCGTCAGCATCGCTATGCATTACTCAAATCTGAGTTGGCAAAAAGAGGGCCGCTAAAAGTTAAAGTAAGAAACAATGGCCAAGTTGGCATCAAAATGAAAGGCAACGATGGCAAATACAATGAGCTAACAAACTTCCATGTTGCACAACACACTGTTGCACCTGTTGCCACAACAGTACAGTAACAAATAGGTGTGGGCCGCAAGCGCGGCCCACATTTTCAAAAGCAGCTCTTCAATATGTTCCGATGCAATCAAAGTTTCACTTTCAGCTATACCAAGCACAACAAAGCAAACAAGGGCTCTATAAAATTAAATTTTTCATAACAATTAGGAGTAAAATTATGAAAAAAACAATATTATCGTT
This sequence comes from Candidatus Babelota bacterium, assembly GCA_029262575.1. Classification (GTDB taxonomy): domain Bacteria; phylum Babelota; class Babeliae; order Babelales; family Vermiphilaceae; genus JAKBEL01. The sequence goes on along the minus strand of JAJCZC010000013.1, from coordinate 54,351 downwards.
CGGATTTTTAATTCTTACGACACTTTCCAAATCGAAGCATCCAATCTATATTCATGACAAACTGGTGAAGCACAAGGATAGCACCTTCTTAAAATTAAAAGACTACCAACCAAAGCATATCGATGTTGCCTATACACCTCAAAGAGTTGTAAGAGTACAAAAAACAGCAAAAAAGCTTCCTCTTCAAAGATATGTCTATAATCGCGGCATGCAATATCTCAAATATATTGCCCGAGGTGAAAAAGCTTCTAAAACATCAAACAAAACAGTTGAACTGATTGCCCGTTCGGAACAATTGGGGAAGCAAATGTACTCATTATTAGGTGATAAATGCACACTGTCTTCCAACGATATAGTTGTACGATTATATCGCAAAATAGACGACTCTCAAAGTAAAAAGTTCCTCTGGAAGCCCATCATGACCGTACCTCTGGAAAGCTTTAAAGAACATGTTGAGGCCAACATCAGCGTTTCACCCAAAGGTAATCTACTCCTACAAAATAGCTAAAGCCCAATAGAAACAGCTTAATTGAGCAATATATTTGACAAAATGCAAAAAACCTTTAATATTGGTATTGAAATATGTTATTTCGCTCATTTCTGTAAGTATCGCGGGGTAGAGCAGCCTGGTAGCTCGTTGGGCTCATAACCCAAAGGTCGCTGGTTCGAATCCAGCCCCCGCAACCAAAAAATCCCTCCAATTTTTTAAGCGTTTTCCTTTCAGAGATAGAAAAATAACTCAATGTTGTTTTTCACAAAAAACAAAAAAACATTGCACTGTATGTGTTTGAGTAATAATTCAAACATCATTGCCAAGGATATGTTCATATTTAAAAATATTGATCCGAGATGGCAATCAAGAGAATCGTTCTTTTTTCACATGCAATATTTCATCAAGCGATGCTATTTTATCAAAATAGCGCTGTTTACTTTGCATGTGTTTGAATAACACTTCAAACATCGTTGCCAAGGGTATGTCCTTATAAAAGCATATTGACCCGAGACGGCAACCAAGAGAACTGCTCTTTTTTCACATGCAATTTTTTACATCAAGCGATACTATTTTATCAAGATAGCGCTGCTTACTTTGCATGTGTTTGAATGATACTTCAAACATCGTTGCCAAGGGTATGTCCTTATAAAAGCATATTGACCCGAGATGGCAACCAAGAGAACTGTTCTTTTTTCACATGCAACACGCCCATCTCTACCCAAAACAAATTCATCTTAAAAACAATAACAATCCCGGAGCCTTAATTGCCCAATTTAATTCAGCGGGGCCTCATGCTTTAGATTGAAACAATTAGCCATCCCATGGCCTCCTAAAACATCAATCTAACCAACGCTAACACCCTCAAAAGAGGGTGAATCCTATCTAAGATTTTTCAAACAAAACAATTGTATCTTACATTTTATTTCATCCTGCGATGCCAGGCGTCGCTTAATGCGAAGCCTGGCATCGAGCTTGATCGAAAGACATCGAAGAATATCATAAATCTTATAAAGCTTAAGCGCTTTAAAACCCTGTTGATAACATTCTTTATAAAAGCCTAATACAAAAAATGACTTTGTGACTAAAGCAATGTTATTCTAGAAACAAACGAAAGCTCTTATATTCTGAGCCTATTTGCATCAAATGGGAGAGCTACTTCAATAAAACCTGGATAATCATCAAATAAGATTAACTGCTTGTTCGGCGACAAAGTAGTCCCTACCGTAGAATTATCCCTACCATATTTTAGCCTTATATTCCCAGAGCCTGTATAATGCCAAGCTGAGCCTTTTTTAAGAACGGCAATCTCGCCTGTCCCAATAGTATCAGTTTTTTCACATCTCCAGTCTTTTCTTCCTCTATCCCATTTGCATATTTCTCCTCCTGATGGAAGACCAGTTACCTTCACGGGCACTGATTTATAGTTATGTATTGGAGTGGTCTTGGAAATCGAATATGAAGCCGCAAAAACTGTTGTTGGCACGGATATCAAAAAAAACCCAAGCTTAACTAATCTTAATACCATAATAATTCCTTCTATTTTTTATACATTTTAAGCAATTGTTTTTTTATACGTTTTAACTACAATCTTATCTGATAAAACCAAAGCTCCATCTTTTTTCACAACAGGATTAAAGGCAATGAACTCCTGACCGGCCACCGGGCTGTCAGACGAAGCCTCCCATACTTTGGTGTATGATCCTGGCGCATCCTGCTTATAAACAGATAGCGCACTTGCACTTAATGGAAAAGAAACCTTGAATGCTAAACTATACGCAGGCACATTTACCACAATAGCTCCTTTGGGGAGCGTATTCGCATATGGCGCAACAACCAATGGGCTTGCCGTATGATTACGGAAGATAATAACCGTATTTGTGTAGGGGGATGAGATGGCCACTAATTTATTTCCCCCCAAAGAGAACAACGCTATAATTGCATACCTTACTACTTTTTTCATCGCTTTATCCTTTCATCTCAGCCTCAACCGAGAACATTTATATGTTGAAAAATACATTTATACCTTAAACTAAGCCTATCACAACTTAATTCAAATATGCAATAAAATGATTCCTGGCGATCAGGGCAATCGCGGAAATAACTTCGAATTTATAGGTGTTTTTTGCTTTGCAATGTGGCTTCCACTTTTAAATTTAATGATTCATCATTTTGTCATCCCAGTTCAAGCCTGGGATGACAAAATAAAAAAACTTCAGAGGTTTATAGCTAAAATAATACGACACCTGTAAAAAACACCTATAAATTCGAGGTTTATTAAGCGATCGCCCTGCACTTTTTTACTAAACCATTGCATTCTACCCCCCCCTCTTGTTAACATAAAACTAAAGGCGTTAATATATGTATGGTTTCTAAAAAAAAAGGAGACGAAATATGAAGAAACAATTATTATTACTTTCGATTCTATCGCTATGCAGTGTACGACAAGTATCAGCATGGCCTAACGTTTGGGCAAATACCGATATGAAACGATTCCCAAAGGCGGCTGGAGATGCAAGAATCATACCCTTTATCTTTACTAACGCAACCACTCACACCATGGCAGTACATCCATACAATAACCAAACTAAAGGGAAAGTTATTGGCGTTACTCCTCCTGGATCTTTATCGGTACAAATCAATGTACCGGAAGGCGTAACCACAGTTGCTGTTTATCAAAAATTAGCAAACGGCCAATATAAAAAAGTAAAAGAACATAATTTAAAAGGTACAGGCCTTGTAGATAGAGACGGAAGTAGATTTGGCACCCACACAACCGCCCTTGTGCCAAACGCACTTTTAGCTTTCCATCCTTCAAAGAATGTGGGCAAAAAAACTATCGGAGCCGATACCAATGCAATAAAAGTTGTTGAAATGGAGTGGTTCCCAAATTCGGGAAATGACGCCGCTTATTTTAAACGTCTTATTGATCAGGCTATGCCAAAAGCTAAAAGAATCAAAAAAGCTAAGTCATAAAAAAAGGAAAATGAACATGAAAAAATTAATAATTTTTACGTTAGCAGTTACGGCAATTTCACTCAACGCAAATGTTGATGTTTTTGCTGACCAAGTTATACACAACTATAAATCAGTGCCGCTCAAAATTTCTGGCAGACAACCAGGAGGTAAACTTTGCCTTTGGAACAAGCAATCAAAAAAATGGGCATGCAAAGAAACGAATGTAATCCCAACTGGTGGCATAGCAATATTAAAGAATGTACACAATAGCCCTGCCATTAAAAAAGGCGGGTGGATGCATCCTCTAGGAGACCAATTCAAATCAACTATCCTTTATAAATCGGGTAATAGAGGATACGGACATGCCATCGTTACAGATGTCGGCGAAGTAGAACTAACTGATAAACTTTAAGTTTATTCTTTACAAAAAAGTAAACTAATACAAATCGTTTTTAACCTAAAAAAGGAGCATTAGATGAAAACCCATACAACATATTTAAGCTTGATGCTTGCCTGCATATCCTCATCGATAGGCGCAGCAGTATTCAACTTTAGTAACGGCAGCATGCAAAAACTTTATATTTGGCCTTATGCAAAAACGGGCAAAATTATAGCAATATTACCCCCTAAAAGTCTTGCTGCCAGAATAGAAATACCCATGAACTTAAAGGGTGGCCGCCCACAAGAGCTCATGGTCTTGAGTGAAGTGGTCGCAAAACAACTGAAAGCACTCAATAACACATCCTTAGAAGGTGTATACAACGCTATTAACCCACGGAGATACGCCCGCGGCAATGTAGCGGAAAACCGTTATCTCCTCGATTATAAAAAAGGCGAATGGACGGCCTATACACCAGTTAAGCCAATGATCGACACCCTATTAGAGATTGACTCCGAAGGAAAGTACAGGAATTGGAAAAAATGGCTTTATCCTTCATTCAAAGATGCGCGCTTTGCCCTACAAATTAAAAAATACTAAAAAAAAGGAATCGTAATGAAAAAAAGTTCATTTATCGCCCTAACCCTGATACTTGTGTATGTGCAGACAGCCCATACACGTAAATTAAGCGAAATTCGCACACATCTGCCACGCAGAACAGAATATGGTCACGGTAAATTGAGTACTGCAATATTTGTCTATAACAATTCCTCTGTGCCGCTCAATCTATCAGGTATGACCAATGTTCGTGGAGGCATTTGCTTATACAGACCTCAGAATCCAGCTCAGGCTATGCAACTTAAAGGAGATCAATATGGCAGACAAGGTGCTTTACCAACTATCATCAATAAAAAAGATTGGATCTGTCAAAAGCACACAGATGGAGGCGTCCAAATAGCCAGTGGTGAAATTGTTGGACTCGTTGGTTGGGACAAATACAGCCCAACCAGTTTTTCACTTTGGGCAATTGGAGACAAAGAGTCATGGACAAGGCCACAAGTAAGGCACAAAGGCCATATCACAAAACTTGATAAAGATGGTTCATGGATTTTCACCGATCATGGCGTGTTTTTTGATAAACTCCCAGAACTTGGTGATCGCGCGATAAACACATAGCAGCAACATTATTCAAATTATTTTTGGCACCGGCTTTACAGGCAGGTGCCATTTTTTTTGTTTTACTTTTCCGCCATTCCTTTTGACAATATATTGACTTCCTCCCTTCACCTACATAGTTTTATCATTAAAAACTATAGATAATAAAGGAGTCCTATGAAGCAAAAACTATTGCTCTTTTTTCTTGTCAGCTGTACTCACTTATGCAGAGCAGTGATCACTATCCAAGCTTCAAGTTTAAGTTGCGCTATGCCAACTGAAATTAATGAATCGGCCATTATCGAACTTGATGTACCGCTCAATATTGATGGCCCAGGAACGTGCCAATTGATAACTGCCGGTGCCGGCTTTGGCCTGGGCGATACGGTCACATTTCGTCCGACGCAATCAAACACAATCACCATCACAAGCGTTACACAATTTAGTGATATTGGCATGATCGAAATTGTTGATGCAGGCATGTGGGATACGCGTTCTTTTGATCAAACAACACAAACATTCATATTCGAAAGCGTGGAAATTATCATGCAACCTGGTGGTTCAATTTTGGCCGATGGTCTCAAATTTCAACTACGCGGCACATCCAACATAACCACGCAAGCAGTAAGTTTGCCTGCATAACCATTTAGTTAAGGAAAAAGTAGCTCATGAATAAAAAAAGGTTGAGCTTAGTGCTGTTGCTATGCTCACATACATTATTCGCGCGTGAAATTAGAAGTCCTCTCATGCGCGATGATCCTGGATATCGCTTAATGCCTCTGCACATTGATGCATGCAAACCTTGGGCAGTCAAAGCTTGGATTGAACCATTCAAGCGCACATCAAATAAAACATTTTGCAATGTTTCAGATGATCCATGTTGTCGCATAAAAGGCGAATGCCCTTTGAGCACTATCATTTTTGGCCAACCAACCTTCACCGGAGCAGATGCATTTTCACCCACTTCTGTTGCAGCTACCAAAACAGTTTATAATGGCGATGGCACAAACCGAACTCTTTCATGCCAACCACTCCTTGATAACTCAGTACTTAAACCATGCTTAAAGTTTATTGATAAAGGCGTCATGTTTGCATTGCAAATTGTGCGTCGCATTAATGATTGTTGGTCCATTGGTGTACGTGGCAGCGTGCCATATCGCAACTTCGAGATCACTCATCCAGGCAACTGTTGCAAGGATGAAAGTTTATTTTGCGGCAAAACACTAAAAAATCGTGTATGCACAAAACGTGAAAACGTTGGCAGCGCATCGGTGGAAAGTTATGCCTATCGTTTAGATTTTTTATCTGGCCTTCCCATCGGATGCCAAAATCCGCAAAATCTTTTCCCACTCGTTGACTATGTTAATGATCTGCATATAAACAATCCAATCACTATCAGCAATCAAAATGTCACCGATAACCCAGCATTACCCGTCAACGCACGCAATCCGGTGACCGTTATTCATCGTGCCGATGGCACAAAGCCCGAAGGACAATTTGCATTGCCAATTGCACAAGCGCAAGCATTGCCCGCATTGCCAGGCAACGGCCAAACAGCGAATGATCGTGATCGTTTTGTGGATGGCACAAGTTATCAGCCACTTGGACAAGATGCAGCAACCCAATCCGAATTATGGATTGTGCCCACCGTTGATGCTAATGATTTAGTGCCAGCAGCACAAGTGATTCGCGATAATGTGAATGAATTGCTGCAAACTGTCGGACTAACAACGGAAGATTTTTTCATGAATCAATGTTGCAACTGTTTTGCACCGCAAGCCAAAAAAGGCGTTGGTGACACACAAACGGAATATTTTGCACGGTATGCACCCATCGACGAACTTTATATTGAAGGATTGTTTGGCATTCGCTTTCCAACTGGTCGACGCATTAAAGATCCCACCAATGTATTTTTGTGGCCAACCGGCAACAACGGCCATTATGAATATCGACTCGGCCTACATTTGGGCTGGCAGCCGTGTGATTACTTTATGTTTAACGCAAATTCATATTATACATGGGTTGCAAATCGCCAAGAGCAAGTGCTCGCATCATTTGAAGATGCCACCATCAAAAACATTGGTTGCCCACAACTGCCAGCAGATATTAATTGGCGTTATTATCTTGGTCACTTTGATAGCATATTTATGTATCCATGCAAACGGGGCATCTTTGGCGTTGATATTGGCTATGAAATATATGATAAAGGTGAAAATAATATTCACTTTAAACAATGCACCGCCATCGATTGCTTAGGCAATGAAGCTAACCTGAGCACAAAACCGCTCAAAGAACGCACACATGTGGTGAGCCACAAAATTCGCACCACTGTGTTTTATGACACTTCAATTGATGATAATGGCCCTAAATGGAGCATCTTTGGCGGCTATAATGTGGTGGTCGCAGGTACTAATATCCCACAAGAACATGGGCCTCATGCAGGCATTATGGTTATGTATTAATAAAAAGGATAAAGAAACGTGAATAAAAAAATAATACTCATTTTAGCATGTTCCATGCGCGTGCTTTATGGCATGCAGGGAACCGTTGAAACCACTGGATTTGTGAGTGCCTTAGTGCCACCATCACCAACAAACTTGCAACAACCATGCATCCCAGAACGCACGGTGCAGCCAGAAGGCAGAAGATTATTTACCATCTATTTCCCTCCTGGCTATGATCCAGCTGATACGCAAACCAACTATCCTGTTGTTTATTGGCTTCATGGAGGTAATTTAAATAATGAATTTGCTGTCAGTCAAAACATACAAGGCACCTTAGACACACTCATCAACAATGGTCTCATCATGCCAATGATTGTGGTGTTTCCGGATGCAAGCCTTGATCTAACTTTCCGTATCACGGATCCGACATGCCAAAACTTCCCGCCCGGAGATGAATGCCCTCTCGTGATTCCAGGGGCAACACCACCATCTTATGGCAACACGTATTATAAAAACACACCATTAAACAATGTGCTCTATGAAGACTACTTCATTCAAGAACTGGTGCCCTATATCGATGCAAACTATAACACCATCGCGAGCCGGAATTTTCGCGGTATTACTGGGCACTCAATGGGTGGCTATGGTGCACTCTTTTTGGGCATGAAACACCCTGAAACATTTGCTGCACTCGCACCACAAAGCGCAACGGCACCTTACACATTCACCGACAACCAATCATTTGATCCTCTGCCACCCTATCCGGCATATACACTGAATAGTATTTTTTTGCCGGGCATCTATAAAAACCCTGAAGGCAAAGTTTCGCCCTGCAATGAAGGCCTCACTGGGCCAGCAGGTTTTGCATGGTTTATTTTTGTGCTTTCGAGTGTTTTTAGCCCTAATCTTACAGGTGGCACACCATTTTTGGATGAGTTTAAAGTTGATCTGCCCATTGTGGTTAATCCCGATGGCACACCATCCTTAGTTGATGGCATGTTTGATGTATATGATGTTTTTAATCCAGCTTTTGTCACAACGGTTACCCAATCGGTTGTGCTTAATGCAAGCGTTGTCGATCTTTGGAAAACGTGTGATCCATTCTTTTTGCTTGAAAGCCATTTAGACACACTCGAAAAACAGGCTATCTATTTTGATGCTGGCGTTTTTGAGCCTTGGAATAATATCGGCGCACGACAAATGTCTGATATATTGATGACCAATACAGTAGATAATGAATATATTGCCTATTGTGGTAATCATGACACCTTCCTATTTATCCCACCAAATGACTCACGACAAACACAAATATTCAGAATGATTTCAGGCCAATTTTCAACCGCTGGGACCTGCCCACAAGAGATCCGCTCAAAACTGGTTGGCAATATGACCATTGAATTATGCGATGATGCCAAAATTGAGGTGAACAATGGCAGTATTTTGAGCGTGCAAACAACACGACTGGCGCCAATTATTGAGCAAACCAATGTGCTGTTCCAGCTCAAAGATAATGCGGCGATACACATTGGCACCAGCACAACACAGGGCGGCGCTTTGCAAATTGGCGATCCATTCACCAAAGCACAATTACAATCATCTAACACTGGCCCATTCACACCATTAGCTGATCACATTGTCGATTGCACCATTTGCCTTGACGGCGTTGATACATTATTTGAAATTGGCCGAGAAGGCTTTTTTGGTGTGGGTATGGGCATCAATGGAAAATCTAATAAAAACCTTGCATTGTCGCCCAATGTAGCCAACTTCTGGAGCGTAACCTCATTGGCCAATGTTAACAATGCAAATATACTGATTAACAAAGGAACCCTCTCTCATCAATCAATTGCTTCAGGGGATGAAGAACCGGCATCACTCATGGGCCTCGATTTGTGCCAAAATTATCGCTTTTTATGCAATGCACCATGTGCGCGCTGTTTGGGCGGCGGCAATGTGATTTGCACCGTGCAAGACCCAATCAATAGCTCAATATGCATGATGGGTATACCTGGTAATGGCAATACGGGATCAGAAAACGTTAACCGTCAAATTCGCTTACTGCACCCAACCATGTTTAACATTGCCAACAACTTGCCTCGCTCACTTTTTGGGTTCACGCTCACGCAACCTGCTGGCATCATCAATAGAGCTAACTTCAATCCAGGTGTAACTGAACCATATTTTGATAATGATGTGAGTTCATCCACCATATATACCAACATAATCAATCGCGGCATCTTGAAATCAACACCTGAATTTGATGTGGACAGCATTGTTCCTCCCTATAGCATAACCACCGATAACCTTGATGAACTGTGCGATTTCTTGCTTGCCGATAGATATGAAATTCAGCCGGTCAAACTGGCAAACCTAAGCCCAACACCTGAAACAAAAATCGCCTATCTACAAAATGCCTCATTTATGGATCAAGTAGCTTTTGAATCGGGGCTCATTAGCAGGCCAAACCTTGCAGAGGTTGCGACTATTGTTGATGAACTAACTGATGACATGTTTCAAGCGGGTGTGGCAGGCATTCAACTTGAGTTTAATGGTACCTCTGCGGATATCCCGGATAAAAACATTACCAATGTTAAGCAGCTCATCAGTGTATATAATGCTCATGCTAAGATAAACACCTAAGTAAAACTTTATTTTAGCTCCAAAAGGCCATCTTTTTAAAAAAGGTGGTCTTTTTTTGGGACCATAGTCCTAATTTCGCCAAACTCAACCTATTTAAAAACAGCTACTCCAGGTGTTTTTTATCAATACGCTGCCTTTTGCCCATCTTTTTTATTGACAATTTGAAACAAAATAAATTAATCTGTTATTAGATAGATAGTATTTTTAACGATATGTGATAAAAAAGGCAAAAAATCACGTATCAAAGATTATAACAAGGAGAAATATATGAAAAATAAATTTCAAATAGCCCTAATCGCTTATGGCTTATTAGCCACTCAGGCTAGCTTTGGGTTTAGCGTCTCGGTAAAAACCGCTAAAGCCGAGTGTAAACAACACCAAGATGGTACTCAAAATATTGATTGCGGAATGTACGGTACCGTCAACAACTATGGCCCCGGAAACGTTGTTATCTATCCAGTTAACTGTAATATTCAAGCGGCATTCTCTCAAAACCAAACAGCTAATTGCATGGCAATCGCAGCAAAAGCTGGTGACATTGCAACATTCGGATCGAATGAATTACCTAAGATTGCAAATGTTGACAACTTTAACCTAGGCAAAATTAATGCAAAAGCTGCACTTAACATTAAAGCCCCTGGATTCCTCACCTTAGCACAAGTTGAAGCGCTCCAAGATGCACCAACCATTGGCGTAAATAAACAAATATCAGCACAACTTGCACAAGCAGCACAAAATGCTGGTGCATTAGTGTCATTCACAACCCAGCAAGGCTTACCTCTACAAATCTATTTGCGTAGAAGAATAATCAATGCTGGAAACATTGCTGGTCTTGATGCTGAAACAGAAGAAGCTCGCGCCTATAAGCAAAAGCTCGAAAAAGAATTCAGTAAATTTCCAAACAATCAAGCAATCCTCACTTTCCTATATCGTAAAATTCCTGGCATGCAAAACAGATGGACCGAAATTTGGTCATTCGTGGATAACCCTACACAGGACATGTTTGCACCTAACTTTAATCTCAGGATCTATCAAAATGGCCTAGTAGTCGTGGAAAGAAACATCGATAAACCTGCATCAAAAAATCATCCATGGGTTAAAAATATATTCCCAATTGGTGATTTCCATATCAAACCGACTGATAAACCAATGGAATTGAACGATAAGATCGCGATTGGCGGTGGCAAATTTGCAACACCTGCTGATGTGTAATTAGAGATATAGAATAAAAAAAGATGTTTATTAATAACCATTAAAACTCTAAAAAAGGAGTTCAATTATGAAGAAACTATTATTAACCCTAGTGGTAGCAATTGCTGGCGTGAGCCAACTTAATGCAATAAATCCATTGCAACAATATGGTGCAGCACCAGCTCCTCCACAACAACAAGGCGGCGGCATGTTTGGATCTGGTGGCTTGTTCGGCAGCGGCGGAATGCCCGGCGGCGGTGGCGGCTTTGGACCACAATACAGTGCTGGTATTGGTGTCGCAACAGCAATTACCACGACAAAACAAACGCAAGACGGTGAACAAAACATTAATGTTGATACTGGTGGCGGCCAAGCAGGCGTTCAAGCTGCATTTGGACAAACACAGACATCAACTGGTGGTTCTACTGCAAGCGCTTCAGGACAGTAACCTAGAAACATATGGTTGAATGACGTTGAAATGGGGCATCTGCTTATAGATGCCCCATTATTATTAGTAAAAGGAAATCCAATGAAAAATAAATCGGCTATGATTGCTTTTTTACTTTGTAATATCGGTAGCCCACTACTTGCAAAATCTTATAGTTGTGGCGCAGTGCTGCCCAACGAAGTATATTGCCCTGCTAATATGATTTGTGCCTTTGCCGCGCCAACCTGCATCATGAATATTGGGGCCATTGGCATGAGCGCAATCACGCAAGAACTTTACAACCTAAATATTCCTGAGAATGCATTTAAAAAAGTTGTGCTTGCCGCAAATCAATATAAGAAACTCCCATTTAATGTCTATCCAGCATTAGGTCAAAGTTTTGCCTACCAAATGGCCGCGGCAAAAGGAAAATTTGCAAATGTTCCGTTTAGAATTGTAATAAGAACTGAAGTGCCCAACGATGCATTTATCAATAAGATTGAACGCGGTATTAAACAGCTTATTGATGCCAAAGAGATTGAAGGCGCTAAAGATCTTGTGGCAACTCTTAAAAATCTCAAAAACAAAAACCAAGGTATTAATGCTGTATATCGCATTATTCCAGCATTGGGCGAGCAACAATATAAACTATACTATGTGCGTGTACCCGAAGAACAACCCGGTTATATCATTGGGCGCCCTGATGGAAATTTAGAATTTCACGAGCAAGATCCTAAAGATGCTAAAAAGGAATTGATAACGGTTATCGACACCGGTGTATTAATGTAATAAACACATATCTAAAATAGTGGGATTTTTTAATCCCACTATTTTAATAACCAATATTTGGTACCAAAGATTTTTGAAGCCAATATACCAAAAACCATATAAACCAAAGAGGACTTATATGAAAAAAAATATGTATGTAATGATAGTAGGGACAATACTTAGTTTAACCTCTACATCTATCACTGCAAAAAAAATAACATTTGGAAACAAAACGAGTATTCCATTATATGTTTGGCCAATACCTGAAAATGAACTGCCCAAAATGCTTGGAAAATTGCCTCCAAACAGCCTTGATATACAATTTGATATACCCAATACAATTAGATCTGTTTTGATAATGGATGACAAAATGATGCAAATATTTAAAAGCTACACCAGCCCTAGTCAAGCAAGGCAGATATGTGGCACGCTACCACGGCAGGGCTATAGCCCTCAATCCTATATAGAAAAAAAATATAAAGAGTGCAATGATAAAATCATCGCTAAAACGGATTCGAGTCACCGTTCCGCTCATCGAACAGCCGCGTTTGCAAAACTAGATCCGAACAAACAATGGATTGCTTTTACTCCTGTCTCGTCTCGCAGCAAGTCGCTTGTGTATGGAAAAGTCGCATTTGCAGAAAAAATATAATATAGAGGAACATAATTATGAAGAAAATATTAAGCGGAACTGCCTTTCTTTTTTTAATTGTATCAACAGCACAAAGCAAAGTTATATATAGAAGCCCGCCCGCAAAGAACTTCCAAGCAAATCCATCACAAACACCATTTATCTACAACGCATCATCCGTACCACTTAAAATAACGAACAATATTGGAAAAGCAGGAGGCATAACGGTATCAAGTATTAACAGAAAGACAAAAATTGAAAGACAACGTCACGATGGTCCAATTACTCTAAGCTCAGGTGAAGTCGCTATTCCTACAAGCTACAAACATAATCCTTCGCTGGCACCCAGCGAGTTCTATGTACATTCATTCACCCCATTTGCCCTCTATAAATCTAAACAAGCCCCTGGCTGGAGTGGCCCCCCAAAGGTAACCCATAAAGGAAAAACCAGAATAATCGATAAGATTGGATATTGGATTTTTACCGACCATGGCGTTTTTTTTGCAGATCAACCAACCTCAGCAAGCACAGGTCCGAAAAACCTGAAGGGAGCCGTAAATATTAATATCGTATCTTAAAAAGAGCTACCGTTCTCTATGAGGCAAGCAGCAAAGTGGCATCCATCAGTTAACTTAATAAAGTGAAAAAGAATGTCCCCTCTTCGATATTCTTTTTCACTTTCCCCTGCGCAAATAACATGCGATCGTCATGTTTTTTCACCATTTGTTTAATTGCATTAATGTTATTGCCATAGCAAAATGGCATAGCTGTTTCACGATCAAATTCAACGAATTGTTTACCTTCATGATAAAATGGCTCAATATAAAATGAGCCATCAAGACATAACAAATCGAATCCTTCATCTTGCAATTGCTCATCAAGGGCACGCAAATCAAGATTCTTGTTGCTCACATCATATGCAAAGCGAATATACCCTTGTTCATAATCGGTGCCCGACATAACAAAATCAGCACCTTGAACACCATCAATGGCTTTGAACATATCCACTACATCTTGCGCACACAATGCACATTCAATACCTTCAACTTCGGCCTCAAATTGGCGCACTACGCCAACCGAAACTGATGGCGGGCTATGTTTTTTAGTATCAACTTTTTGCTCTTTTGCGCTTTTTGCACAACCAGAGAGAGATAAGATGAGTATTAATAAAACATTAAACGAGATCTCTTTTGTTGAGCTTTCAACTACGTTAAAATTTCGTCGAACATGCAAAAACATCTTACATTTCTTCTTAAAGAACTTGACCATATTCAAACGCCTTTTTCATTTAATAAAATACATAAATAATCTTTTTTTTATTCTTCCTGAGTGGAGCATAGCGACGTATCGAAGGATATTCCGATTTAATAATTTTAAGAATTAGATATAGATTTTTTCAGCATATATCAACTTATAGCTAATCCAGTATTTTTGGTAATTTTTTTTAAATTTATTCGGAATATCCTTCGATACGTCGCTATGCTCCACTCAGGAAGAACACAGTATTTTGTTTTTTGTTACAAAAAAAATAATTTTGCAACTTCATAGGTTAATTTTTATCAAACCTTGGCCCGCAAAGCCACCTACTTTGCTAAATTTAGCTAGCACAAGATATTATAACGATATTAATCATAACATAGCCCATCAAAAGTAAAAGACCTGAGACAACGACTTTAATATAGACTTAACTATTAATGAGCAATTTTATTGCTTGACAAGAACTTTGTGCAATGCTAGGATTCTGGTGAAATTATCTTTAATGAAAATCAAAGCGTCCCTAAATGAACAATACTTAATTTGTATTGTTCACCCCCCTAACCCTTCAGCTTTTTTCAAAGTTGAAGGGCTTTTTTCTTCTACACCATAATCTCTTATATATTCACCGTAGAAGAAACCCTACAAAGCCTCGCGCGCAGTAGGATGCATCTGCACTTCTTGCTTTGACACAAAAAACTTTAGCATGCACTGCGCACTCACCATGTCGTTCAACTCTTTTTGCACAATTAAATTACTGCACTGTACAAGTGATATATCTTGCGGCAATCGCTCAAAGAAACCCATTAAGTGCTCCATTGAACCTTTTACCGATAATTGCACGTACACACTTTTGTACCATGATTTTTCTTTTTGATTCTGCTTTTTTAATGCAATAAGTTGCAAACCGGCCTGCTCAATTTCATGCACAAGTGCTGCTAAGTTATGTTGCAAAGGGCTGTTTGCAACTCGATAATCAAGATCAACATCACGTTGCAATTGCGACATATCATCTTGTAACTTTTCACATCCTTGTTGAGTAATTACACACGCCTCTATATCTTTTTTGCATTGTTCAATATCAACACGCAGCATGCGTACTTTGTGTTTTGTGGGTAGATATAACAGCAATAACCATGTAAGTGACATGGTTATTGCTGTTACTGCTGTCAGCAGAATACGGTGTTTTTGTTTTATATTTAGTAAATAAATATACCATTTTGCATATGTCATTTTTTTTCCTTCTTAAAGAAGCATCTTTATATTATTTATTTCCTATGGGCTGGGCCCTACTTCGCGTAAAGCTTCGTAGGACAGGCGCGACCATTTATTTTTTTATATCTTATACTACTTTTGGCCTCGCCGGCCAGGCCCAAAGGTATTCTTGCCAATACCTTTGGAATCCGGGCACATAAGGGAGAGATCCCTTATGTATCCCTTTTTCGGCGCGTACTCAGGCCATTATTTCTTCGGGCTTCGCCCTACGAAAAATACCATCGAACGCCCGGCAGGCCTTATCATTAATTAAATTTACCTACTTAGCGTATACGCAGGCACAAGATCGAACCCTTGTCCGACGAAGTCTTGGCGAAGGCGGATGGTGAGAGCGGTGGCCTGCAGGCTACATTTGCCCTTACTTACCGTGGCTGAGGGATATTGCAGACTCAGAAACTTGATTCGTTGCCGCGGAATATACAAGTATACATAGCAAATGTATGCCGTGTTTAGACGCGATAAAGGGGTTCCAAAGGCGCAGCCTTGGTGCCTGGAGTGCAGAGGTGTCGGCAAGGACACCTTTGCGACACACATGATATGAAATATAAAATAACTAAATGGTCGCGCTCAGTACTAAGAAAAAAAGTATAAGCCGTCCACCCAGGACATATAAAAAACTAGAAAGTATCCTTCGTCCATTGCATAGGATCAACTTGCATATTATTCACCCGCATTTCCCAATGCAAATGATACCCAGTTGCATAACCTGTTTTGCCCAAAGTGCCCACAGGATTTCCCTGTGCTATTTTTTGGCCAACTTCAATATCTGCAAAATCATCTAAATGATAAAATAATGAAAGGACTCCGTGGCCATGATCAACCACCACCGTGTTGCCACTAAAGTCGAAACGATCTTTAAGTGCCACTACACCATCTTGCGTGGCCCATACCACACTTTTTGGTCGATTTATCACGTCTAGTGCTTTATGCGCATAACGGCCACGCTCCTGCGTTGTACGCAAAGTCCCAAATTCGCAAGTAACACGATCAATATCGATCGGTGTGCAAAAAGTGCCGCGCCAAAGTTTTTCTTTTGGTGAGCTCTGCGCCAATAAAGTAAGCTGTTCTTCAAGCTCGGCAATTGCACGACCTCGTTCTTTTTCTTTTTCTAACTTTTCTGGATCAACTTTGATTGTCTGTTTTTTAAAGTCACATTGCGCAATGTTGAATGTATTATCAAGCGCAAATTGGTTACCAACTTTATCAACTACTTCCACAGAAAAAAGATATTCGTTCGGCTTTTCTTCGCACGTGATAGGAATATAACATTCATAGATATCGGAAATATTATTTTCAGCAAAACACTCATATGTTTGAGCCAATGCTTTTACTCGAGCTTTTTCGATTTTTTTATTTACGCGAAATTGTACATGCAGGGTTCGCCCTTGCAATACCTTAAAACCTGATTCTTGCGTGAATGCAACTTGCAATGGTTTATTATCAACAAAAAAATCTGATTCAATGCAGGTGGCATTTTTATGGTAACTTGTGTCGGTGCACACCACCTTAAAACTATGCTTGCCATCAACTAAATTTTCAGTAGGCACAGTGAACGAATAAGGTTTATTTTTATCTGCAACGGCAAAATTATACACCAGTGGAACTTCATCAACCAAAAGCGAAAGCATACTTGGTTTATCCACCATCACATTACATTGCACATCGCCAGAACAATGAGCATTTTGCACACCATGCAATGTAATCTTCGGAGATTGTGTATCAAAAAAATAACCAAATGTTGAATAACCAACCCATCCACACAAAAGAAATGCACCAGAAACAAATGCCGATTTTAAACGAATCATCTCGCTCTTCATCCTAAAAAAAATCTTAAAAAAAGCTTGCTTAACTCTTTTTACTATACCCTTTTTAAAACGATGGGTAAATCAATTTAACTAAAAAAAATAAAAAAATAATATCCGCAACAGATCGCGATATCGAGCAATTAGACATTTAATCATGCTCATATCATCGGAGCCTTTGCATATACCAAAATAAATATGGTAGATTGTTCAAAAATTAATCATTTTTCACAAAAGGAGACCGAGGTGAAGAAAATCTTATCATCTCAAGTGTTGAGCATTGCATTACTCTGCGTAAGCACTATGCGTGGCGTGGAGCGTTTTGGCTATGATGAACGCCCAGCGGCATATCAAACACGTATGGGTTGCGCCTATAATGAAAACTACAATGTTCAAAACTATAACATTGAAAAAGAAAATAATGGCGACCAAGAAAATGTGCCTGACTATGCAGGAAATTTCACTAAAACATTTCCACACGATGCAACTTCGGGGATAGCAACCAATGTTGGCCAGCAAAGCTATCAAACATTGGTAAAAGCTGTGCAAAATGGTGAGCAAGAAACCTATAACGCAATAGTGCGTTCTGCAGAAAACGCTCGTAAATTAGTGAATCCACAAGCTTCTGCTGCGTGGAGTTTGATCGGGCGCGATAGCTCACTTGTGCCTCTCTTGCTACCGCCAACACTAGATAGTCGTTGGGCAGCATGTGATATAACCGAAATATATCTAAAGGCAATCTGCCGCGATGTGTTATTTAATGAATATGGCACCGGCGCAGGCACCGATTTGGATCCAAATGGCGGAGGTTCAATTACACAAAAGGCATGCGATTTACTCAATGCTTATGGCACGGATTATAAGGGTGCAAAACCAGTCACACCAGCAAATCTTTTCCGTGGCCCGGATGCAGGCTGTTTAGTTGGCCCATATATTTCACAATTTATGTGGCACGACCTACACTTTCTCAACCAATCTCTCATTCCAATAAATCAATTTATACCCATTGCAAGTACACATGAATTCGGTGTGACATGGGACAACTTTATTTCAATTCAAGATGGCTTTGTGCCAGTTGATTATGCACCAAATGATTTTAGTGGGCAACGCTATGTTATCAGTGGCCGAGATGCGGGCACCTGGGTGCACAATGATCTTCCAACTGACACATATAACAATGCACTCAATATTTTAATCAATAACGGTTTTCCATACGCACCAAACTTGCCCTACTATAACGGCGACACACCAAACGAAGATGCTTTTGTTACCATGTTTGCACCAGATATCTCAAACTTAATTGGTGCGGTTTCTGTGCAGGCACTCAAAGAAGCTTGGGCACACAAATGGCGCGCAGCTCGTAGATTGCGTCCTGAAGCAATGGCAGGGTTAGCTCAGCAAGTTATGGTCACCGGACAAAACCCTTATGGCCTCAACGACGATCTTTTTGCTACTTTGGGTGGCGTGAATGTTATGGATTGGACATTAGCACACAACCAAACACAAGGCCCGGGCAATCCTGACTATGCAACATATACCCTAGGTTTAATGTATCCTGAAGGGTCGCCAACGCATCCTTCATATCCTGCAGGACATGCCGTTGTGGCCGGTGCGTGCACAACAGTAATTAAAGCAATTATCGACGATCAAGCATTGTTTGCAAATTACTTAACACCAGTTAAACCAAACCCTAGCAATCCAACTGCACTTGTTGCACTCACTAATGGTGAAGGCGCAAACCTGCTCACGGTGGGTGGCGAACTTGATAAACTTGCCTCAAACATTGCACTTGCTCGTGATTTTGCCGGCGTACATTATCGCTCAGATGGCGATTATGGCATCAACTTAGGTGAGTTGGTTGCGATTTACTTCTTGCAAGATTGGGCGGCAACTTATGCAGAAGAGAAATTCAACGGATTTGAACTCACTAAACGCAACGGCCAACGCATTCGCATCACCGCAACTGAGATTGCTGTCATCAGCTAATAAGGATACGTTATGAAATTTCGCTATTTAATCAGCTTGCTCGTTATTAGTGCAAGCTTTACAAGTGCGGGCCTTGTAGCTGCCCCAGAAATTGACCCACTTGATGAAATCAGCGTGGCCAGCCCTGAACTGATTGTACTGCTCGATAATCAGGTACGAATAACATGTAAGACATTAATCGACCTGTGGAACGAGAAAGGATACAAATGCAACGATGAATATGTTGCACAACTTCTTGATCCTACATTGCATAAACTTGATTATGAAACTGTGCTGCTCGCATTGCATACATGCTTAACATCAGAGCACACTACCCGTACACCCCAAGAACGCACACTGCGCGCAAAAATACAACTTATGTATGATCAATTGCTCGATGAATATGATCAACTGGTTGCGCAAACAAGTACACGGCGCATTAAGTGCAAACATTTTTGCACCATCACAACACGTGACTTAGTGGTCAACAACAATGCGTGTATCACAAAACTCATTGTCAAGAATGCGCTTACCGTTGATAACCTCACCGGCGCAGTTATCGCAAACAATGGCCGAATCTCAACTGGCGAGATTCCAGCGAATGCTATTCCTGATGGTTCAATCACCAATGTAAAATTAGCTAATAATGCCGTAACTTCAGATAAGATTGCGCCCATGACCATTACACCCGATGAAACTGCATTCAACCCCGTTGTTGCCACCAATGGCGAAGCTAAACCACTCACGGCGTATCGAGGGTCTGTGACTGGTGCAACTGGCGCAGTAACCTCGGGAACAGGCTTTACTGTAACAAGAACCGGTGCCGGAGCCTATACAGTCAATTTAACCGCACAACCATATACTGGCGCTGGCACCTATCAAGTCTTTGTGCAATTACTTTCTGAAGGCAACGCAGTCACCGTTGCTAATGTGAGCGGTTCACAATTTACCATTAACACCGTTGCTGATGGAAATTTTTCATTCTTCACTATCGGCGCATAATAAGATATCGGCATAACAAAATTGCACAAAAAAGAGGCGTGGGAAAACTCCGCGCCTCTTTTTTTTTAGGTCTTTACTAAAACTCGAGATCTTGAATATCTAAACCTGATTCCATCAGAATATCTGCAATATTTTGTGTGCTGATACCCTCTTCAAGTTTGAATGGTTTAACCAAGTTGCCATTCTCATCTTCATAAATTTCAAGCTTCATGTTTTTCACTGAATCAACTTCATCTTTGAGTTCGGTTAACAACTTAAAGTGTGTTGCTATGATGAAGATCACATTTTTGCGTCCTGCAAGATGCTTGATCACTTTATAAGCACCTGGTGCACCTTTTTCAGGAGATGTCCCTTTGAACAGTTCATCAATAACGATAAACGCAAACTCATCTTCTTTGAGACTGTTTACCGCTTTAATCAATGATTGCGCACGGTTAATTTCTGCCTGGAATGCTGATTCACCCGATGCAACACTATCAAGAATATGCAAGTATGAGCAAAAATCGGTGAATATTGAAGCATTGCAAGATTCTGCCGGTGCAATCCCAAAAGTGTGTGCTAGATATAAACTGATCAATGTCCCTTTAAGTCCCACGGTTGATTTACCACCAGTATTTGAACCGGTCAATACAACATTTTGCTCAACTGATTCGCCACCAAGTGCAATATCATTAGCCACAACAACATTATGATCAACAAATGGATTCCAGAAACCTTTAATATCGATATAAGGAGTAGCTGTTTTTTCTAGTTCAACAAAACAGTAGCCCACGCGACGGTCAGCACATTGACGGTATAGTTTTGCAATAGAAAGACATGCATCTAATTCACCAACAACTTCAACTGCGCCCGAAAACTTATTTTTCTCTGCTTTCATCAACTCTTGTGCAGCCAATACGCGCCCTGAAAGAGAGAAGAATGAAGACTCACCTGCAAAAGTATTTGAATCCAATAATGAGACAAGCTTCTTAAAGTCATCCTCTTGAGAACGATGCAATAGGTCATCAACATGAGCCCATGAAACTAAGCCATCTGCAATAACAGCATATTCATTGCCTAATGTTTGCAATGATTGCACTGAACGTACAACATTACCCATGCCGATCATCTTTTCTTGCAAGAAGTTGATTGCGTCTTTCACCTGTTTTGCATGTGTGAGAGCTTTCTTATAGGTGTATGCTTTAAAGCCAATATAAGCTGCTGCAAGAACAGGGGGTACGGTGTAAGCGCCAACCTTCCAATATTTTAATGCCTTATCTTTATGCTCTTGTGAAATAGTGCCCCAATTGACTTCCTGGATCAAGGCATCATCTAATTCATCAATAAAGCCACTCACCCCATCAATAAATTTTGGAGGATACAGATAGCTCACTAAATTTTTGAGAGAAGAAGCCCCTTCTTTCAAAGAGTTCCATGCAGAGGCATCTTCTTCTTTTAAAATTGCTTTTTTGAAAGCATAATCCATAAGCGCTGGATAACATATGTAAACAATCGCATCACCGGTTAACTGTAATGTTGTGCCCAAATTGCCTAAACGAGTTAATGTTTCCATTGCATATGGGTTATTATTAAATCGTTTCAACCAAGACTTTTCCCAATAACACTTTTCAAAAACTGCATTGCTCACCGCATCAGTATCAAGCCAATTTGAAAGCATGCGCTCTTCATTATCACCCCATTGGCGACACATACCATCCACATGCTCAAATAATGCATCATTGTGCACTAATTCTTTGATCAATGCTTGACGTGTTTTAAACGTTGTTTGATCAAATGATGCCAAAGGCACACTCAACATTTTACGCAAAACTGCCGATCCTGCTGATGACCATGTGAGATCAACAATGTTTGCAATGTTTGCTTCAGGATAATTGCCATCACCGGTGTAGACTTCCAAGTCACAATATAAAATATCAAAAGATGCTTGTTGATCTTGTGTGATGCCTTTTGGAGTAAAATAATCAGTTTTGCCATGTTGCAAAATATCATAGGTCATCAATGTGCGATCTTGCTCATTAATGCTCGGCAACGTGAAATCTGGCTCTTCGCTTTTAATGAGATCTTGCGCTACGTCATCTTGCAAATCTTCTTGCTTGATGCCGCGTGAGCACATATCCCAATATTTTAGGCGCTTATAATCAATGCCCACGTTTGCCCATGCGCTCACACATGCAAGCAAACTTAAACAAAGAGTAAATCGAAATATTTTGAACATTATTCCTCCCGGAATGCTACGATGTAATTAAAAACAACTTTAAAAATGGTTATGTATAAAAATAAACAAATGTTTCAAAAAAAGCAAATTAAAATTACTCAAAAAAGATCCTTCAGTCGGCCTTTGCAAAAAACTACATACGAAGTATAATGTTGAAATCGTATTATTATCCATTTTATAAAGGAAAAACATGAACAAGCATCTTTTTGCTCTTGCTCTTTGCGCATCTTTAGCTGCAACCATGCATGCAAAAGACAATAACATCTTAACACTCAAGCCAAAAACATCTGCAAAGACCGGCATTCTAACCGCTGGTGCTGGCTTCACAGCCGGTGGCGCAACTCTTTATGGTTTAAGTTGGCTCTTAAGCGATGTTAATGAATTTGGCGCAACAGTTAGAGTTGCTGGAGAAGCTTTTTTACCCTTCCGCTGGTTCGGCATGTTATTCAGATTCAAAAAAGATGTCACACTTTCAACAGATAATCCAACCATCATTTCTGGCCTTATTACTGCTGCAGCACTTTCAACTGGCGCTTTTGCTGCATGGCTTATGTATCGTTATCAACCAGAAGGCCGTTATGGACGCGCACATGACAAACTTAAAAATGTAATAAACAATGCACAACTGCAAGATTTGATCGAAGCGGAACAAGCATTGATCGAAAATATTGATAATGGCTACATCCACCATTCGTATCCACGTGTTTCAGCATGTAATGATTTCCTGCGTTATCATAAATCACTTGAAGATGCTATTGGCCTATTTTATGCTGCTATTGACGGCACAGAAGATCCAACATTGGTTAAAATGGCACGCTCATGCATCGACCATGCCAAACAACATATGATGCACATCAAAAGTTGTATAACTATTATCCGCAACGAACCTGATTGGGTTGACCAACTTAAAGGGTATGATGCGATGTTGGCTCGCCAAGCACAAGAACGTGCGGCGTTAGCAACTCAGCAAATTGCATGGAATACTTGGAGATAGAATTTTGTTTGTCCCCATGCGGGGACAAACTTTTTTTTAATTACATTTTTAGTCTTTCCCTCTTTAATTTCTTTTTTGTTTTTGCATATCAACTTTGTCCCAGAGATATTCTTGCCAATACCTCTGGACTCCAGGCACGAAGGCTTCGCCTTTCGAAACCTTTCGTCGCGTATAAAAACGGCTTACATTTACTTTTGTGTTGTTGCATGTTATCAGGCGTAGCAAGTTTCTTAATGTGCATAATCCCTCAGCCACGTCTTGCAAAGGCAAATGTAGCCTGCCGGCCACCGCTCTCGCCATCCGTCTTCGCCAAGGCTTCGTCGGACAAAAGGCTCGATCTTGTGCCTTGCCTATACGCTAAAGGAAAAACATTCATCCTGCCTGGGCTACGAAGCTTTATGCGAAGTAGGCCCGCTCCCTCGCTCTCACTTATCCAAATTCGCTTTCAGCTACTTCGAATAAAAGTTCGATCTCAGGGCTACATATACGCTAAATGCCGTCTACTGAAGTAAGAATGTTTGCTTCAAACTTATTATCTATCTTGCCATGCCCGAAGTCGCTATTTACTCCTTCGTAACTTTAGCGAAGTAGAATTAGCGAAGACGGGTGCCTGCATATACACTAAACGCACCACAAATAAAAATACCAATAGAAAAAAACATGTGGCCTTCCGCTACAGAAACAAACTCAAGTTGCCTAAAATCTAAACATAATATACAATATATGCTATGTCATTACTACCTAACGGAGGTTTCTATTCATGAAAAGGTTATATATATCAGCATTGCTATTCATAACGTGTTTCGGCCAATTAAACGCTTGGTTCACTGTGCAAGATGCTCTATCATACACCCCAATCAATTCTGGCAAAACAGATGCCATTATATATGGATCTGGCGCTGTAGCAGCACTATTGTCCTTTTGGGCTATACACGAAGTTAACAATGCAGTAGATCCAAAGAAGCAATACACAAAAAAGAAAAATATGCTGCAAGAAGCATGTAACATTGTTCTTTCCCCTTTCAAGGCGATAGGGCAAGGTTTAGGTATATGCAAAAATCCTGATTATCCTTCTCTGGGCAGTTATTTAGGTGTTGTTATTGCTGGAGGCCTTGGCTACCTTGCTAGCAAATTTGCATTTAGCTTCACGCCGGAAGGTAAATTTTGCTCCGCGCAAAATGCCATAGCAAATATCGCTTATAATGAAACCTTCCAAAAACTCACTGAAAAAAAAAGCTGGCTCGATTACTTTAAAACAAAAAAAGAAGCACTCTTTTATAACATATGGTCAGTCTTCGCAACAAAAAACCACCCACATGTGAAAGCCCATGACTTTTTCAGCTATACAAGCGATTCAATCACAAGCGCACTCAAATCATTACCCGGTGCTCGCACAATCGAAGACGCTAAGGCACGTAAATTAATTCCGGTGCTAGAAAAAATTGCACGCAATCAACAAGAAACGTGCAAATCGTCGATATGGCACATTGTTACTGACCCAACATGGTCAACTAAAATTGCATCATATCTAAACCAAAAAGCACAAGAAGAACAAATTAAGCTCCAAAGGGAAATGCTCTGGGAACAGAAAAAACTTCGTGAAGCTATGCTTGAAATGGTCGATCAAAAAAAGTAGCCTAAATAGCCATGCCATGCATAAAATGATAAAATGATGGCATGAACAAGCTAAAAACAAAAGACTTACCATCATTACCAGGCGTATACCTATTTAAAGATGAAAACAACACTATTCTCTACATAGGTAAAGCAAAGTCACTCAAAAACAGAGTCCGTAGCTACTTTGCCAAAAATAGCGATTGGAAAGTGCAGGCATTATTGCAAGAAGCACATGATATTGACCACGTCATCACCAATACTGAAGTTGAAGCAATGTTACTCGAAGCGCAACTCATTGGTGAACACAAACCAAAATTCAATGTTTTGCTCAAAAGTGGCCAACCATTTGTCTATATCATGTTCACTAAATCGGAAATGCCCGAACTAAAAATTGTGCGTAACAAAAAAGAGAAAGGCTTCTATTTTGGCCCCTTTTTGCACAAACGCCAAGCGCGATCGGTGACCAAGTTTTTGGTCGACACCTTTAAGCTACAAATCTGCAACAAAAAAATTCCAAATGGCTGCCTTGATTATCACATTGGCAGATGTGCAGGCTCATGCAAAAATCAGTTTGACACACATGATTATCTATTCAGAATAGAACTGGCCAAAGATGCACTCAAAAAGAATCACAAGCGTTTTTTAAAGATATTGAACGAGAAAATCAAAGAACATACCGAGCGACTCGCCTTTGAAAAAGCAAGGAAATTGCATCAATATGTCCTTGATCTTGATATGATTTTCCACACATTGCATGTGAAATATTCGCACGAAAAATATGAGCCAAGCGTGTTTATCGCCATGCATCAAATAAAGCGATTACCCATTGATAAAGAGCAACTTGCACAATCACTGCAAGAATTATTGCAAACAAAAGAGCCCATTCGCACTATCGACTGTTTTGATATTTCACATTTTCAAAGTTCATATTTGGTTGGCTCGTGTGTACGTTTTAGCAATGGGTTGCCTGATAAAAATAATTTCAGACGATTCAAAATTCGTACATTAAAAGAACAAAATGATTATGCTGCATTGCATGAAATTGTCTCAAGACGGTATAAAAATCCGGAAGATTTGCCCGATTTGGTCTTAATCGATGGCGGCAAGGGCCAATTGAATGCAGTTAAAGATCTATTCCCTAATACACTCTTCGCGAGCTTGGCAAAACGGGAAGAAACCTTATTCACGCCACAACACCCAGATGGCATAGTTTTAGACGTCAAAACACCTATCGGCAAAACGCTTATTGCTCTGCGTGATTATGCCCATCATTTTGCCGTGAGTTATCACAAATTGCGCCGACACAAAGACATTCGCAATTAATTAATTTTACTTTTATAGATTGAGCCCACTCATTACACAACAAGTGGACTCAATATTCTCTTTGATTATTTCTTTTTAACCAACTTATCCGAACTGGATGAAGAAGATGAACTTAAAGAGTTCGAAACTGCCGAATCGTTGTTAAGTTGCACATCTTGCAACCCAAAACGAACCAACATCTCATCTTTTATATCCTGCTTACAGGTTAAGCACTTTTGGTGCTTGCAAAAATCCGGTGCAGGATCCAGATTTCCGCAACTATAGCAAAGTCGATGTTTCTTCAAACTTTGATAACACTCTTTACATACTACTCCACCAAAACAGCAACTAAAAGCTTTCGGCTTTTCTGGAGTATCCATACAGATCAAACAAGTGTCCTCAGCAAATTTTTTAAGCAAAAGATAATTCAATAATACATCATTCTCTTTTCTTTGATTAACATTATTATTTTTGTGCTTAAAAGCCAATTTAAGAGCTGATGCATTAATTCCTCGCACACCTTTAGTAATCTTCTTTACTTTTTCCAACTGCCCCAATCTACATGAGACAAGCTGCACTCTACGGGCGACACTATAGCATAGTTAGATCTTGAAGGTGAATTCGGATGCATTACATATAAACGCAGCTTGGTTGTTAACCCTAACAATGTATCGTGACCATTAGAAAATAGCACATCCCTATTGCCTCCATGAATAGGCTTCAAAAAAGATTTAAAACAATCTTGCGAAATTTTTAAATCGGTAAACGCCTCATCAGCATCCTTTTTTACATTAAAAGACGCTCTTACTTCCCTTGAAAAATCATCGCCTCTGCTTTTGCTATAATTGACCTGTGTCCATTCTTCGCCGAGACTAGATTGATCAATGAACGCATTGCAATCAGTAACTGTGTCGCTGTCACCATACTGCATATACTCATGCTTCAATCTTTTCTTTGTCCCAGCATTTAGATACTTCTTACATGCCGAGCATAGACAAAATTTACTATACGCATAGCCTTCTTCAGCTATAGATATGCGGTGTATGGCATATTTATACATTTTTGGCGCATATTCCGTTACAAGGGAAACTGTCTTATTATCTCCAGAGGTCACTTCAATGGATCCATCCGCAAACACTTTTGCGCTTTGATTGTATTCGGCAAAATTGGCCTGAGCCAACACCTCTTTATCATCGTTGCTCGATCCTGATGCTACATGTGCTATTATTAGGTTAGCAAGAACCACATATTTTAGTTGAGTACGATACTTCATACTAAACCTCCTTTAAAATTAGGCAAAAAACGATTAAAATACTACCCTTAGCATACACAGCTAGCGTTATTTGTCAAGTTGAAAATTTAAAACCTTGCCCTTGTGTTTTAATATTCAATTAGAGTCCCATCTCCTGTGATAGATAAAAGTAAGTATTTCTAATAAAAAAGCCATCTTAAGGGTCAAGAGCGATGAAATTGTCTCAAGACGGTATAAAAATCCGGAAGATTTGCCCGATTTAGTCTTAATCGATGGCGGCAAGGGCCAATTGAATGCAGTTAAAGATCTATTCCCTAATACACTCTTCGCGAGCTTGGCAAAACGGGAAGAAACCTTATTCACGCCACAACACCCCGATGGCATAGTTTTAGACGTCAAAACACCTATCGGCAAAACGCTTATTGCTCTGCGTGATTATGCCCATCATTTTGCCGTAAGTTATCACAAATTGCGCCGACACAAAGACATTCGCAGCCAAAAAAAACCTAAAATATAGATTAAACCCCCAAGCATAAATCGCATCCTGAAAGAGCCGCTAGCTATTTCAGGTAAAAAAATTGCAATTTGCGTAATATGTGATATGATAAATAAAATAAGGATTTTTTAATTAGAAAAGGCTTTTTTAAATAAACGCATAGGGTGGAAGTTATGAAATCAATTAAATGCTATACAGCAATCATCTTATTACTCGTTGCACAATCGGCTTATGCAATGAACCTTAACGATGCATCATCGAGCAATAGCAATCAGATGCAAAAAGCGGCAAACTTTGAACAACTTAAAAACACATTTTTAAAAGAACTAGAAGCCTTTGGCTCAGCCAGCGAACAAGATAAATGGGCTATCGCAAACAGGGCCGAAAATCTTCATACAAAACTCCTAAAAACGTATGTATCCCAAATAAATGAATTCACGCACTCATGTGAGTTCACAAAGTTAATGCTAAAGATCGCACAGACTAATCAGGACTTAAATAAGCTTTCTGGTTGCTTTAAAAGCAGAAGCTCTATGTGGCAAAGACTTCGCAACGGAACTCTGAATCAGCTGCGAAAAGGGCTCCCAAAACCTCAAGACCAAACAAACCATATACATCTTCAAAGCAGCGATCAGAGCATATTCGTAATTGATAAAACGGTGGCAATGCAAAGCCGCTTATTATCAGATTTATATGAACAATTTTCATCTGAAACATCTGGTGGCTCACCGATTCCACTCTACGCAATAAATGCATCAACACTAGAGCTCGTCATCAAATTAATACACAAAGCCTCTACACTCAAAATAAAGGAAAAACTCGCAACTTACCTAGCAGAGCTTTTGCCGACAGAGGTAAAGGAACGAGCATCAATGTGGAAAGAGCTATTTCTTGCAGCAAACTATCTCGACCTCAATGACACGCTTATAGACCTGATAACGCTTGCTGCAGCTGATGACTCGCTTTGTGATGATAGCCTATTCTACAATGCTTCCTTTTTACTGCCTCATTTCACCAAAGTTGTACTATCAAAAGTTAATAATGCCTTGATTGCCCGCATTGGCTACAGTGATAAACTTCAGCAATTAGCGAACCATAGTGATGCAGTAAATTTCGCAGCGTTTAGCCCTAATGACAAATATATTGCATCAGCATCTGATGATAAAACAGTCTGCATTTGGGATGCATTATCGGGCGGATATCTGCGCACGTTAACATTTGATCATAAAGTAGAATTTGTATCTTTTAGCCCCGATAGCAAACACATTATAATTACAACCGATCCTGCCAATTGCGGCCACAACCCTCGATGCCGAAACGTGCAGTGCTTTAATGTGCAAAATGGCAAGTTTCTTTTTGCCTTACAAAAGCTAGGGAAAAATGCAGCTTTTAGCCCAGACGGATCTTATATTAGTATTTTGCACAAAGACCATAAACCAACCGTTGGCATATATAATGCTCAAACAGGAAAATTTATAAAATATCTCGTGAGCAGCGAGATGCTCAACTTTGATGAAGTAACAAGCCCTCGCATCTATAATCTGTGCGCTTATAGTACAAATTGGAGCCCTAGCAGCAAAGAATTATTATTGACCTCAGGATCGGGTAACGTAACAATCTACGATATTCAAAAGAATAAGGCCGTAGCATCCTGGAAACCAGAAAATTATCTATATACAGCATGCTTTAACCATGACGGCACTCTCATTGCCGAAGTAGACCGCTACGGCAAAACATATATAAGAGATACACAAACAAAAAAAGTTTTGCACACGCAAGGCGGAGGGAGAACGCCCAATCTCTCAACGAACAGCCTCAAGCCTGATAGCTCTATCATAGCAACCATAGCACAAGAAAGAGCCGCCCCTTTGTTCCTCACAAAGCTATATAAAATCTTTCTTTGGGATCCCTTAAATGGAAAAAGGCTACAGCCACTCCTTCAAGCTTATCCCTCTAATAACTCAAAAAACAACTCAACTTTGGATATGAATAATGAAATCAAATCAGTCTCTTTTAGTTGTGACGGCACCAAAATTGTCGCGGGGCTCTCCACAGGAGGCCTTGCTCTATTTAGGAGCTACACAACCCTATTAAACAAATTGGCGACCTCTAAAAAAGGCTTCAAAATGGTCGGCCTCATGCACAAATCAATGGCATCATGGAAACAAAAAAACCCTTATGAACTAGCAACTGATAAAGATCTGAAAATATATAAAAGCTTAGATCGTACTTTCAAAGATAAGCGCTTATTCAGACTTATTGACGACAATGAACAGCAAGCTGCATCAACAAGTAGCGATAATAGCACCTTGAAAGACACCTCTACAATGAGCTGAATCCAAGCTGCAGCACAAATAACGCAAAACCCATTAGCATTGCTGGGCGGCAATAACCAACATACAAACTTAGTGAATGAAACCATTACATCAACAAGCAATAACAATAAATAGATATTTTTTAATCAAATAAATGGAGAGAACCCATGAATGTATTTAAACTGAATATAGCAATCATCACATTGCTCAGCACATCGGCAATCGTTGCTTAAGTGTTACTCATTTGGTAACTGTTATTTTCTTTCTGCGCGGAACTTAGTGACAAATGCTATAAGCATAAAATCAATCACACTATTTTGCCTCAAATACATCTGAGGCAAAATAGTGTAAAATAATCATGTAACACACAACGCTAACCCTGCTTCGCTCTGAACCATGACGAACACATAGGATACAGTTATGCGCCCAACAAAACGAACCTTAATCACTCTCGCCACATTCATTGCACAGATAACTTTTGCTGCACACAACACACCGCATGGCGAGGATAGGCCGAAGCCAAACACATTACAGCTCATAACAAAAGCATTCATAAAGCAGCAGAACATTGATTGCACACAATGGCCTACATTGGAGATAATTAAAGATCTTCAAACCGAACAAGCAAAACAGTCATTTTTTTTCCATCGAGTCGCGCCAATACTCAAAGAACGGTATGAAAAAAAACGTAAGGAGTTTTCTAATCCTAAAACCGAAGGTATAATCCTCATCAAAGTAAATAAAGACACCTTCGCCATTTTTGATCATCACAAGAATCAGCTTCGCTATTTGCACAAAAGCAACGAGTTACCTCTCATAAGCCCAAATAAAAAATTGATACTAAGTGCAGAAGAAGTCACCCGGCAAGATGGCAGCATATCCAATCGGCTGCTGATCAGCGACATCAAAAAGGATGCGACTGCCAGATTGACACACAGTAGCCTTCGTAAATCTGAAAGCGAAATGCGATCAGCAGCCTTCACGCACGACAATAAAGTCGTTACAGTCAAGATATCCCGTAGCTGCATAAGCAAACACGAGCTATACCATATGCTTTATGCCTGGCGTATAAACACCCCAATAAAGGGCCCCGTGCCAGAAATGCGCCCTATACTAAAAAAACCTAAATTTATCACTTGGCCTCTTAATACAAATTACACTCTGGTCTTTTTTATAAAGAATGAGTTCAAAATTTCAGCTTATAATTCAAAAACAACCAAAATAAACACACTTGGTGAATTCACTCCAAAAAAGCGGACTAACTCCGAACTAAAATTATTGCTTCTAGCCGCACAATCATGGAAAAAGAAAGAGGCATATACGGTGGGCAGCGAAGACTTGAAAACATATAATGCATTACCAGAAGACTTCAAAGACACAAAATTATTCAACACCACTGCCCTCAATAAACCATCTACAAGCAGTAATATATAACACCCGAATCATGCGCGAACCTGCCGTTATAAGATTTGAGAAATAATAACTGTTGTTTGAACAATGCAAATATATTACCCTATTTTTGAATATGAGTGATCAAAAAAAATGAGGTAATTTTATGGATACACAAAATTTCACTAATGCAACACAAGAACTAATCAATGATGCAGTTAAACTTGCCATGCAACGCAATAACCCAACACTGCAACCAATACACACCGTTGCAGCCGCATTAGAGAACGAATTTTGCTCCTCATTTTTGCAAATGCTCAACATTCCCATTGATCAATTGCGCACAATCGCCCAACAAGGGCTTGATCAATTACCCTCTGCGTCGGGGACTAAATTGAGCATGGATCAAGCCATGCAAGATTTTTTAACCTTATGCAAAAAAGAAGCTGATCAACTTGGTGATCAATTTATTTCGCTCGAGCATATCATGTTAGCATGGGCCGAAACGCGCTACTTGCCCCCATTTGTTCAATCATTCTTTAAACAACAAGGCTTTACGCGCGCAAACATTCTCAAATATATGAAAGAGTTACGCAAAGGAAGCACAGTGGATAGCAAGACTGCAGAAGGCAAGTATAATATTTTGGATAAATACGCACAAAATATAACCGAAGAAGCACGTTTGGGCAAACTTGACCCCGTAATTGGTCGCCATGATGAGATTCGCCGTGTGATCCAAATTCTTTCGCGTAGGACTAAAAACAACCCGGTGTTGATTGGTGAACCAGGTGTGGGCAAAACTGCCATTGTTGAAGGTATCGCACAACGCATTGTTGATAGCGATGTTCCAGAAAGCCTCAAGAATAAAAAAATATATAGCCTTGATTTGGGTTCACTTATTGCAGGCACCAAATATCAAGGCGAATTTGAAGACCGCATCAAAGGTATTTTAAAAGAGATCGAAAAAAATCCTGATGATGTCATTCTATTTATCGACGAACTGCATATGTTGATTGGCGCCGGTTCTTCTGGCGGCGGCATGGATGCATCAAACTTACTTAAACCGGCTTTGGCCCGCGGCCAACTGCATTGCATTGGCGCGACCACCATCAAAGAATATAAAAAATATATCGAAAAAGATTCCGCGCTTGAACGCCGTTTTCAAAAAGTTCTCGTTGAAGAGCCAACCGTTGAAGATGCAATCTCAATTATGCGTGGGCTCAAAGAACGCTATGAATTGCATCATGGTATTCGCATAAAAGATCAAGCATTGATCGATGCAGTAAAATTGGCCGATAAAAACATTGCCGATCGTTTTTTGCCCGATAAAGCAATCGATTTAATCGATGAAGCGGCTGCAATGGTGAAAATGTCTATCGACTCGCATCCTGAGCTGATCGATAAACTTGCACGCAGTATTCGCCAACTTGAAATCGAAAAGGTCGCGCTGCAAAAAGAAAAAGATGATCCAAAAGCTCAAGAACGCCTAAATGGCTTGGAAAAAGAACTCGCCGACCTTAAAGAAGAACACAACAAGCTGCTCAATCAATGGAAAGCTGAAAAGGCGCCACTTGAGAAAATAAACAAACTCAAAGAAGAAATTGAAAACGCTAACTATCAATACCACATGGCCGAACGTGAAGGCGACTTTGCCAAAGCATCAGAAATCAAATATGGCACCATTGCAAAACTTGAAGGAACGCTTGAAGTTGAGCAGGAAAAAATCAAAGGTATAAGCACTAAGTTGATCAAACAGGAAGTTGACGAAGACGATGTCGCCACAGTACTTTCACGGTGGATCAAAATTCCAGCCGAAAAATTGAAGCAAAGCGAAACAGAAAAACTGCTCAACATGAACAAAACTCTTGAGCAAAAAGTGATTGGCCAAGATGAGGCAATCACCAAAATTACGCACGCGATTCAAATGCATCGCACCGGACTGACCGATCCAAATCGCCCTATCGGCTCATTCCTGTTTCTTGGGCCAACCGGTGTGGGTAAAACTGAAGTTGCACGCACATTGGCCGATTTTCTATTCAATGATCCGACCAAAATGATCCGCATAGATATGTCAGAATATATGGAAAAACACGCAGTTGCACGTTTGATTGGCGCTCCTCCGGGATATGTTGGCTATGAAGAAGGCGGCCAACTAACCGAACAGGTACGCAGGCATCCATATAGCGTGATTTTATTCGATGAAATTGAAAAAGCGCATCCAGATGTGTTTAACATTTTGCTACAAATTTTAGACGATGGCAGATTGACCGACTCGCAAGGTCGCACAGTTTCATTTAAGAACGCCATTGTTATCATGACATCTAATATTGGCTCAAGTTTGATATTGGAAGCAAATGCATTAACTGATGAGGTTAAACAACAAATCGACAACATCCTGCACAAAACCTTCCGTCCGGAATTTTTGAACCGCATTGATGCAATTATCTACTTTAAAAAATTATCAGAAAAAGATGTGCAAAAGATTGCCCATCTACAAGTTGCCATTTTGGAAAAACGTCTTGCCGAGCGCAATGTGAAGCTGCATATTTCCAATGAAGCAATTGCACGCATTGCTGAACTTGGTTATTCACCAGAATTTGGTGCACGGCCCTTGAAAAGAGCCGTGCAAAATCATATTACGGTGCCAATTTCACAATTTTTGCTCAAACATCCTAATGCAAAAGACGTACATGTTGAGCTCAAAAATAACCTACTGCATGTTCGATGACCTTAATGGCACCTCAAAAAAACAATCCTGCATCCTATCGCGAACTGTTAGATGAATTGGCTGCGAAAGAATCGCCGAACTTTTGCTTTTCTTCATACAAATCAATCCTTCTAAGAAACTCTTTACCTTCAGATGAGAGCTTACGATATTTATGCATAAGCTCGCTCATTTGAGCATTCTTTGTGAGATCAGCCACGCTGCCTTTTTTCGTCTTGAGCAACAATATGTAATACACGGCTGCTCCTAAATCACCCGCCTTATTTATTTTTGACTCAACCTGGCGGGAATCAGGAAAATTATACTGCGGAATCATTGATACCATCTTTCCATACACATTGCGTAAACGGCCAAAAAGAATCTTGTCTAGCTCGGCATTCCAACCCACCAAATTAATAAGATTAATTTTCGTTTCGGGCGACTTTCTTATTATATATTCTCTCGCCCTTAATTGCGGGTTTTCCTCCAATATTTGCTTAACATTCTCTAAATTTTTGATGCGTAGGTCTAGTATCTTATCAGCTGAACCTCGGCTGTAAACATTCAGATTGTCTAGTTTTCTCAAAGGATTAAATTCTCCATCCCTAGAAGGCGCCTCTAGACCTTTGGTTAAATTCACCATTTCATAGATATCGGCTGTTAAGTTATCTGCCAACTTATCCTCGGAATTCATATGATCCCTAAGTGTCGAAATCCACTGATTCTTGTCATCTCCATGCCCTATAGC
Organism: Candidatus Babelota bacterium; assembly: GCA_029262575.1. GTDB lineage: Bacteria > Babelota > Babeliae > Babelales > Vermiphilaceae > JAKBEL01. Next base: position 18,938 of record JAJCZC010000013.1, on the reverse strand, counting down.
AACTGTGTTTGTGAGATAACCCAAGACCTTTATATTATCTTTATGCATTTTTATATAATCCAGAACACTCTTCCCTTCAAGATCTTGATACTGATCGAGAAAATTAAGGCTACGAACTATTTTCCAGGGATTGGCAAATTCACGCTTTTCTGCACTTGTGGAGTTGAGATCCCCTTTAAACACGCTGCTGTACTCATTGATGTATTCTTCAATAAGTACTCTTGCGAGCTCTTTAAAATTTCTATTGCGTGCGAGATTGTTCATCTCTTCCTCTATCATTTGCACTTCTTCTATAGCTCCGCTAGGCTTCCCTTCTGGGACCCCCCACAGTCCAAGAGTTGAAGGACTCTTACTAAACTTTTCCTTATGGTTATGGTTATCAGCTGCAGCATTAAGCAAACTTAAAGAGCTCGTCAATGCATAAATACATAACAACATATATTTAGATACTTTCTTCATCCCTATTCCCTTCTTCTATATATAAAAAACAATAACAACTGGACTTAGCTTTAAAGTACCACAAATAATTATCTAGCTGCAATATTTTTTTAAAAACAGGAAGGAGAACACCCAAGAGCATCACATGAACAATGCCGATTTTATAGGCGTTTTCCATAGAAAAGAGGTTTATCGAGTTTTCTGAGTTAATATACCTGCTTACTCAGTACTTTTGCGCAAATAACGACGATAAAATGATGAACTATCTTTCACTTTACGCTTGATGCCACATTTTTCCAATAATGCCTCTTCAACAATGTCAAAACACACGGGAGTATCCAGAAGATCAACCATATTTAGCAATTCGTCTTTTCTATGCTCACTTGCAAGCGACATACCTTCAACTTTTATTGCCATGCGGCTTGTAACAGGATTCAATGTTATCGTTGGCTGTTTATTCCTTGCTGCACGCACAACCTGGCCGTCAAGTTTAAACAACTGATAATACGCACCATGGTTAGCAATAACCACAAAAAATGGCTTGTCCATATCGATTGCTTTTGCTTGTGCCGTCTTAATCAAAATTTTTGCGATTTCTTGCCCCCCAACGGCTGCTAATGGCTCGGCGTTATGCGTGAGGATCTCTATGTCCTGCGTTGCCTCATTTTTAAAATTGATGGTGAATAAATCGGATGAGCTTGCACCATATAGATTAAAGCCAAAAAGCAACCCTATTAAAACATGCACTATTCTTTTCTCCATGATGAGCCTCGAGTTAAAAGAGAACCAATATGGCAATAGCATAACAAAAACAAAATATACACAAAATATATTTTTTATATCAAATAAAGCTGCCTTCCCCTTGTTTTGCTTTCTTGTCAATTTGAATTATGCCCTAATACATGCTATCATATGAACATAATGCTTCACGTTCTTGCCTAAATGGACACCCTGTGCATAAATTTTTTTTTGTTAGCATAGCGCTAACGACCCTTGTTTCCGCCAACGACAACAAAAAACAAAGCTCTTCTATCCCAACCACAGCAGAGCTTGATAAAAAAATTGAACAAAAGTTTCAAAAAGAATACATAGAAAAAAAGAATGGTAGTGATTTTACCGATTCCGAGCTGAGAGAGGCAGCCAAAATGTATGAATCACTTATTAAAGAGTTTGGTATAGAAGGAGTCTTGAGCTATAAGCACAAATCTAACTGAACCTCTTTACCTCATCACACATTCCATATTATGCTACAACTTAAAAAGGGTCACATGAAAAAGCTATTTGTAGCAAATTGGAAGATGCAAAAAACATTTGATGCATCACGTGCATTTGCATGCACATATTTGGAAAATTTTAAACTATTGGGACAAAGCGAACACCGTCAAATCGTTCTATGCCCCTCTTTCCCTGCATTGTCCAACTTGAATCAATCTTTTAAAGAAACCAACATTAAAGTTGGCGCACAAACAGTTTCGCGTCATAATAAAGGTGCTTATACTGGTCAAGTTTCAGCACAATCATTGGCCGAAGCTGGCTGCGCCTATTGCATAATTGGCCATTCTGAAACGCGCAAATATCAGCATGAAAGCAATATTGATATCGAACATAAATGCAAGGAACTATTAAAGCACAATGTGACACCAATTATTTGTGTTGGCGAATCAAGAAAGAATTTTGAGCAACAGCAAACATTCGAAATTTTGGAAGAACAACTTGCACTTGTGCTTCAGGCAATTGCTGATCATAATCACGACATAGAGCATTTTGTTATTGCCTATGAGCCACTTTGGGCAATCGGCACAGGCGTTGTGCCCGAATATACTTATCTTGAGCAAATTTTCACATGGCTATACAAAGAATGCACAAAACACACACAAACCTCTTTCTCATTGATTTATGGTGGCAGTGTGGATGCAACCAATGCACAAGACATCTTAAACATTGCGCACATTAATGGCCTATTGATTGGTGGCGCGAGTTTAGACTTTGACTCTTTTAGTGCAATCATTAATACTGATTATTAACGCTACTGAATCGAACACTTTTTACTAATCTCTTTTCTGTTTTGATACACAATTGTGCCAGCTACACCTCCAGCAAAACATAGCTTGCCTTTATTTGCTTCAACAACAGCCGCCCCAACCCTCTTTACTAAATTAACTGTCCCGGACGTCGCCTTCTTTTGCTCATTTTCCCCTGTCCCGTTAAGACTAGACAAGCTCGTTAATAAAAGAACGCAAACTAACTTACATCTCATATGGCACCCTTTTTGATAAACACGCAAAACTCTTTTATTCTATCGTGACACATGTTTATCATGCAAATAAAAAACATTCAAGGGGAAATGTATGATCATACCATTGTTACTTGTGTCATTCGGCCTGATTGGCTTATGGCTTTCTGGCGAACTGGTAGTGCGCTACAGTTTACAATTGGCTTATATCGCAGGTATTTCTACCTTATTTATCGGATTCTTTTTTGTTTCAGTCTCCACCGGGTTGCCTGAGCTCTTTGTTGTATTTAATGCCACCTGGCTCAAAACGCCTGCGCTGGCTGTTGGCGATATAATGGGCTCAAACTTTTTTGATCTTGCTATGGGATTGGGCATTCCAGCCTTTTTCATCCGAGCAATTTTAATCCCAAAAAAAGAGCTTGCGCAGACCATTGCCATGCTCATAAGCTCCGCCTTATTAATACTCTTCATTTTTGCACACCAACAGTTTCACTTTTGGCATGGCATAGCCCTCATATCAACATATGCAGCCATTAACTTATTTTCAATGAAGTTACGTAGCGAAAGCAATCTACATGAAGAAAATATGCCACATGTCAAAGCAACATTACAAAAAGAGTTTGTTCTTACTTCTGCACGAGGTACAGCATTTAAGCTGTTTTGTTCGGTAATACTCCTATTGATAACATCACACTTTACTGTGACCTATGCAATCAAACTAGCGCTCACTCTCGGATGGCCCATCACGCTCTTTGGCGCTACTTTCATTGCACTCGGAACCTCCTTGCCCGAGCTCACTCTCTCATTAACGGCCATAAAAAATAAAGAATATGCGTTGGCATTAGGTAATGCATTTGGTTCAATATGGGACCAAGGAGCTCTTATGCTCGGCTTATTGATAATTCTAAACAAACAAACGATCAACCTTTCGCCTATTCGACATCTCTTGCCGTTTGCCCTCACTGCATTTGCTATTGTCGGCTTTGCCATTGTGCAAAAAAAACGAATAGGAAAAACTGCTGGCTTTCTGCTTATAGCAACCTACTTTACATTTATTTTATACGAATTTGTGGGACTATCTAGATAGGACTTTTTTAGCTTTTGCAAAATTAGCCAAAACAGTTATCATAATGGTAAAAGCTTTTATACTATAATCCGGAGAAATAACATGTTATTTGGCCTACTTTTGACACTCTACACAATAAATTGCGTTTTACTTGTTTTAATTATTCTCATCCAACAAAGCAAGGGCGGCATGGGCCTCGGCGCTATTGGTGGTGGGACACAAATGCTTTTCGGTGGTTCGGGTGGTCAAGATCTTTTTCAAAAAGCAACATGGGTTATGGGGGCAATCTTTATGGTTGGTGGACTCGCACTTTCAATTTGGCGTGTACAACTTGCAGGAACTGCATCACTTATTCGTGAGCGCAGCGCTATTCAAATGCCTGCACCACAAGCGCCAACATCAACACCACCTGCTCCTGCGGCTCAATAATCTTTTAATATGCGCATACATTTCACGTATCCTTTGCATGCGATAGGCAGTTTTGCCATACATGCGCATACGGTCATTAAACGTTTTGTGCAATTTTTTGTACATGCTATTTATACGGCAATTTCCAAACCGACAACCATGCAATCTTTCTTACAACAAATTGAATGTATCGGCATCGATTCAATCAATATCGTTATTTTGACTGGAACTTTTTCTGGCATGGTTTTTGCATTACAAAGTTACATCGGCTTTTCGCGCATCGGCGGCGAACAATTTATCGGTTCAGTCACTGCTTTGGGTATGGCCCGTGAACTAGGGCCTGTTCTGACCGGACTTATGGTGACAGCTCGTGCATGTTCTGCAATTGCAGCTGAACTTGGCACTATGCGCATCACGGAACAAATAGATGCATTAATCACATTACGCATTAACACATTTGCTTATCTCATTGTTCCTCGCATCTTAGCCGGCATCTTTGTATTGCCCTGCTTGACTATGTTTTCAACCATATTCGGTGTTACCGGAGGCTATATTGTGGTTACCCATGTCCTCAATTTAAGTGGTGAACAATACATTGCAAATATTACTCAATTTTGCCAAATGAATGATGTGATTGGCGGGCTTATTAAATCGGCTTTTTTTGGCTTAATATTAACTTGGGTCGGATGCTATAAAGGATATTATACATTTGGCGGTGCACGCGGAGTTGGACGAGCAACAACACAAGCTGTTGTGCTTAGTTCAGTTTTAATCCTGATTACCAATTATTTTTTAACTAAGTTTTTGGACAATTTATGATCGAGATTCGCAATCTAACCAAAAAGTTTGGCGATCGCGTTATTACCAACAACTTAAACCTAACGGTTCCTAAAGGGCAAATGACCGCTATTATTGGTAGGTCCGGTGAAGGTAAATCATTGCTCCTCAAGCAAATTATAGGCCTTATCAAGCCAACTTCAGGCGAAATCTTAATTGACAATGTTGATATCACTAAACTGAATGATAAGCAACTAAATGAACAACTTAAAAAATTTGGCTACGTATTTCAGTTTGCTGCGTTGCTCGACTCGCTCAACGTATGGCAAAACATCGGCATAAGCATGCTCAATGAAGGCTACTCCAAAAATGATATCATTCCAATTGTAAAAGATAAGTTAAAATTGGTACAACTTTCTGAAGATACACTTTATAAGTATCCTTCCGAACTTTCAGGTGGCATGGCAAAACGTGTTGGGCTTGCACGAACGCTAATTACCAATCCAAAAATTATTTTGTATGATGAACCGACTACCGGGTTAGATCCAGTCACTGAACGCCGCATACATGAATTAATGTTCAACCTACAAAAACAGTTTAACGTTACTTCTGTTGTTATCACGCATAGCACCGACCTGTTTCAATTTGCGGATAATGTGGCATTTTTATATCAAGGACGCATCGCTTACTTTGGGCCCGCAAAAGAAATTTGGCAATGTGATGACCCTTATATACACCAATTCATTCGAGGTTTACCCGACGGTCCAATAAAAACATATTAATTCTTTACATCCGCAAATCTGCTCTGTTATATCTGCAACAACAATAATCCTCCTTCCTCAAATAAAAAAGGAGCAACCAATGAAACATGCACTATCTTTACTATTTTTGAGCTCAACTATCTTAGCAGGCGATAACGCCTCTTCATCAAAAGACCAAAAACTTCCTCCATCAATTGTTCCTCGACTTTCACTCGATTCATTAAAAGAACAAAAAAAACAACGTGGATTTGTTCCAGGCTCACAACCAATCACACTTAAATCATCTCCGACAAAAGCTCGCTCAATATCTGATCCACGATTGCGCCTCTCAACGTCATCCTCAGATACTCGTCCTTCCCTCATAATACCACCGGGCTTACATGCAAAAAACACTGATAAACAGCTTCTAAAAGGTCCTCCACCAAGCCGCCCGCCCCGGCAAGGCAAATTCACTGTAGGCTCAGCATCATGTGGAAGTTTTCCTGAAATACCAAAGCGAACATCCAAAGTAATCCTAAAACCACGCAACCATTATGATTACATACCTAATTCTACTACTACGATGACTCAACCTTTAGCGCAATCAATATCAATACCACAAAAACAAGGGCATCGTAGGCAGCGTAGCTTATCTGCAAGCGCAACCGACATAGTCAAAGAAATAACACAAAGAGCGCCTAGTTCTTCTTGGTCAATGAAAAAACAAAGCACCTTGTTAACTCCATCCGAAAGGACACGGCGTCGGCAACTAAATAGAGGGAGCAAAGCATTTGCTGGCCACAGGAAAAGATCTATAAGTATTACTACTTTGCCTACGTACACCTCACACACACCTTCAGCAAAAAATGCCGCTTGCAGTGCAGAAGCGATAATGCAAGATCTATATAACCTAGATCCACAACTAAAAATTCCTGAATATATTGCTGATCCTGAAAAAAACTGGCGGCAAAAAAGAGCGCAAGCTTTTGGCTCACGTAGATTATCAGACCCTACAATTAATCAAGATGAACTTGAAATAATGCTCAAAGAATCTGAAGATAATGCAAAACTAACCGCGCAGGTCGCTGCAATAATAAAAGCATCCGAAGAAATAACAGGAGCAGCCGGTTTTCTTGTTTCTGAATTTGATGCATTTACAAGTGGCAAGCTGGGCGAAAGCTGCCAATTAATCATAACTATGGCCCGCACTTTGTCCGAACGCCAAAGCCGATTGGACTTTTTAGAACAGCAGGTTGCTTATCAGTCAAATAGAATTGAAGATATGGCAAATACACTCAATCGCCTTGTACAATTGCAAGCAGCAACATTAGAGCGAGAATTACGAAATACCGATAGCGACAAAAAAGAAAAAAAGAGCAAGAGCATAGCTTCTTTTCCCTCACTATTTGGCCCCTTAAGCCCACGCTCGAAAAAAACAAGTGAACCAGCATCATCCAGCGCTATACAAAAAAACAAGCAATAAAAAAAGGCCCGCTTAAACGCGGGCCTTTTTTATTTTAAATATTGCTGAAAATCTTTATAAAGCATACTTGGCTGAATGCCTTGATTATTTTGATATTTGTTACTTTGATATTCATCAAAATCACCTTCTATAGTGTGATAAAACACTTGACCAATCTCAACATTTGGGTAAATGCGAATAGGTTTCACGCAAAACATTTCCAATGTCCAATAACCAGAAAAACCAACATCTCCAAAACCGGCCGTGATATGGATAAACAAACCTAAACGTCCAATTGATGAACGCCCTTCAAGCATGGGCACACAGCCAAATGTTTTGGTATGCTCAACGGTACGCGCCAAATAAAGCGTCCCGGGCTCTAAAACGATACCCTCTTCGGGGATAGTTATATTGCGCACAGTTGGCTTAACTTTCATATCCAACACCTCATCTTCATACACAACAAGTTCATTGTGTAAACGCAGATTATAACTGTTGGGATTTAATTGACTTGGATTAAACGGCGCAATAAAAATATCTTTATCAAGACGGCGCTTGATTTCTCTTCCTGACAAGATCATATTTCAATCCTATAATTATATGTGGGTTGCGATGCATTGTCTTATTAATACAACATGATAAAATAAAAGATATCATTTATAAAGAAAAAAACATGCATGCCTATTTTTTAGCTTTGCATTAAGAAAAAAAGGTTCGCTATGACTGAAAATATCATATCAGAGTCAACTATCGCACAAATTAAAGATGAAAGTAATCGCTTTGCTGGTTTATCACAAGAAGTTGGCAAAGTAATTGTCGGCCAAAAAAATATTATAGACTTTATTAATCTGGCACTTTTGTGCAATGGCCACATTCTACTTGAAGGTGTGCCAGGTGTAGCAAAAACAACAATGATTAAAGCTGTCACTGATGCTTTAGGATTGCAATTTCATCGCATTCAGTTTACTCCTGACTTATTGCCAGCTGATCTCATTGGGACTTTAATTTACAATCCAAAAACGCAAGCATTCGAAACTAAAAAAGGTCCAGTTTTTGCAAATTTAATTTTAGCCGATGAGATTAATCGTGCTCCTGCAAAAGTGCAATCAGCACTTCTTGAGGCAATGCAAGAGCATCAGGTGACCATCGGATCGGAAACCTTTAAATTAGATGAACCATTTTTGGTTTTTGCAACACAAAATCCAATTGAACAAGAAGGCACCTACCGCTTGCCTGAAGCGCAAGTGGATCGCTTCATGTTCAAACTTCTCGTTGATTATCCAAAAAAAGATGAAGAACGCGAAATTCTCAAAAAAACATTTGATAATAAAGATATTACACGCATTTTGACCAAAGAAGATATCTTCAAAGCGCAAGAATTGGTAAAACAGATCTATATGGATGAAAAGATTGCAAATTATATTTTAGATATTGTATTTGCAACACGTGATCCACAAGGCTACAATTTGGCACGCATTGCACCTTACATTCAGCATGGCGTTTCCCCACGTGCCACCTTAGCATTATCACATGCCGCAAAAGCTCATGCTTTTTTGAAAAAACGCCATTTTGTTACGCCTGATGATGTTAAAGCGGTTGCACCTTCTGTGCTACGACATCGCTTAGGATTAACCTATGAAGCACAGGCTGAAGATATCACTGGTGATCAAGTAGTTAACACCATTTTAACATCTATTGCATCACCTTAATGCATGAGATATTTTGCCCTTGACAATAATGCAACAAGAACGCTATCGTTGAAACATTAGGAATAAAAAAAGGAACAACTTCATGAAACATCCATTATGGATTTTAAATAGCGCCATTGCTGCTTTGCTCATTGGGGCATTCCTTTTTATGTTGTTTTCACGCCAAAAAAAACCCTCCCGAGAAGAAATCAAACCTGAATTTTCGGCCGAACGCATTAAACAGGATGAAATCAAAATAAACTTGAGCAAAATTTATGAAAATGACATTTTTGATACCTACCAAAAAGAATTCAAACCTCCGGTGGCTCAAATTCAAAATATTCCTCTTCCGCAACCTCCACAACCAGAGTCACCAAAAACACCTGTAATGCCGAAAACCGAATTCTTAGATCCTCTGAATATTACACTCAAGGGCATCGTAGTCATTTCAAGCGATGACAGTAAAAACAGAGCCGTAATACAAGATAACCAAACAAAACGTGAGCAAACCTACAAAGTTGGCAACACTATTGGCGATGCACAATTGATTCGTATATTTAGCAATAAGGTTATTTTCTTGCGCTCAAATGGACAACAAGAAGTATTATATTTACGCGAAAAAGATGCCGAGCTCGATCCAACTTATGCGGCATTAAGCGGTTGGGATAATGTAGTAAAAACAATTGATGCTTATCATCGTACAATAAATCCACGCACCTTTATTGAGCGCATACAAAACCTTGCACAATTTATCGATGTACTTGATATAACAACGGCATTTCAAAAAGGACAAAGTATTGGATGTCGTGTGGGCAAAACTAAACAAAGATCATTAGGTAAAGCTCTCGGCTTTGAAACTGGTGACATCATTACACATGTTGATGATATTCATGCAACTGATACCCCGCATCGCTTCCAAATTTACAAAAACATTATCGCAAAAAAATCAAATGAACCTATTACAGTTCAGCTCTTACGACAACATCAGCCACTGACCCTTGTATATGCCTTAGAAGATTTTAGTATTCTTGATAAACTAGAAAAAATAAATCCTGCACAAGATTTAGCATTAGAAGAAAAGATGAAAGAAAAGCAAATTAAGGCTATGCAACAAAAACATGCATTTGCTCCAAGCATTCGGGATTTAAGAAAAAGAGAGAGACAAAACATGCTCTCACGAGGCGCTATGCCAACCGAATATAAACCTAAGCAAATGACTGAGTAAAAAATATGATAAAAAAAACAAACAAAAGATCTTGTATCTACATATTCCTCCTATTGTTTACAGGCAATCTGTTTCCTGATGAGCCGTATCAATCATCTCATGCACGCAAATTCCTACAAAATAAACGTCGCTCATCTATCTTTGATAGCGTTGAGGCTGACGAAAATGAAATCGGTATTGCTGGCCCCGATGTCACCACGCCACCACAACTCCAAATGCCGCCAACTCGAGATGCTGCACAAACAAAACAAGCATTACAAAAAACACAGGCAAAAGCTGTTGATCAGGATATTAATATATTAGGTCAGACGGGTGGACCTAGCGCACAATTTGGCTCAACTACTGAAAAATCTATAAATCGCTTTATTCAAGATGCAATTGAAGGAACAACAGACGAAACACCGGCCACCTCTGAAGTTTTACAAACAAAGCAGGCCCAAGAACAATCAACCTCTTCTGAAGAACAACCAGAAATTGCCACTGAAACTTTCAAGCCTGAACAACGCGAAACACCCAAAGAAACATTTGATGCGGTGGCCGAATATCCAGGGGAGAAAGTAACGCAAGAAAAAAATGTATTTGATGCATTTCACGAACCGAAAGAAATTCAGCTGCGCAAAGAAGGCGAAAAACGAGCGGAAAAAAACGAAACTGACAAAGAAAAAAAAGATGACGATGTCGCTGAAGATGAATTGATTGAATTTTACTTTGAAGATGCCGACATTCAAAATTTGCTCACACAAATTGCTGATATTTATAATATAAACTTCATCACCGATGAAATTATGAATCCACTAGGACCAGGTGGTAAAGCGCTCAAAGGCAACAAAATATCATTCAAAACGCATAAACCATTAAGCAAAAAAGCTGCATGGAACCTGTTCCTAACTTTTCTTGATTTAGCCGGTTTTGCATTGGTTCCTGAACCAGATCCCGGATTTTATCGCGTGGTGACATCCGATCGCGCTCAAAAATCGCCACTTCCCTCTTATATCGGTGTTGATCCTGAAACATTACCCGATAATGATCAAGTTGTACGTTTTGTATATTTCATTGAAAATGCAGAAGTTAATACCATTAAAGACATCGTAAATACACTTAAAAGCCCCAATGCCCGCGCATTAATTTTACAAGAAATAAAAGCATTAGTGATTACCGATAAAGCTTATAATATTAAAAGTTTGATGCAAATCATCAAGGAGCTCGATCAGGTTTCAATGCCACAATCCATGTCGGTTCTCAAACTACAACGGGCCGATGTTATGGACGTTAAGAAGCTCTATGATACTATCTCAAAACCAGGAGACGGCGATCAGCGACCAACACGTATGTTCGGTGCGCGAAAAAAATCAGAATCAATTTATTTTCCTGAAAATGCTCGTTTAATTGCCGAGCCACGCTCTAACTCTCTGATCTTACTCGGTCCACAGGATGCCATTAAAAAAATTGAAGACTTTATCTTGAAATATGTGGATGTAGAACTTGAAAAGCCATATTCGCCACTGTACACACATCAACTACGCTATGCAAGCGCCGTAACAGTAGCTGATATTATGAAAAGCATGTCTGAATTTGGCGCTAATACTCCTGCAGGAAATGCCGGTGGTGTTCGAGGTGGAGATAAATATCTTAAACCTATGACCTTCACCTCTGAGCCTGCCACAAACACGATTATTATAAAAGGTGATTATGAAGATTATGTAAGAGCATTAGAAATCATCAAAAAACTCGATGAACCGCAACCACAAGTTGCCGTTGAAGCGTTAATCTTAACGATTAACTTTGAAGATAACAAACAAGTTGGCTCACAAATTAGAAACAAAATTTCAGGCACTGATTGCCAACCAACCTCAAATGGCCTGCTGGGTCAAAATGTTGATTTTCAAACTTCTGGTCTTTATGGAAGAGGCATTCAAACAAACAATGAAGGATCCGGATCTAATCGGCTGCTGGCCAACTTAATCAATCTTGTAGTGGGTGCACCAGCAGGAAACACGGTTGTTTCACTGGGTGCAGATGCATTTGGCGTGTGGGGTATTTTTAACATTTTGCAAACTATCTCTAACACACAAGTTGTCTCCAATCCATTTTTAGTTGCCACCAACAAAACACAAGCTACCGTTTCTATTGGTGAGATTCGTCGTGTTGTTACCAGTACCGTTTTTGCCGGCGATACACCTGCAGATGCCTTCGGTGATTTTGAAGCTGAACTTAAACTTGAAGTCACACCGCAAATTAACTCTGACGGAATGATTATTCTTAAATTGAATGTTCTGCTTGAAAACTTCATAAGTAGTGTGGAAGATGATCAAGTTGCTGCAAAACAAACCCGAACGATCGACACGCGTACCATTGTTGCCGATCGCGAAGTTATTGCAATTGGTGGTTTGATTCAAAATCGCATTGCTGAAACAACAACCAAGGTTCCTATTTTGGGTGACATTCCTATTTTAGGCTGGTTGTTCCGCAACAAAACCAAAACTGTTATTAAAGATAATTTACTTATCTTAATCTCAACACGCATTATCGAACCGGAAGTCACCGAAATCGTCGATGAGCATACACAGCAAAAACTTGAAGACTACTATGAAACCGTTGAAAGCTTCCATGATATTAGTGATACACGCGATCCAGTTTCACGTAGGTTCTTTGATGACAGCCAGGAAGACCCTGCTAATGTGGTTGAAGACTTTCTCTTTAGACGCAGAAGTGGCGGTGTTGTGGCTGAGTCTATTGTTACACCTAAATCAAAAAAAGATATATCCCGTTCTGGCAAATTCTATCGTCCGGGCAGAACTAAAGATCCTGCTTTTATTGCACAGTATAATGAATATGAAGAAGAGAAGCCGCCACTTATTAAAAATCAATTATTACCGCGGTCCGGTTTGCTCAAAGCATTAACTGAACAACCTGACACCATACAAATGACACAGAATACAACAAGAGCACGACGAAAAAGAGATGCGCGAAGAACGCTGAACAATTTCATGCCAGATAATCACAGAGGAATCGTGACATGATAAAAAACATCCTCCTTCCAGAGCGCATTGGAAACTACTATCTGTTTGCAAAGCGCATTGTCGGCTTCGAGATTACTAAACAACATGTTTTTGCCACTGTTGTCTATTTAAATGGCAACAAACGTACTATAGAAAAATGCATCTCGATGCCAATTGAACAAGATAATGGTGAAGATACAACTGTGCGCACTGCCCAAGCTATAAAAAAGGTGCTCGGCATGGCGGGCAAATACAATGAAATCTACACCTCTATATCAAGCGCACACATTATTTATAAATCAATGCGCCTGCCATTTGAAGAGGTTGATAAAATAAAAAAAGTAATCAACTTTGAGGTTGAGCCCCTCCTTCCTTTTTCAATTGCTGATGCAGTTGTAGATTTTATAATCACAAAAAAATTACCTGAACAAAATAGCTCAGAAGTTATTGTCGCTGCAGTACAAAAACAATACATTTCTGGCCAAATTGAGCTCTTTAGCCAAGCCGGCGTTCATCCTGAGGTTATTACCGTTGATCTTTTTGAACTTTATGGCCTTTATAATATGATCCCGGCCTATAAAGACATAAAGAACAATGTCGTATTGACGGAAATTAATGATGAACTCACTAAAATTGCATTCATCAACGAGGGACAATTGCGATTTATTCGTACATTGCCGATGGGTATAAACTCGATTGCACAAAAATTAGCTTCGGAGCTTTCATTATCTCCTCGAGATGCTTCAGAACAGTTTACAAGATTTGGTTTTAACAATCATGATGAAGCCTATATGCAAGCATTGCGTAAAGGGTCAGAAGCATTTGCAAAGCGCATACAATTCACCCTACAATCATTTGCCACACAAGTTCCTATGGCAACAGAGAACACACAAATGTTCTTACTTGGTAATGGTGCCACAATCGAAGGGCTTTCCACTTGGTTGCATACAACCTTAAATATGCCATGCTCCTTGTTTAAACCTACAGATATCACGCAAAATGATACCGTATATATAAAAAACATGGTTACTATTCCGCTTGCAAATACCGTGAGCACGAGCATTGCTCTGCCCTCACCAACCTCAGGCCATTTAAATTTACGCCAAAAAGAGTTTGCACCGTCAGGTGAAAAACTCCTTTTAAAACAACTCATCCTAGCCAGCTTATTATCTTTGGGGCTTTTTATTGGGCTTTTTGCGTATAGTTTTTTTCAGGTACGAAAACTAAGCAACGAACTTGAAGCTTCTAAAATTGAAGCATCGCAAGAACTCACGAAATGGTTTCCTCAAATTGACCCTGGATCTATTGGTGATATGCTTGAGACGGCCCAAGAAGAAACCACTAAAGAAGAACGCCTCTGGTTCTCATTTGCTCGCTCTGCACATAATTCATTTTTGAGTTTGTTACTTGAACTTACGGGGCTTGATCGTGAGGGATTAGGATTAATTATTGAAAAAATAACCATAGACCAAGATCGCGGCACTATGAATTTGAAAGCTCAAGTAAAAGATCATGAAGCTTTAGTCCATCTTGAAAATGAACTAAATCGATCAGATTTATTTGATTATGTACAACCACAAGATAATCCTAACTTTAATATGGAGCTGCGTTTCGCCGCTGAGCGTCAAGGAGACTCATGAATATAATAGAAAAAGTTAAAGAGTTTCTCGAAGAATTAGATACTAAGGGCTTTTATAAATATGTAGGGATATTTACTGGTATACTGGCTATATTAACCATATTTATGATCTATCGCTTTTATAGCAATGTTGATTTTTATAACCGTAACATACGGACACTCAACAATGATCGTGAAGAAGTGCAAGAACTTTTAGAAAAAGCTGCTGCAGTAAAACAACAAAAAAAAGATGTCAACGAAATGCTTGAAGCCGATCCTAATTTTAAAATTGCAGGCTACTTTAAAGATATTTTGGCCCAATTGAATTTAGAAAGTAAGCAAATTTCAAGTACTGTTACCACACAAGAACGTGGCGAACAGGATTATAATGAAAGCATCTTAACGGCGAAATTTGGGGACATGAATATGAAAGAACTAAGTGAGCTGCTGAATGTCTTAGAGCAAAATAAACGTGTATACACAAAAGAACTTGAAATTCAAAAAACACGAAAATCCCCACGTGCAATTGAAGTACAATTAACTATTGCTACCCTGCAACCGCGCACCGGTTGATAACTTTTGCGGAGAACCACATAAATGAAAAAATATATATTGTACTTACTTTCAATCTCACTATCACTGCCATCGGTATTACTAGCAGAATTATCACAAAGTATCAGATTAACACAAAAGGTAACTGGCAAGTCTAAACAAAAAAAGCGTAAAGCTGATATTTCTTTTATTTTTAAGGATGAAGATTTAGTTGATATCATCAACATGCTTGCTGCAAAAAAAGCCGTCAACATAGTGTTGCCTACTGGTGCAAACGCAATTAAAGAAAAAGTTAATTTAAATATTGACCATAAACTCACGCTCAATGAAGCATGGGATATGCTCTATAGTCTACTCGATATCGCAGGCTATAGCATGATTCCAAAAAAAGACCTTTATTTAATTGTAAAAAACAGTCAAAATGTTTCACGCGAATCATTGCCAATTTATATCAATACGATTCCTAATGATCTGCCCGATACCGATGAACGTATTCGCTATATGTACTATTTGACCAATATCAAAGCATCGCAAGAATTTGATAACCAACTTGGCGCATTGTTTAAAGAACTGTTGCCTGATGATGCATTATATAAAGCTGATAAGGGCGCCAACGGCATTCTTTTAATCGCAAAAGCACGAGACATCAAATCGCTTATGAAAATTGTGGAGGCAATGGATCAAACCGGTTTTCAAGAGCGTCTTGAACTGATACGTCTACGTTATACAACTGCAGATACGTTAGCGAATATTTTCAATGAAAGCATCTTAAAAACCGCTGCGCCAACACCTATAAGCCGCTTTAGACCCGGCGCACAGGCTGATCAAGCAGCAACCTATTTTTCAAAAAATGTGAAAGTCATTCCTGAGCCACGCACCAATTCACTTGTGGTACTTGGTCGGGTGCAAGCAGTTGAGCGAGTTAAAGATTTTATTTTTAAATATATTGATGTTCAACTTGATTCTGGTAAATCTATCCTGCATGTTTATGAATTACAATATTTAGATGCAGATGAATTTGCACCCGTTTTGCAAAATATCGTTGATTCTTCAAGCAGTGGGGGCACCGAACAATCAAGAGCTGGGGGTAAACAAGCTGGCACAGAACGTTTTTTTGATCAAGTGATTATTCAACCTGATAGTCCAGGACAAGCATCTTCAGAAGGCGAAGAAGGTAAATATTTTGGTGGTAACAAATTGGTTATTGCTGCACGTAATGCTGATTGGAAACGCATCAAAGATCTTATTGAAAGTTTAGACAAGCCACAACCCCAAGTTATCATTGAAATTTTAATTGCCGATTTAACACTCGATGACGCACGTAGGCTAGGATCGATAACGCGTAACCCAATAGATCTTCCTTTTCCTGGAGAAGTCACCGGACAAGCAGCGATGGCCAGCCAAGTAATTTTGGATTCTACCGATTCGGAAGTTATCGATACATTCAAAGGCGTAAATTCTGACTTAAACTCCGTTGTGTTGCCAAATGACGACCCTACCTTTGCTTTGCCGGCGACATTCCGCGCAGGAACTTCAGTTATTTCTATAAGTGATCCTGATGGACGCACATGGAGTATTTTAGATATTCTTAAATTATTCACTCACACGAAAATATTATCTCACCCACACATTATCGCAACCAACAATCACAAGGCAACGGTTGAAGTTGGTGAAAGCAGACTTGTTGAAGACCAAGCAGCACCAAGCACGAGTGGTATTACGCGGAGAAAAAAGACGATTAAAGCAAACACAAAAGTTCACCTTACTCCACGCATCAGTGCAGCAAACACGGTGAACCTACAAGTGTTAATTGATATTGACCAATTTCAAAATCCATCTGTTGCTAACGGAAACCGTATTAATCGTGATTTGGTCACTAATGCATCAATTAAAAGTGGTGATATTCTTGCATTGGGTGGATTAGTGCGTGAAGTGACGCAAGACACCGTTGCACGCACACCAATATTGAGCAAAATTCCTATTCTTGGATGGCTCTTTAAACAGAAAAACAAAGATATTCAACAAACAAGCCTCACCATCTTTATTTCACCAACGATTATTCAACCTAAATTACGTGGTGGCGTTGGTGAATATACTAAGGCATATGTTGATGTTGCAAAAAGCTACTCTCGTCAAGGTGCACTTTTTGATAATCTACGCGATCCAATCACTCGCTGGTTTTTCAAAGCTGATAGTGCCGCAGTCGATACAACTGACAATTTTTTGGCAAAAGATGAGACCACAGAAATATTACATGCAGCCGAAGAAATCGAAACCATTACTGATGAAGAAGGTCGCATTTTAGATGAACATATAGGCGTTGTGCAAGAAGCTGTTGATGCACATCTGAAAGGATCAAATGCACGAGGCGACCTTAAAGGCATGTTGGCTACTCAAGAAAATCCACTGCAAGCACAACGAGTGAAAAACGACATACTTCAAAGCAAAGAAATAAAAGCCACGACTATTGCAGAAAGGCCACAGGTGGAACCACAAACGCCTAAAGCAAAGCGAGTTACAAAAAAACAGATTAGGCAGCCAAAGAAAAAAAAGATTGCTCTGCAACCAAAAAAACCCTGCGAAACATGCAAAGTTGTAGTTGGTCCAAAAGCACCTGCTCAGATAAAGAAGCCTGAGGCAACTAAAGTTGTTAAAAAAACGGAGCCGAAAAAATGGCCTCCCCGTAAAGCTGCTCGTGATTTAAAAACATTGTTGGAAGCAGAGAAGAATCCGCTAATATCATGATCATTATCATTATTTTATAATCTGAAAGAACAACTTGTTTAAACATTTAGGTTTGCCCACACTCACCGTTTTCTTTATATACTTGCCATTGGTGGGCTCTAGTTCAAAAAAAAGTTTCAGAACACCCCAATATAATAACAAAGTTCACCTTCTTTATTATCCATATTATGGATACCCTGGACACGTCGAGCTGGCCATTGAAAATTCCTGCTGGAACCCTAAATCAGCCAACCCAAATAAAACAACTTTTAGTGAAAAAACCGAGCTTCGTAAATCAAATGATCCTTCAACACTCCCATTCTATAGCTATGAGTTTAAGACTAGTCAGCACCAAATTGAAAAACTGAAGAAACACATACAAAAAAAGACATTTACTACCCGTGCCTGCTCATATGACTCTGTGCAAGCATTATCAAGATCAGATATTTATACTATGCCAAAAATTTTTAGCGCTACCCCGTTGCTATGTGCAAGCTACCTCTCACTGCATAAAAAATTAGGCTCTAAACAAATCAAAAAAATAAAGCTCCACACAAATCAACGTGGACGGAAGTATATAATCAAAGGCCCCCTCAAAGAATCTCTTTTCTGCATAACTATGATTACGGCCTTGATTGTTATTTGGAGCCCTGTTCTTTATTCGCTATCAAACGGAAACTAAAATCCTAACATTGCATCCAGAAACTGCTTCACCAACAAAGAAAGCTACCCCCACTAAAGTCGCTAGAAAAACGCAACCAAGAAAATGGCCCCCACGCAAAGCTGCTCGTGATTTGAGAGCATTGCTGGAAGCAGAAGATAATCCTTTAACTTTGTCTTAAGCAGACGGCTTTAATTTTTTTTACATTCAGGACTTCCGCTAAGCAACACCAAAGATCTCTGCAGATCGAGCAAACTGCGATCTTACATCTTCAAAACTTGAGTCTTTTATCGATTTTATTGCGCTTTCTACGTTTTTCAGCCTATTCTTCTTACGCTCATATTGTA
>JAJCZC010000012.1 GCA_029262575.1 Candidatus Babelota bacterium | reverse complement strand
TTCATTTGGGGCTTGTGAATTAACGTCATTTTGGATAACATCTTTTGTAATAGAGAAATCATGCTAAGTTCCTTTTTTTTAGATTTAAAAGTTTTTTAGCATGATTTCTCTAAAAATTCAAAAAACTGTCCGAACTATTGAACGAGTAAGAATAAAAATAATAATTGTTTTTTCATGGAATTGTCCCTTGGGCGGTTTATGTAGATAAAAGAAGCATTTTCTACGAAAAAAATCTCTAAGTCAAGTTTTTGATTTAATTGATATCGTTTTTATATGAAAATTAAAACTTAAATTGAAGGGGGTTTATGCAATGATACAAGAGTTATTATTTGTTTCTTTAGATAAAATTAATATTTCCTTATAAATTTTATTTTCATATGCTTTCCATAATTGATTGATAAGTTTTAAACCTTCGGATGGAACACAAAGACTATTTTGGTATTCGCTAAAAAAAGTACATTCTATAATCGCTTCAAATGCTTTTTGTGCTTTATCTTTTGCATCCTGTTTTATTTGTAGGTTGTTAATTTTGAGAGGTTCAGGGATTTCAATTAAGCCAGATTTGCTTGTGTAATCGAAGCCAAAGTATCTAATGTGATGGTAATCTCCGTGTGCAATAACTGCAGCATTCAAGGAGTCGCCGGATGTCGGGAGGTTGAAGAAAACAAGTTTCGCAACATCGGTAACTAGGTCGCTTAAGATTTCATCCCAGTTTTCTATTTTTTCTCTTTCTTGCTTTGAACTGAATAGTTGAGATTGCCAAGCGTTGTTGCGTTGGGCTTCTTTCTTATCGCATACAAAGATTCCTTTTTCTTTCAAAGTTCCATTGAATGAGTCCGTGAGATAAGCAGGAATTGGTTTATCGCCGTCCTTTGCTTTGACCATTATCTTTTGTAATTTTGAGCAAAGTAGCCCTTTTGATGCTACATATTCCGTCATCTTGGTCTCTTCATCAACTACCCGGGGCCAATAACCAGGACATGGGTTTGTATCCATATTCGGTAACAATAATGCTTTATTTTCGGTTTCTATGGCTTTTTTACATCCACCAGCTCCCATTACCTTGATCAACATAAGCTTGTAAAATTGACCTTTTTGGTGGTATTGAGCGAGTATTGGTGCGGGGGCTGTATTTGAATATGCACTCAATTTATTCTTTTGTTTTTCTACCATTTCCTGGTTGTTTTTGTTCTGATAGTTTTTGATCTTATTTAGAAGTATATATTCTTTGTCTTTATTAGGAATTTTTGTGCAGATCTTATTTATATTTTTATATGACGCATTTTGGTGGTTGTTTGTTGAGGCGGCATTAAGATATAGTATATTGACTGTCAGTAAACTGATCATGCATAGTTTTTTTAACATAGTTTTGGCTTTCGCTTTGAATGATTATAATGACAATTGTCACAATGTTATAGTAACACTGCGGGTCATTATGTCAAGAGGCAATAGTGAGCTTGGGCGGGTTTTGCATTTATGTGAATGAAGGTATCTTTTTGGGTAATTAACAGATTAAATAAAGTGAGCAATCACCTTGTGGTTTTAACGTAATTAAGTTATCCTTTATTACATTCGTATCAAGTATATAATCAGAGGTTTTGCATGTTTCGTCTCATCTGTAAGCTGCGAGAAATACCGAGTATTTGGCTTTATTTCTTAAGTTTAGTGCTCATTATTTTAGTTGGTATTCCTTTCAGTAAAGATTTCTTAGAGGAACAGGCTATTGCAGGTGCTATCAAAACAACTCAAATAGCATTCGGATCAATGCCTTTGAAACCAGAACAAGAGCAATTTGTTAAAAGTATTGCCGATGAAATAGGCATAGCGAACAAGCTTATTATTCGTAAAATGAATCACAATGCTCTGGCGCAATTTGGTTATCATAATGCTTTTGCCTATAATCCGCAGTTGTATAGTCTATTCCCCATAGAGTCAGTTTCGTTTTTGTTTATTAGTGAAGGTTTTTTCGAAGATCTTTCTCTTGAAGAGCAACGGTTTCTTATTGGACATGAAATGATTCATATTAAGCACGGGCATCTTAATTATTTGATAATGTGCTTGCTGCTATTTTTTGCGATTCTTGTTTTTTTTGCTTGGCAAATTAGAAAACGCATTAAATTAATAGTACAATGCTGGGTTTCTTATCGTTATCAAATATATGTTATGAGAATGGTAACGTTTGTTTTACTTTGTGTGTGCAATATTGGAACTTCCGGTGCTGATTTTGCATATCGACGTTATATCGAAAAAGAGGCCGATTGTGTTTCAATGCAACTACTCAATTCATATGATGGTTGTATGAAACTCACTGAACGATGGCATAAAGAATGTAAGCTTGCCTTACACAATCCCTATTTTGGCTTAACATCCGATCACCCTTCATGTGCGGAACGCCAAGCATATTGTCTTGAATTACAAAACCAATTTAATCAAAAGGATCTTATATGATCACATTTATAATGAAAACTTTTTTTTCTGTCTGCATGATGATGCCAATTAGCACACTTCAAACTGGCCCGGCACCTTTTGTAGAAGACGCCTATCTCTTGCCCGCGCCGCAAGAACTTGTCGATCGTGCCGAACTTATAGCGCAAGAAATGGATTTTATGGAAGAATACGAAATCATTGTTCCAAAAAAATCTGGTATGCATGTAAATCCCTGGAATAAATTTATATCTGCTGGTATAAATCCTTTGACCGGAAGAGCCATCATGATTGTTAATCCTGATTGGTTTAATAAGCTGCCGCATGATGAACAAACTTTTTTACTTGCTCAAAATTTTATGCGCATGCGTGAAGGCATGACGCCTTTGCATATCAAAATATTACCGTATCTTTATGGCTTTATTTCAATTTTGATGATGATTTTTCTTTTTATTGCACTCGGATATACTGCTTTATTGACCAAGCCTACGTGGATGCGTGTTGTTATGGCAATTGTTTTTATTATTGTATGCGAAACTTTATTCATGGATAAAATGCATGCTCAACTTCAAGCTTATCTGTCAAAACGATTTAGTACGAGAATAAATGAGCTCGTTATTGAAAAGACCGGCAATAGGGATGCAGCGATACATGCATTAGAAAGTTTGAATGTTGGCATTAATGAAGAATTGAACAATGGTACATTGTTTTTTGCTCCATACGCAAATCTGTTCGCTGAATATGCGCAAGTGTTACAGCGTTAACTCATTGTGATTCAACTCCGTTTTACATTTTTGTGCCTAGTTTACAGGTTAGTGCTATAATCAGCTTTTCTATTGCTTTAAATTGAGGTATCTTTTTAAGTAATTAATTAGATTTAAAATAAAGTAGGAAAACAGCTATGAATAAGCTCCAAGGAAAAAAATATCTCTGGCAATTACCTGCTACATCGAATACAGCAGTTTTGGAAATTGCATCAAAATATAATTTATCATTTCCTGTAGCACAAACGCTTGTTTCGCGTGGTTTTACTACATCAGCTGAGATTGATGAATTTCTGTTTTCATCGTTTGAACGTGATGTTGCCCATCCATCATTGATGAAAGATGCGCAAAAAGCGATTGATCGTATTTTGCTTGCCATGGAGAATGATGAAAAAATATTGGTTGCAGGTGATTATGATGTTGATGGCATTACTTCATCCTCAATTATGCTTTCATGTTTGTTGCCGCTTAAGGCTAAGATAAACTTCTTTTTACCCAATCGTGTACGCGATGGTTACGGTCTGTCGACAAAAATTATCGAACGTGCTGCACAAAATGGCTATACGGTTGTTATTACGGTTGATAATGGTATTACTGCATTTGAACCGGCAAAAAAAGCGAAAGAATTAGGCATTGATTTAATTATCACCGATCATCATAGACCGCATGAAGAAGTTCCCGATGCGTTTGCTATTGTAAATCCTGCGCAAGTTGATTGTAACTATCCGTTTAAAGTATTAGCTGGTGTGGGGGTTGCATTTAAGCTTATGTCGTTTTTATATGAAAAATTAAAGCTTAAATTGCCCGATAAAGTATATGAATTATTGATGCTTGGCACTATTGCGGATGTTGTGCCGTTGCGCGGTGAAAATCGATTTTGGGTTCGTCATGGCCTGCACTATGTGAATAAGGTTGAAAGTTATGCATTCAAAGTGCTCAAGCAAAATGGCAAAGTTAAAAAAGATAAAATCTCATCAACTGATGTCGGCTTTTCCATTGCACCACAAATTAATGCACTGGGCCGTTTAGAAGATGCGCGTGACGGGGTAAAGTTCCTCATTGGTTCAAATGTAGCAGATGTTGATGCAGTAGGAGCTGTTTTACTTGAATTGAATGAAGCGCGTAAAGGCATTGAGCGTTCTATTTTTGCACAAATACAACAGCAAATTGAACAGAAAAAAATTGACCTAGAGCATGAAAATGTGATTATTGCAGCAAGCGATAGTTGGCCTCCAGGAGTAATTGGTTTGGTTGCATCGCGTCTTGTATCAACTTATGGACGTCCCACTCTGTTGTTTCATTTAACCAAAAGTGGCCTGGCAAAAGGTTCATGCCGATCAATTCCCGCTTTTAATATGTTTGATGCATTATACGCACATAAAGGTATGCTCAAATCATTTGGTGGCCATTCAATGGCTGCAGGGCTTTCATTGCCGATTGAAAAAATGTCAGAACTTAAAGAAAAATTGGAGGCATTAGTTGCAGAGCAATGTTCGCCAGAAGATTTACAACTTAAGCTAACACTTGATGCGCAAGCAAAATTGAGTGATCTCACTAAGAAGTTTATGAATGATATGCAAAATTTAGAGCCATTTGGTAACGAAAACAGACAGCCATATTTCTATTTTGAAGATGTCGTTTTAGTGCAAAAGCCTCAGTTGCTCAAAGATTTGCACGTGAAATGTACCATGTTTGCCGATGGCGTTATCAAGCCAGTGATATTCTTTAATCGTCCTGAACTATTCGACCTCTTTATGCAACAAGGTGAAGAGCCGTTCTGTTTGGCAGCGCAAGTAATGGAAAATCATTGGAATGGGCGAGTTTCCATTGAATTATCAGGTGTTGATGTTTCGTTATAAAAAAAGGCCTCAAACTTTTCATTTACGACCTTTTTAATAGTTTTTTCTTAAGTTATAGACTGTTGAGCATGTCGATAGCTTTATGGCTATTGTTGTATTTAGCCTTATCCTGAGCTGTGTGGCCATTTCTATCTTTTGCTTGTTTATTTGAGCCGGCATATATGAGGCGTTTTAATGCTTCATCACGATTAGACCAAGCGGCTTCATGTAATGGGATATTGTCATGATTGTCTGTTGCATTTATGCTCGCACCGGCAGCAATGAGCGGCCAAATACAAATAGTTTCACCGTTGTTTTTTGCTGTATCATGCAGTAATGTTCTGCCATCAGCAAAGTATTTTTGTGCAGATTCTATATCGATTGAAAAGAATATTTTCGAATTTTCAATGCGACTAAACACAGGATCCATGTAACTTTTATGACTAAAACCAAGTGTTTTTGTGTTTGTATACCAATGAGAACCGTCTTCTGGATCTTTATATGATTTGATCCAGCCTTTTAGTTTTTTGAATTCAGAAAAACGATATTTTTGATCATAGGTACTTAAATAACCGGCAATAAAACATGGTAAAAATAGGTCATACCAATCTTTTTTTCGACTGTGATTGGAAAAAAATAGTTTGTGCTCGTTCCACTTGGAGACAAACATTGATTTGAGAGTTAAAAACGCTATATCCTCTGCTCGACTTTTACAGCTGTTAAAACTACGGCATACGCTTTCGTTATCTATCAAAGTAACTTGGTTAGTTTTGCTATCAAAAAATATGTTACCCATATGAAAATCACCATGTAGTATTGTACTCTTATCGGTTCGTTTGCTTCTATGATATTCATAAAAACGGGACATTCTGCGACCAACGTAAAAATATGACTTTCCGGTCGCTTGTAGGTATGCATGGTTATTTTTTTTGTATCCATTTTGAAACTCCGTCATGTAGTTCATGAGCGAATTGCCTTTTGCTGAGGGCATTACGACGACATATCGCCTGTTTTTCCCATGAGTATAGGAAAGATATGCGATTGGAAAAATGAACTGGGGATATTCAGGCATTTTATTGGGATGTACACAATTAGCAATTGGCTGATAACTCTTTGCTAGTTCAAGGCGTTCAATTTCTTTGATTGGGCTATTAGGATTAGAACAAGATGCTTTTATCTCTTTGATGATATATTGATTGTCGTTCGATAAGTAACATTTGAATAATTGGGATGTCCCCCATGACGCATCTTTTGCCTCTTGGCTCATATGTTTTATTTGGCTTTCTGTTACTTTAGCAAAACCAGAATTGTGACTCTTAAGCTGTTCGGACTGTTTGAGATAGTCTGCAAGCATCTTGCGCTTAAAATTACCCTTTTTATCGACCCGCACATTATGAATATGCTCGATATTAGGTCCAGATGCTGCAAATATTCCGGTGAAAACAGTTAAAAATACAGGTAAAAAAAATCTATTTAGCATTGTTGACTCCATTTATATAAAGGTATAAGGACTGTATTAGCCCTATGGTATCATTACCAATGATACACTTTTTTTACATATATACAAGCGCTTATTTTCAAATAGCGCTTACTTTTTATTGTGTCGGTGCATTTTATAAGGGTATATAGATTGTTTTTGCGGGTTTTATGAACCTTGTGCTTTAGGTTGCATATTCCACCTAGCTAGTAATAAGGTTGCTGTGTGTAGCTTTTGTACAAGTTCCTTGAATTGCTTGTGAAGCCCTGATTTTTGAGATACCATGTTATAATAATTAATTTTTAAACTTGTAAATAACATATGATTATCACTATAGATGGCCCGGTTGCAAGTGGCAAATCTACCATTGCGCGACTGCTGGCAAACAAACTTGGTTATTTTTATCTCAACACAGGTAGTATTTATCGTGCAATTGCTTATGTAGCGTTGCACGAAAAAAAAGATCTTGAGGGTGTGATATCACACGATATCGAGTGTGCAGTCAAAGACGTTTCTTATAATTTTTTTGATGGTAAAGAGCGTGTTTATTATCAAAAAAATGACATTAGTAATCAGCTTGATTCACCAGGGGTTTCAGACGCTGCCTCTCGCATAAGTGCGCTGCCATTTGTGCGTGAACATGCTAATCAATTACAACGCACTTTGGCAAAAAACAAAGATTGCATAATTGATGGTCGTGATAGTGGTTCGGTTGTCTTTGCAGATGCAGAACACAAATTTTTTATTGATGCATCGGATGAAGTGCGAGCTAAGCGTTGGCAACAAAAGCAAGCTTCCAAAGGTATTAATCTAACAATGGGTCAGTCGAGTAGCCAGATTCATCAGCGCGATTATCGTGATCGTCATCGTCAGATTGCGCCTCTAAAAATGCCACAAGGCGCTGTTCTGATTCAGAATAATGGTGATGAACCGATGATGGTGGTAGATTCAATGCTACAGATGTTGAAGTTGTAGCTATTGGTTGAAAATTTGTATTATTTTTGGCATTTTCCATTGTTTGCATCCGTCTTTCACGCTGTGCATTTAAGTGTGCATAGTGATTTAACATTCTTTGTTGATCATCAAAAGTTTGTTCGTCGGGATTAAAGCCATAATTTTTTTGTTTCTCCGATCGATTTTTTTGTCGTTTTTTTATTATTAAAGCTGCTTGTCCTAGTTCATACAAGAAGGTAGAACGACGACCATCCATCATTTCAAGGTAATGTTCTTGTGGAGAAGGTAGAGAGATAACGTCATGTTTTTTGAGCAGTACAAGATGAGAAAACGGCAAGTATGTGATTTTTGCTGTATTCGAAGGGATTATTTTACGTTTTCGACACTTAATCTTAACGCGTACTAATGGAGAATTGCCTAATTTATAATTTAGGCCATAAGCTACTGCGATTTTTCTCATTTCTTTTTTATACCTATGGCTTTCGGGCATTAAAATATTTTTTGGATTATTTGCAGTGTGGATGATCACTGATGCATCAGCAGTTGTTGCATGCGCATGCCCAGATGAGATGAGTGTACCGATTAAACAAAGGTGCTTGAATTTGCAAAACATAAAGTTCCTTGTTAAGTAACTATTAAATTTTATTTATAGATATATGTTTACCTCTTCATTTAGTATGTGCTAGTATATCACAAAAGAGTGGTTTTCATAGTGACATAAGAAAATGGAGAGTGTCCTTATGCAGATAAAAAAGCTTGTTTATTTAAGTTGTCTTTTTTTTGGTGCATATGTATGTGCTGAACAGGTAAAAGTGATTAATCAAAGCGGCAATACAAGTGTTTGGGGCGCAACCTATTATCTTTTCAAGAACTATGCTCAACGTGAAGGTGATGTGCAACGAGTGGCCGATGAAATCATGTTCAGCTTGCCCCAATTAAAAACGCAAGGTGCGCGGTATCTTATAATTGCACGAGAGCAACAAGCATTACGCAATGTGATTAATGATCCTTTTGGAACGGTTGGGGTTCGATTGATTGCCATAGGGCAAACGGACACTATTGGGCCTAAAAAGATAGTTGTGTTGCAAGTGGAGGATTTACCAGAAGCTTAACGTGGATTCGATCTGAGAAAAAATTAAAAAACATTTGTAAGGTGCTAATAATTGAAAGAATAGATCAACTTCAGTATAGAATACATAAACCACAAATTTGAATTGAAACTAAAAAAAGAGAGCCAAGTGAAAAACATAGGCTCTCTAAAATCATTTCTGTGTGTGTACTACGTTAAAACTTGTTTATTGTAGTAATGTCTTCAGCTTCGATTTCTGTGCAAGGGTCGCAATCTTCGCAACCTGGGCATTCATCTGCGCTGCGTACTTCACATACTTCTTCACATGGCTCGCCACAAGGTTCGCAGCTATCACAATCTTTGCGACAAGAAGGCAATAGAGCTAGTGAGAATACACAAAGAAGTAAAGCTAAAAGATTTTTGTTCATGATAGGCATCTCCGTATTTTTAAAATGATTAAGGATTATTTTTTTCGACCTTTTTTAGTTATAGCCTTTTTAGGTTTTTTTTGCATCTTTTTAAAGGTGTTTGGTGCAAATGCAGCATGAATGACTTCGTCCATATTACGTACGTATATCAACTTAATATCATCAAGTTTGGTTTCCTTAAGAACTTCTTGGATGTCATCTTGGTTTTCATGCGGTACAAGTATGGTTTTCATACCATGTTGCTTTGCTGCAAGCAATTTTTCTTTGAGACCACCCACAGAAAGTACGCGACCTTGTAGAGTAACTTCACCGGTCATCGCCAAATGAGGTTTAGTAGGTTGTTTGGTCAAAGCAGAAATCAATGCAGTACACATGGTAATACCCGCAGACGGTCCATCTTTTGGTGTAGCGCCCTCAGGTAAATGCATGTGGATTTCACGAGTGTTATAAAACGATTTTGGCAAGCCAAGTTCGGTAGTGCGTGAGCGAATATAGCTCAGGGCAGCTTGCGCCGATTCTTGCATAACTTCACCAAGCTGACCAGTTAAGGTGAAACCACCTTTACCAGGTAAAATACTTGTTTCAATTTCCAACATTTCACCACCAAATTCTGTCCATGCAAGACCAGTTGTGATGCCGATGTTATCTTTTTTATCGCTTAAACTTGTTTTTTTAAACGTTGGATGTCCGAGCCATTCAAGAAGGATCTTTTCGGTGATAGTAACCGATTTTACCTTTGCATCCTTGAGCATGCATTGAATGGTCTTGCGCATCAATTTTGCAATAATACGTTCAAGTTGGCGAACACCGGCTTCTTTAGTGTATTCCAAGATGATTTTATGCAGCATTTGCGGCGGTATTTTAAATTGTCGTGCCGATAAATCATATTCTTTAAGATTTTTTGGAATTAAGAACTGTTTTGCAATCTCAAATTTTTCATCTTCAGTGTACCCTGAAAGCGTTATGATTTCCATGCGGTCAAACAATGGATATGGAATACCTTCCATCATATTTGCTGTTGCTATAAACATCACTTTTGAAATATCGTAGCCAACATCAAGGAAGTGATCAACAAATGCGGTGTTTTGTTGTGGATCAAGCACTTCAAGCAATGCTGATGCTGGATCACCCTGCATATCGCGCGCCATTTTATCGATTTCATCAAGCAAAATAACTGGATTTTGTGTTTTTGCTTTTTTCATTGCTTGGATAATTTTACCCGGTAATGCCCCGATATAGGTACGACGATGCCCGCGAATTTCTGCTTCATCTTTAATACCGCCAAGTGAAATGCGGACAAATTCTCGGCTCATGCTATCAGAAATAGATTTTGCCAGTGAGGTTTTACCCACACCCGGAGGACCGACTAAGCAAATTACCGGTGACCGTTCAAGTGATTTAGAAAACTTTTTAGCAGCAAGAAATTCAACAATGCGATCTTTTGCTTTATGCAACCCGGCATGATTTTTATTTAATATTTTTTCTGCTTGGTGCAAACTGATGGTATCTCTGCTTGTTTTATTCCAAGGCAAAGATAAAATCCAATCGACATAGTTGCGGCTCACAACAGCTTCTGATGAGAGAGAGGGCATCTGTTCAAGGCGACGCAACTCTTTTTCAACTTTCTCGTAAACTTCTGCTGGAAGGCTAAGTTTTTTGGACTTTTCGCGCAATTGTGTAATTTCAGCAGATTGATCTTCCCGTCCAAGTTCTTTTTGAATGGCTTTCATCTGCTCATTCAAATAATATTCTCGTTGGCTCTTTTCAACTTGTGTTTGAATGTGCCCCCGTATTTTTTGTTCAACGTGTAAAATTTCAATATCGCGTTGCAGGAATGAGCATAACTTTAAAATGCGTTTTTTTAGATGTGGAATCTCAAGTAACGATTGGCGCTCTGGTAGCGTTAAATTGAGGTGTACGGCAATGGTATCGGTAATATAGTCAAAATCTTGTGGAGACTTGGTATCTTTAATGAGATCCGCAGGCATTTTTTCATTTAATTTGGCATATTGTTGATATAGTTCGATAGTCTGGCGCCATAAAGCCTGTAGTTCCACTGAATCTTTGGTGCCTGTGCTTGGTAAATCTTCATAGTTGACGGCAATAAAATCATCATGTGTTGCATCAAGATCGATCGATTGGGCACGACAAATACCTTCAGCCAATATTTTGAGCGCCCCATTAGGCATGCGCATAACCTGCAAAATAGTTGCACGTGTGCCAACTTGATATACATCATCAAGTGCTGGGTTTTCCGTGTCAGAACTTTTTTGCGTGGTGATAAAGATGAGTCGATCATGTTTTAGTGCAAATTCCACCGCACGAATCGAGGATGGGCGTCCTACAATAATCGGCGTAATGCTTTTGGGTAGAATGACCACGTTTTTCAGGGGTAAAAGGGGTAAAAACGTAGGTGCTGCCTCAATGATTGTTTGCTTTTGACCTTGCGGTTCGATCATAATCGCTATTCCTAATTTCTTGCTTTACGGTATAACATAGGTTAAAGTGTTCTTTTCTGTGATGTATTATAGGTACTATTTTACCATGTTTTCGCTGATTGTACATCATAATTACATGACGATCTAATGGAAATAGGGCACAGAGGTGAGGTTTTCTATCTGAAACAATTTTTTTAAGGGGCAGGAGGGCATAGTTTTAGATAACTTTGTAGCTTTAATAGCTGCGATGTATCTTTTTTTACAAATTAAATAGCATCTGATACACTGAAAAAGAATGATAGATTAAGTGTTTTTTCAACAATTCATATATAGAAGGATTTATGAATGCTGAGTCGTTTAAAACGAGTTGCCCAGTCCTTATGGGGAAAATTTGAAAGTCGCGAAGAGTTAATGCGGTTTCTGCAACTGGCGATCATTTTTGGGTTGGTTATTGGTACCTATTGGAGTTTGCGTACCATGAAAGATAGTATTTTCAATGCTATTGTTGGAGGTGTTGATTATTTGTGGATGGCAAAAATCTTCTCATTGCTCATTAATGTGCCTTTGGTTATTATTTATAGTAAATTAACTGACATATTTCCTCGTCATAAGTTTTTCTGCTTTTTAACGGCATTTTATGGTATTTCGACGCTTGGTTTTGCCTGGGCGTTTAGTCACGAAACCATTGGTTTGGCCAATATGGTTGCGGGTCCTGATCGTTACATTGGTTGGGCTTGGTATGCGTTTGTTGAAAGTTTCGGTTCATTGGTTGTAGCTCTTTTCTGGGCGTTTACTACCGATATCACAAAACCGGAGGCTGCTAAACGTGGATTTCCGCTAATTATCTTGTTTGCGCAAATGGCAAATATTGTTTTTCCGTATGTTATGTCTGCAAAAAAACTTGGGTTTGCCAATAGTACTCCAGTTGTAGTTATTTGTGCAGGTTTGATGTTCTTGCTTTCTCTTTTAATGATGAACTTTATCCGCACAACACCAGAAAAAGATTTGGTTGGTTATGCTGCTGGTAATGTGGAAACTACAGAAGAAGAGGGTGAACCAGGTTTCTTAGATGGACTTAAGTTATTGTTAACTAAAGGTTATTTACTGGGCATTTTTCTTATTATTGCAATCTACGAAGTTATTGTAACTATTGTAGATAATCATTTTAAGGTTACTGCCTTTACCACTCATACAGGTGAGGCTAATGTGCAGGCGTTACTCTCTAATTATGCAACCACTACAGGTATTGTTGCATTCTTATGCGTGTTATTTGGTATTAATAACATTCAGCGTAAAATGGGAATGAAGGTGTCATTGTTAGTGTTGCCACCATTGGTCGGCCTTGCAATTCTATTGATTAAGCTTAATCCAGAAAGCCTACAAGTTGCATTTTGGATCATGGTCTTCTCAAAAGCTGTAAACTATGCGTTGAATCAACCAACGATTAAACAGCTCTATATTCCAACAAGTAAAGATACAAAATATAAGGCAACTGCATGGATCGAAATGTTTGGTTCTCGTCTTTCAAAAGCGGGAGGCTCGGCCTTTGCTGGATTGCGTTCAGTAGAGGGTATTGGTGTTGCAAGCTTCTTAAGTATTGCTGCAGCAGGTTCAATAGGCCTTATAGCTTTATGGATTTACATCGCAATGTATGTTTCTAAAAAATATAACAAAGCAATCAAAGATGATACTGTTGTATGTTAAGCGAGAAGCAATACATGGTATTTAAGAGTTAATTAAAAAGAGTCTTTCTGTGACAACCGCAGGAAGACTCTTTTTAGGTTTAATGAAGCGTTAAACGGAACAAACTTTTTTATTTTAACTATAGAATGGGTATATTCATGGGGCCAACGCATTCAACCACTCTTGATACACCAGAAGTTAAACAGCATTTTGAAAAGAAGAAGTTCTTACTTTTAGGTTTAACCTTTTTTTGTGTTATTGCTGCCTACACGCTCGTGCAGGCATTAAAAGATTCTATTTTTAGCCATATCGTGGGCAAGTATTATATTAACTATGCTCGTTTTGCATCCATGTGCATGCTTATGCCAGCAATTGTTTTTTATTCAAAAATGGTTGATAAGATGCGTCGCTATTACTTGCTATGTTTTTATGCAAGCTTTTATGCTATATCGGCATTAGTGTTGACCTACTTTTTGGCCGATCCGGTGATTGGTATATCAAATACGCAGCAAGATCCATTTCGTGTTTTTGGTTGGATTTTCTACTTTTTTAGTGAAGGGTTTTCGCCTTTCGTGGTGAGTGTTTTTTGGGCATTTGTGAATTCCGTGAGTAGTCCGAAAAATGCAAAAAATCGTTATGGAAACATTACGGCATCATCTAAAATAGGCGGTATGATGAGTGCAGGTCTTTGTTGGATGCTGTTTTCATGGAAAACAGCTGAAGGTGCCTGTGTATTTTCTGATGTGGCAAGTCATCAAATAGCCTTGCTTTTTGCAGCATTCTTTTTGTCGTTGATTCCGTTTGCAATTTTATATTTGATGCGAGTTGTACCGGGGCGATTTTTGCATGGTTATGAAGCGGCTTATCAGGCAGAAAAAATTAAAAAGAAGATTGGTAAATCTGAAACCGGTGTGTTTGCCGGTCTGAAAATGCTCATTAAGTATCCCTATGTTTTAGGCATCTTTGGGATGGTCTTCTTTTATGAGTTATTGAACGTGGTTATCAGTTATTTGCGCATCGGGGTTGCGCAAGCAAATGCGCAAAGTTTATCCGATGTTTCGGCATCGCTGTTTCAAATGATGTTTTTAACTCACTTTGTAGGATTTCTAATTTCTTTCTTTGGTACACGCACATTGCTCAAAAAACTTGGTGAACGGGCTTGCTTATTGCTGATTCCTGCAACAATTGGCCTGGTGCTTACCATTTTCATGTTCAATACGACCAGTTCAGTTGTGATTGTATTTACTTATGTTATGCTCAAGGCGATTAATTATGCGTTTAGTTGGCCAGTGCGTGAAGGTTTATATATACCAACGGTTAAAGAAATCAAATTTAAATCGAAATCTTGGATTGATGCATTTGGTTCAAAGTTTGCTAAATCGAGTGGGGCATCATTTAATCTATTTGCTGAGTGGCTTGGGCCCGCATTGTTTGTGCCCGCACACGCAATCTTTTTTGTAGCCGCTATTGGTGTATGGTTTGTAACGGCGTGGCTACTGGGTACTCGGTTTAGTCGTGCGGTTAAAAATAACGAGGTTATTGGCCTTGATGAGCCGTTACCTGAGGTGTCCAAAAAAAATCAAACAAAATCCGCTTAATATGAGCATTTTATTGCATTATTAAGATGCCTTACTAGTCTTAAAGACGTTATTTTTAATAAGGCTTGCTTTCTTTAGCTCGACGCGTGGCCTCTAGGCTTTATTTGTGTCCAGAAAGCAATGGGTGTAACCCAAAAAGACAGCGATGTTAAAATGGATTAATAAGTATGCTGAACAAAAATGAAACCGTAAGGGTTGTTGCCGGGATTATTAGGAGCGGCTCAAAGTTTCTCATTGCTCAACGAGCAAAAAAAGATGCTCTTTATGGAAAATGGGAGTTTCCTGGTGGAAAAGTTGAAAGTGGCGAAACTGATCAACAATGCCTGATGCGTGAGTTGGATGAAGAGCTTGGTATTAAGGTGAAGGTTGGAGATTATGTATGCGCTAGTTATTTTCAGCATCTAGGCCGGCCGATGGAAATGCATAGCTTTTATATTGATTCCTTTGAAGGGGAGTTGCGTTTGATTGAGCATCAGCAAATAAAGTGGGTTGAAGTGCATAATTTGAAAAAATACGAATTTCCCGATGCAGATTTACCTATTATTGAAAAGCTTCTAAAGGTTTCGAATGTGTAGTATTTTATTGCATTATTAAGACATTTTGCTAGACTTAAAGACGTCAATATTAATAACGCTTGCTTTCTTTGCACGAAGGGTGGCCTCTAAACGTTTGTTTATGCCCAGAAGGTAATGGATGTAACCCTAAAGGAAAAACAAATGATAGAATTAGAAAAATTATTTAAAGCTGGTGTGCACTTTGGTCATCAAAAAAGACGTTGGTGTCCTAAAATGGAGCCCTACATTTGGGGATTCAAAAGCAATGTGCATCTTATCGATATCTCAAAAACAGCTTATCAACTTGAAAAAGCTTCTAAATTCCTTAAAGAACTTGTTGGTGAAGGTAAAACCGTTTTGTGGGTGGGAACAAAAAAACCTGCTCAAGAAGCAGTTAAGGCTGCTGCAAAGCAACTTGACATGCCCTATGTTAATCACCGTTGGATAGGTGGTACCTTAAGTAACTTTGCTCAAGTTAAAAAATCAGTGACAAAGTATTTGCACTATAAAGATATTTTGGCTAAAGCGGATAAATATCCACATTACACCAAAAAAGAGCTTAACGTAATCAGCAAAGCGGCTGGTCGTTTGGAGCAAAATGTCGGTGGTATTTTAAATTTAAAATGGCCCGTTAGTGCTTTGATTATTGTTGACGTGATCAAAGAAGGTTCAGCATTGCGCGAAGCGACCACTATGGGGATTCCGGTTATTGCATTGGTCGACACTAATGCTGACCCATCGCTGGTTGACTTTGTTATCCCAGCTAATGATGACTCGCCTCGTGCTATTCAGGTGCTTATTGATTACTTAGCAGCTGCGGCACAAAAGGGTAAAGATACCTTTGATAAGCAAAAGGAAAAAGAGCGCTTAGCAAAACAAGAAGAGCGCGAATCTGCTAAAGCAAAGAAAGAACCTAAGGTTGTTGCAAAAAAAGAGTCGGCACCTGCAAAAAAAGTAGCCGCTGAGCCTAAAAAGGCTGCACCTAAGGCCGTTGCAAAAAAGGTTGAACCTAAAGTTGCTGCAAAAAAAGATGAAGCTAAAGAAGAAAAAAAAGCTGAACCTAAGACTGTCGCAAAAAAAGAAACCAAGAAGGCTACAACAGTTAAAAAAGACACTAAATAACATCGTTGCTTATTTGGAGAGGTGTCTGAGTGGCCGAAGGAGCACGATTGGAAATCGTGTATGTCCCGAAAGGGGCATCGAGGGTTCGAATCCCTCTCTCTCCACCAACCTTCGCCAAGGCTTCGGTTGGCAGGCCAGTTTTTCGACAGCACAAAAAGAGCTAAGTAGAATCGGCCATTAAGGTGGGGTAGCTATCAAGCTTAATTTGAAATAAAAAATGTGGGAAAAGCATTAAACAAAAGTTTTATATAATTTGTCAGGTCCGAAAGGAAGCAGCAGGTATAAAACTTTTTGTGTTCGTGCTTTTCCCCTTTTAAGCACACAATTTTTATAACTTCTCGAATATGGTGTAATACATGAGTTCAGCAACAACTCACCTAAACTTAGCGCGTAAATGGCGGTCTCAACAGTTTGATCAAATTATTGGTCAAGATTTGTGCGTTCGCATGCTCAAAAATAGCCTGTATTTACATCATTTCTTTCCGGTCTATCTTTTTTCTGGCCAGCGAGGTTGTGGTAAAACAACAACTGCTCGTGTTTTTGCGAGTGCCATAAATTGTGCTCAGTTTGAAGCATTCCAAAAAGAACCGAAAAAACATTTGATTCCATGCTTACAATGCGATTCATGCAAGGCAATGCTTGCAGGCAAACATCCAGACTTCATCGAAATGGATGCGGCTTCACATACCGGTGTGGATAATGTGCGTCAAATTATTGATGCTTCATCTTTGATGCCTTTGATCGGGCGCAAAAAAATCTATTTAATTGATGAAGCGCATATGTTGAGTAAGGCTGCATTTAATGCATTTTTAAAAATTTTAGAAGAGCCGCCTGCATCAGTGCTATTTATTTTGGCAACAACAGATCCTGATAAAATTATCGACACAGTGCGATCCCGTTGTTTCCAGCTGTTTTTTAAGCCAATTGATGCGCCAATTTTGCTGAATCATTTGACACATGTCTGTGATAAGGAAAACATCGGTTATGAAAAAGAGGGACTTGAGCTGATCATTAAAGAAACCGAAGGTTCTGCGCGAGATGCACTCAATATGCTTGAATCGGTCCGGTTTTCAGCTGGCAGCATTGGCAAACAAGCCGTGTTACGTGTGTTAGGCCATGTTGAGGATGAGCGTATTATCGCATTACTTGCATGTATTATGCAAAATGATAGTGCCAAATTACTTCAAACATTGCAATATATTGATCAGTCTCAAAGTGCAGCACCCTATATTTGGCGGACCTTTTTGCAACTTTTGCGCGCATGCATTTGGATAAAACATGGTGTAATGCCCGATATGTTTACCCAACACGTTGAAGTGCTTAAAAAAATGATTTTAAAGGTGCATTGGAAAACTTTGCATCGTTACTTGGATCTATGTTATCGCAATGAGCAGGTGTTTTTAAAAACAACACATCAACATGCTTTTTTAGAAATCATTCTTTTACAACTTTGCGGATCGCGTGGATCAAATGATACAGATTCTGGCTCGGGTTCTTCATCAAGCCCATCACTATCGCCATCATTAACCAGGGAGGTTGATGAAGAGGGCGATGAAATTGAGCAAGATGATGAAGAAGAAGAAATTATAGATGAAGAAACAGCGAACTTTATTCAAAAGTGGATGTTGTGTTTGCGTGAGGTTGCAACGTTGGACGATCCTTTAGTTACATCGATTTTCAAACAAAGCACTTTTAGGCAATTTGATGCAACGACCAACCTATTGGAAGTTGAATTTTGCAAAAAATTTGTTTTTTTCCAAGATTGGCTTGATAACACTCAGAAGGTTTGGATGAGTGTATTG
The DNA here is from genome assembly GCA_029262575.1 of Candidatus Babelota bacterium. Taxonomy (GTDB): domain Bacteria; phylum Babelota; class Babeliae; order Babelales; family Vermiphilaceae; genus JAKBEL01. The sequence continues at coordinate 10,819 of JAJCZC010000012.1, read as the reverse complement.
CAGAAACGTTTTGGGGATAAAGTTGTTTTTAAGCCACAATTTACTGGCAAGGACGTTGAACCTACCAAAACTGCTCCCATTGTGCTTGAAAAAGTTCCAGAACGTTTACCTGTACAGCAAAATAATTCTTATGGGCAAAAGGGTGGCTATACAAAAAAACGTTCTTATGGTTATACTAAAAATCGTATATCACATGGCCGGTTGCTTGATGTTTCTCAAAAGGAGCAATGGCCAAAAACACATATGTTATTGCACTATTTTTCCGGAACTGTGCATGCCGTTAATAATGAGGTTTAAATAAACATGAATAAATTACCGCGCGTTATTTTAGTTGGTCGCACCAATGTTGGTAAATCAACGCTTTTCAATCGCGTTTCAGATAATGTTAAAAGTATTGCACTCGATCAAATTGGTGTAACACGTGATTTTTTACAAGATACCGTTTGTTGGAATAGTGCTTGTTTTGAATTTATCGATACAGGTGGTATTCAAGTCAAAAAGACGCGCGATGAAATTTATAAGCGTGTTTCTGCCGGTGTGTTTTCGTTACTCGATACAGCTGACATCATACTATTTATGGTCGATGGCGCATCTGGTGTTGTACCCGAAGAGCAAGAGCTTGCTAAGTTGTTGCATAAATTAGGCAAAAAAGTGATTCTTGTAGTTAACAAGGGTGATGTGCCTCAAGTGCGTGAGCATATGTATCAGTTCGATCGTCTTGGCTTTGAAACAATTATGCTTATATCTGCTGCTCATGGCCATGATGTTGCAGAACTTTTAGATTTAATCGTTGAGCTGTTACCGTTCAAAGTTGCCCAAATCGAAACCGATGAAGCATTAAAAGTGGTTATTATTGGCAAACCGAATGCAGGTAAGTCATCATTACTTAATGCACTCCTTGATGAAGAACGGGCGATTGTTTCAGATGTTGCAGGCACCACACGGGAGCCTATCACTGAAAAAGTTACCTTCTATAAAGAAGATATGCAGATTACCGATACGCCTGGTGTTCGCCGTAAACGTGGTGTGACCGAACAACTTGAAAAGATGATGGTCAAACGTGCTTTTCATGAGCTCAAAGAGGCAGATATTGTATTACTCGTAGTTGATGCATCACAAGGTAAATTATCTGATCAGGAATTAAAGTTGGCATTTTATGCTTTTGAGCATCATAAAGCGTTGGTTATATTGTTCAATAAATATGATCTTGTTGATGAACATATTCAGCGAGAGCTAGATTTCAATTTAGTACCCTATGATTTTTTGTTGAGCAAAGTTCAAGCTATACGCCTTTCTTGTAAATCAGGTAAGAACGTTGGCAAAGTTCTTTCTATTATCAAAGGTGTAGCAGATCGTTATAAACAGAAATTTTCTGATGATGAACTTACTATATTATTTAGAGATGCACTCCATAGGCGTGAGCTTTTTCATCAGGGCAGTCGTCTTATTGTGTATAAAGTAAAACAGATTAAAACGGCACCAATTACCTTAGTCATGTTTGTAAATAATCCGACTTGGTTTGGATCAAGTCAGCTTGGTTATTTTGATAATGTTATGCGCAAAGCCTACGATCTTGAGGGTGTGCCAATCAAATTTATTCCACGCGCAAATAGCAAAAATTTTCAAAAGGTCGGCACAAAAGGTAAGAAGAAATAGACTGATTGCAATCCTTTAGGTATATGTTTTTTTTATGCTAAACTATTCTTGAGCTAAAGAAGAGTTTACAAAAAGGAATATGTATGCACAAACGAATTACCTTTCGCAATATGGATCATGTTGCAGCAATTGAAAACTATGCTAACGATAAATTGGTGAAGATTGAAGAGTTCCTTTCTCATGAGCCAACTCCAATTTTTATCGATTTGATATTAGAACCATCAAAAGTACATGAACATCATCGTGTTGAACTACGCGTTAAATCTCCACACTACGAAAAAATATCAAATTATGAAGGCCCTGAATTTTATAAAATTCTTGATCGGGTGATTGATGTGATGTTGCAAGAGCTTTTGCAAGAAAAAGAAAAGCAACTTGATGAGCGTAATCATCGCATTAAGGTGAGCAAATTGTGGGAATTTCAGGAAAATGATGATGATGAGAAAAAAAGGGACGAAGAAGAATAGTCGAATGTTTCAAAAATGACCAAAAATAAGGTAATGCTGTGATTGCATTACCTTATTTTTGGTCATTTGCTCTTTTCTTATAATTCAATCACAGTTACCGTAATGTTATCTTGGCTTTTTAGACCAGCATCTCTGAGAGCTTGAGCATTATTAACCTCATCCTAAACGCCATAATTTTTAGGTGTGAAATACCTAAAAGCTCAATTCTTGATTTGAGCTTCATGAACTGTTATAAAAGAAATGAAATGGCAATGCCTTGAGGCGTAAATAAGGAGAAAGTTATGATAAACAGAGGTTTAACTTTCATGCTGATAGGTTGTTCAATCTTTCATACTTCGATTGTTTTTAGTGGTAATTTGCTTTCGAAAGTAATGAGTTTTTCTACCTATCAATCACCTGGTCTGCAAGCACAACATCTTGAACAAATGCATAACCCAAATAGCGTGGCGGTTGAAATTGATCAGCACAATATTGACCAACAAGAAGCAGAATGGGATCAGGGCTTTAATGACATTGTGTTTCTTGTTGGTCTAATGTTTGCATTGAGTTGTTTTAGTAAATAACGTTATTCAGCAATTTGCTTGAGTACATCATCAAACTGTTCAATTGAATAATCATAGAGTTCAGATGCCCATGTTTTGATGGCAACTTCATCAATAGGATCAATTAAAATAATGGTGGGAAAACCAACAATGTTGAACTTTTGCACCACATCTTGAATAACAGGATCAGTGGTATCGCTGCCATCAATGTGCACTGGCACATATGATTGCTCAAGTGTTTTGATGATGTCTGCATTGCGGAAGAACTTTTTATCAATTGCTGTGCACATTGAGCAACATGGGGCTTCAACTTTGAGGAGCAGCTTTTTGTTATCATGACGAGCTTCTTCACGAGCACAGGTATAATTTTCGGTCCATAGGCCAACCACCGTGCAATCTTGCGGATTAAGGCTTGCACGAATAGCAAAATAGCCAAAAACAAAACTGCCGATGATAAGTGCGCTACCAAAAAGATTATAGAGTAATTTGCTAAATCCAGATTGTTTGCCGGCGGTTTTAAGATAATATAACCCCATGACGGCAATAAGTGTGGTGAATAACCATGTAGTTACATAAGCCGGTACGATAGTGCCGATGAAGTAGATGCACATGCCAAGCATCAAAAAGCCAAACAATTTCTTGATTTCTACCATCCACATGCCAGCTTTAGGCAACACATTGAGTGAACTTGAAAAGGTGCCAATAATCATAAGGGGCAAACTCAAACCGATACCAAATGCGAATAAAAACACAAAACCCAAAAATGGGTTACCTAAACCGGTAACAATACTCAAAACTAACGCTAAACCAGGAGAAACGCATGGTGAGGCAACAGTTCCACTCACAACACCGAATAAAAATGCAGTAATTGGTGAACCACCTTTAGTGAATTTGTTATTTGATTGTAATCCTTTTGGAATATACATTTCATAAAGGCCAAACATTGAACCTGCTAAATAAACAAGTAATGCAACGATGGAAAGAATAACAAGTGGATGTTGCATAAAGGTGCCAAATAATTTACCCGTATAAGCAGCAACAACGCCTAGGAGAGCAAAAGTTGTAGCTACACCCATTGTGTAACACAATGACATGAAAAGATTCCGCACAAATGATTTTGAGCCTTGTCCTTGCAAAATACCCACAGTGATCGGAATCATTGGATAAATGCATGGTGTTAAACTAAGGAGTGCTCCAAGGAGTAAAATAAGCAAACATTGCAGCCACAGTGAATTGGTATGTTCAATCAAGTTCGAAATTTTGCATGAAAGGGATGTTTCCGTGGACGCAGTTTGATCTGTTTTATCATTGATAACAACTGTTTCAGTTGTTTGCTTAATTTCAGCTTCAGCATCAATAGCTATTTCTGGCATTGGTGCATTGTCTTGTTTGAATGGTAGCGCAATCAATTCTTCTTCGATGGTGCCATGATTTTTTCGATAAAAGGTGAAACGCAGTGATGCTTGTTCAACCGGTTTTTTAATGGTTATATCAACGTCAAAGGTCACATCTTTGGTGTAGATCTTTTTGTTTTCCTTAAAAATTGGATCATATACTGCGACCGCTTCAATGTCAGTGCGCCAATCATCTACGGTGGCCCACTCTTGATCGCATGAAAAATCGATATATTCTTGATAGAGTGCATCTTCGTCTTGCACGGGCACGGTGAAGTTGATAGATGCATGTTTATCTTCTTCTTGCCAATTGATATTGGGTGCAAAACTGAATGCACAATTAAAAAACAACAAACTCAATAGCGATGCGACATGATTAATCATGAAAAACCTTTTTAAATAATAAAAAAATGATTGGCAAGTAAGACATTTAGGTGTACTATGATAGCATCTTTTACATTGCATTTCAAAATTGAACAAAACGTTTTGTGTTTGTTTTTATCTAAAATTTTCCTACGTCGCCAAAAGGCTATGAAGGATTCCACGCGTTTTTTTCGCGTTTCGTTTGGGGCTGTAGCTCAATTGGTAGAGCGCATGGATGGCATTCATGAGGTCACCGGTTCGATTCCGGTCAGCTCCACCAACCTTCGCCAAGGCTTCGGCTGGCAGGCCAGTTTTTCAATAGAATTTGTGTTTTAAAAGTATAAGAAGCTTTAAATACTTAGCGTAGGCTGGGCTCAAAGCCACCTCTAAGTATGTAATGGCGAATGTGGCTAGATTAATTTAGAAAACAATAGTCACGAGAGTGAAATGACTGGCGAGCCACTTCTTTAAAGGATTGGCTTCAAAATAAAAAACTTATGTTCCTTTATCAGTTTCATCCTGAGTTCTCAACGCCCTGTCCGCCGAAGCTTTGGCGAAAGCTGGAAGTTGAGAGTATCGAAGGGCGCCGGGCAAGAACTTTTTTTAATGGATTAAACAATAATAAAAAGCGACCGTGTGTGGCAAAACTTTAGTGAAGACGCAAGTATGGTATGGTGGCAAGCCTGTTTTTCGAAGCTCGCAAGAGCGTAGTAGAGCCTGCCCTTCGCAACTTGACTTAAAATACGCAATATTCTAGGATGATCAACATTAATTATTAATCGTTTATATCAAGGTGTTTAGGGATGAAGAAATGCATGGTTTTAGTTGTATTATTTAGTGTTGTCCAATCTACATATAGCCAACTTAATGAAGATGTCAAAGCAGCTTTAGCTCAGCATTTATTGCAAGGTTCGGAACATTACGAAAATGCAAAATATCGCGAAGCTTTGCACGAATTTGATCAAGCGAAAAAGGTTGATCCGGACACGATCAAGCCCTATTATGCGGCCTTTTGGGTGTATTATCGTTTGCATGATGGTGATTCAGCTTTAAAAGAGTTGCAGCAGAGCTCTGCTATCAATAAGGCCATTGAGGATTCACCAAGATACCTTTATCTATTGGCGGCAGCATATGAGTTATTGAGTGATATTACAAAACAGAAAGAGTGTCTGCAGAAGTTAGTTGATGTTGAAATGGAACCAACCATACAAAATATCTTGATAAAGGGTAAAGCGTATGACGAGTTGGAGCAGCACGAGCAATCATTGAAGCTATTTAAAAAAGCAGTAACATTGATCGATGAAGATACTGAGAAGCCTCTTAAAGGCCAAGTGTATTGGTCAGTTGGTCATGCATCAATAAAGCTTAAAGATTATGAGACGGCGATCAAATATTTTAAAGAGTCTTTAAAGTTTAGAGCTGTAGCACAAAATTATGATTCTCTGGGTACTGCTTATCGCAAACATAAAGATCATCAAAATGCGATTAAAAATTATCGATTAGCGCTAAAAAATGATCCACTTCTTGATAATGCATGGGCGGGTTTGGGCCGAACTTATCGTGCACAAGGTAAGTTGAATAAAGCCAAAAGGTATCTCGAAAAAGGTTTAGAAGTCAATTCGCTGCACGGCCAATCTCGTCAACATTTGATACATGTATTCATTGATTTGGGCAAAATTGAAGAAGCAAAGGAACATATTAAGATATTGCGGGAGCAAACAATGCCAGATCAGACATGGCAAAAGCGTATTGCAAAATGTTTGGCAAGAATTGAAAATAAATAGGAGCTTGTTGATGAATAAAGCACTTTTTTTTCTTACCCTATCATGTGCGTTCGGTTATTTATCTTCACAGGCAGATATAGACGAGCAATTTAAAATGCATATGAAAACTGGTAGCAAGCTTTTTGATGATGCAAAATATGATGCTGCATTAAAAGAATTTCAACAGGCCAGAGAGCTATCCCCTCAAAGTCTACGGCCATATGGTAAAATTTTTTGGGTGTATTGGCGTAAACATGATGGAGATGCGGCATTACATTTGTTACAAGAAGCTCCTCAGGTACCAGTTGATCATAAAGGATATATTCGCTATTTAGAATTGTTTGCAGCAGCATGTGCATTGAATTCAGACTATAAAAAAAGAGATGAATATTTAAAAAGAATTGTTACAGCGGATGTTGAAGATACTGCTGTCAACTTAATAGCCAAAGGCAAAGCTCAGTGTGATTTGAAAAATTATGAAGATGCATTAGCGTGTTATCAAAGAGCTGCAGAGACAATAGATGACACAACTGGAGAACGCCTCAAGGGAAGCATTTTCTGGAGTTTGGGCCATGTCAATATTCAACTTAAGCAATATGATGAAGCGATAGCTTATTTTGAAGAGGGGCTTCAATATCGCTCATTTGCTCAAGGTTATGATTCTTTAGGAACGGCTTATCGTAAAAATGGTGATTTTAAAAATGCCCGTCGTTGTTATAAGAAAGCCCTCGAAATAGATCCTATACTTGATAATGCATGGGCCGGCATAGGGGAGTGTCATAGATCCGAAGGTAATTTAAAGCGTGCAAAAGAGTGCTTTGGAAGATGTATTGAAACCAATGCTACACATGGCTCATCTCGTTATAATTTGATTCAGATCTTAATTGATGAAGGTAACAATGAGAAAGCAAAAGAGCATATAAATATTTTGCAAGAGCAGAAAAAAGACCGTGAGTACTGGGACAAAAAAATTGCAAAATGTCTGGCACGCATTGAAAATAAATAGATTGCTATAAGATGCAAAATAATAGGGCCATCGCGATGGCCCTATTATAATTTTTAATATTTTAAAATCTTAATATTACCCTTATCGCTAAACATGGTAACCGATGCATCTTTGTTGCCAATTGCACCGCGCACAGATGCTTTGACCCTTTCCCAATAATTTTTGTTCAACGTAGTGGTTTGCGTATCTAAGGTGATGTCTTGTGTGCTTGAAATGGTGCCATTTTTGGTGTCAGCTGCAATTGAGCAGTTCATGTTTTTAGGCGTATGCAATGTTATTGGTCCTTGTTGTGTTGCCAATTTCATCTTTCTTTTTGCAGGTAATGTTTTGCATTTCACTTCAACTTTACCTTGTTTTGCGCGTGCACCAACTGAATTGCTACTATCAATAACACGCACAATGCCTTTATTGGTTGAAAGTTGCACGCTACTTGTTGGGCGTATAATGGTAATGTTGCCTTGTTGTGTGATATTTGCTTCAATGTGCCTTTGGGGATTGTGTACTGTGATGTCGCCAGTTCCGGTGTTTGCGATTGCAGATCCTTTGATATCTTTAATAATGATGTCACCAACATCGGACGAAACTTGCACGTGTGCATCATCAGGAATGGTTAATATATAATCAACGTTGCCTTTCACGTTGGCTGAATCATATGCGGTGCGTAACACTAAGCGATTGGGTTTCACTTCTTCCTCGATAACATGCATATGATCAAGCTGTTCTTCTTTTGATGCATGTTTGATTGCTTTGACTGCAACACTACGCTTATCAAGGCCTGTTTTTACTGTGATTGATCCATGAATGTTTTTGAGGTTAATCACACCTTCGGTGGTGAGTGTGTAATCTTTATCTACAATTTGTTCGTACGGTGTGCCACCAAAAAATGAACTGATCGGTTTAAATGAGACAGCATATGTTGCATGTGATATGCTTAAGATGCTACAGATAGTAAAAAGAAATGTGCGTGTGTTGCGCATAATAAAAACTCCGGTAAAAATTTTTCACGCTATGTAATATCACGATATGTAATATGAAGTTTAATAAAAAAACAAAAATTATTCAAAGAGATTTAGCGCATTTATACGATACTTATCCTAAATTAATGCCTATTTTGAATGCAATAGATGAAGCTGGTGGCACCGCATATTTTGTTGGCGGCATGGTGCGAGATCTTTTATTGCAAAAGCAAATCAAAGATGTTGATATTGAAGTCCATGGACTAACTTCTGATCAGCTACAACAGGTTTTGGCACAATTAGGTACGGTTGATTTGGTTGGCAAATCATTTGGTGTGTTTAAATTATATGGCCTTGATGTTGATTGGTCACTACCGCGTGCCGATAGTTCGGGCAGAAAGCCGACCGTTGAAATTGATCCACACATGAGCATTAGTGATGCATTTGCACGTAGGGATTTAACTATTAATGCCATGGGTATCAATGCAAAGACGGGTGAGCTGGTTGATCCATTTGATGGTTTGTATGATCTTGAAAAAGGCATATTGCGTTCACCAAACATCGACTTCTTTGCGCAAGATCCGTTGCGTTTTTTTCGAGTTATGCAGTTTAAGGCGCGATTTAACATGCAGCCGGATACTGAACTTACTCAATTGTGCAAAACAATGGATGTATCAAAAGTTTCACGTGAGCGCATCGAGCAAGAATTTAACAAAATGTTATTGCGATCAAAACAACCCTCAATTGGCATAAGATGGCTCAATAAGATTGGCAGATTAAAAGAGTTGTTGCCTGAACTATATGACACTATTGGTGTGCAACAAAAACAGCCCTATCACCCCGAAGGTGATGTGTTTGAACATCTTATGCAAGCGGTTGATGCCGCTGCACAGATACCGTGTAAAAATGAACATGAGAGACTCGTGTTACTTTATGCGGCATTGTGTCACGATCTTGGCAAACCTAAAGTTTCAAAAGTTGTAGATGGGAACATTAGCAGCCATGGACATGCGCCAGTTGGTGCACCCATTGCCAAAAAGATGCTCAAACGCATTGTTGGCCATAAAACATTGATCGATACGGTTGCCAAATTGGTCAAACTCCACATGGATCCACTCGGTTTCACTAAAAGTAATGCAAAAAAACCTGCTTATAAGCGTTTGGCAAAAAAATTAGCACCAGATGCAAGTATTGCATTATTAGCAAAATTATTTTTAGCCGATAAGCAGGGCCGGAATCCAAACAAGGGCACACCGCTTGATTGCACCTTTGAAGAAGTTGATACATTCATTAAAAATGCACAAAATGCCAATGTTGAACATAATCAGGAACCGCCATTATTAACGGGTAAAGACTTTCTCGATGTCATTGAACCGGGTCCTCAACTTGGTAAAGCTGTCAAAAAGGCATATGAATTGCAAATGGATGGTTTGAGCGATAAAGCTGCATTAAAAAAAGAAGCGCTCTCTTTTTTCAAATGATCAAGAGAGTGATCAGGTGAAAAATGGCGAATTTATTTGTATTTCGCCGGCAAAAAAAGGTGTTTTTTGATTTTTATCAAAATTGGAGTTTTGTTGAGGCGAAAGTTGATTGATATGTTTGAGTCGGATCTCTTTCGATTGTAAGGCGAGGGGCGTTATCAGTTAATAACGCCCCTCGCTTACTCCGTTCACAGTTAGTTTTCGGATACTACTCGTAGCAAGTCTATCATAGGATCAAACTCTGTTTCTTTAAATTCCAAGTTTTCGATGTTTTTGATCTCTTCTTTAGGAATAGCACCGATGGTGGTAAGAAGCTCGCGTAGTCCCCCAGAACTCGTGGTTATCATCTCTTCTAATTCGGCCCTATCAGGATTACCGGAACCTTTTGTTAGCTCCAGCCAAATCAAAAGATATGGTATTATTGTATTCTGAATTGCTGCTTGTGGGCTTCCCGTTCTTGTACCAGGCTTCCATCCAGCTTTAATATCATAACCTAAGGCTTGACCAAACTGAGGTCTAATTTTTTTGAGAAAAGAGCTATAATGGTCAGGCAAGTTTTTAAGAAAGCTCGGATGCAGATAACTATTTTTCATCCTCCTATCCAACAGGCGATATTCAATGCTGCCCATTGCTGCAGCAGTAAGACGGCGTTTGAGATCTGATTTGACAGCGGGAGTCGCTTCTTCTACCTTTTTTTGTACGAGTTTATTGAATATTGATTTATCGGATTTGCCTTCTAGGTGTAATTTTTCTTCTGCTTTAATTTTCGATAATAAACTTTTGGTTTCTTCGCTTTTTGTTTTTTGTGCAGCTGCTTCAATGACTTCAACGGTGTAATATCCAGGATCATGCTGAGTATAGTGATCTTCTATCGTATAAGGCCTTACAGTATTTAGCAACTCTTGTGCCTTTGATTCAGCGCTCAGACTGAAATTACAGAATCCAGCCGTAAGCAATATTACTAAGCTTAATGTGGTTAGTTTATTAACGTAACCAGAAAACCCCTGGCTTTTAAGCCTGGGGATGAATGGTTTCCCGATCTCAATTCGGTGTAAAGCTCGTTAGAGCTTTTGCAAAGAATTGATAGGCGTGGCATTCTGTTTACGATGGTAAAATATTGGACAGGAAGTCATACAAAATTTAGATTAATGGTACATATCGTTTGGATTCCGAAGTATCGGCATCGTGTTT
>JAJCZC010000011.1 GCA_029262575.1 Candidatus Babelota bacterium | reverse complement strand
CGAACTGTTTATATCAATGCTTGATGTGTTTGCATCAATTTGTGAGCATTTAATATCTAACACTGATTCAATCTCATCAATCTCACTTTGCAACTCGCCAGTCGAAGTTTTGAGCATATCAATCATAGTGGTATTCACGTCAATCTTTGATGTGTTCGCATCAATCTGTGAACACTTAATATCTAAGGTTGATTCAATCCCATCAATCTCACTTTGCAACATGCCTGTCGATGTTTTGAGCATATCAATCATGGTTGTATTCACATCGATTTCGCTTTGCAACATCCCTGTCGATGTTTGGAGCATATCGATCATTGTTGTGTTCACATCTATTTTTGATGTGTTTGCGTCAATTTGTGAGCACTTAATATCTAATGTTGATTCAACTGCATCGATCTCACTTTGCAGCATTCCGGTCGATGTTTTGAGCATGTCTATCATGGTAATGTTCACATCTATTTTTGATGTGTTTGCGTCAATTTGTGAACACTTGATATCTAATGTTGATTCGATACCATCAATCTCACTTTGCAGCATACCCGTCGATGTTTTGAGCATATCAATCATAGTGATGTTAACATCAACTTTAGAGTCCACAACTTCGATCAACGACGTATTAACATCAATTTTTGATGTGTTTGCGTCAATCTGCGAACACTTAACATCCAATATTGATTCAATACCATCAATCTCACTTTGCAACATGCCAGTCGATGTTTTGAGCATATCGATCATGGTAATATTCACGTCAACTTTTGAATCCACAACTTCAAGCAACGAACTGTTTGCATCAATTTGTGAACACTTAATATCTAATGTTGATTCAACTGCATCGATCTCACTTTGCAACATCCCTGTCGATGTTTTGAGCATCTCGATCATTGTTGTGTTCACGTCAATTTTTGATGTATTTGCATCGATTTGTGAACATTTATCATCAAGAATCGATTCAATAGCATCTACTTCGGATGTTAATAAATCGCAGCATGACTCTAAAATACTGATCAAACTACCGTCAGCAGTGGTCTTAATTGCACCGTTATTTATAGTTCCAATATTTCCTGTTAAAGAGCCAATTGTAGAAGCTCCTGCCTGCTCCAACCAAAGAACGATACAATCAACAATTAGAGAAGAAGTGCCAGAAAAATCAACATCGTAATCATTCAAAATAAATGTTGTCGGGCCATTCACATAAAAAGTTCCATCTGTATAGGCCACATCATCAATAAATTGCCATGTAACATTGCTCGAACGTATTTCAGATCCACTGTTAAGATAGAAACGCCCACCTGTATCATCACCAATGCCCTTAATCACGATGTCCGATACAGATAAGGTAACCGAACTGAGTAACGTGATCTCTCCACCGCCACCAATATTGAGAATATGACCATTACCATTCAGAATATCATTACTTGAAAAGGTGAATGTTCCACTAAAATCAACATCACTTGTGAGAATAATATCAGCTGCATTATCCCAGACAATTGAAGCATCCCAAGAAAAATTTGGGCCGCCCACTCTTAATGCATAACCATTTAAATCAACGTTTCCTGAACCAGTAAATTTTACATCATCTGCAAAGGTCAAATCATTTTCAAGACGAACACTTCCACCATTTAATACGATGTCTTGGTTCAAGACACCATCAATCGCCATCGTGAGTGTAGTATTCATATCCTGCAGAACAATATTATCTACGAGCATAGGAACACCTTCTATGCGATTATTTGTCCCGCTCACTAAAATTTGCTCTAAAAAAGTCCCTTGTTGGGCATAATAAGTCTGATTCCCGGTGAGTGAAATAGTTCCGGCATTAGGATTATAAACACCAGTTAAAAAAAGCTGATTATTATTTTTAAATATACCATCTTGAAAAGTAATAGTTTGACCAGTTATTGATGCACTAATACCTTTATTCAATGTTCCTGAAAAACTATTAATCGGCTGATTTAAAACAAAACTTGCCCCATTATTAATTTTCAATGATGAACTTTGACTATCAAAGCTGATCGTCGCGTGGGCTAATGGTACACAAAAACACAATATCAATATGCTCAACATAGCGACTCTCTCTTTTTTTTATACATTCGCCCAAACTAAAATGCCCAAAGACACCTCCAAAGACGCTGCGGGGGAAATTTTTAAATTTAAATTATTACTTGCAGAACTATTATCACCAAATGTAATTGCCTCAATTGTAGTTGTGGCGTCGCTGGTCAAAAATGACGCACGATCAACACAAAATGTGCCTTGTATAAGATTAAGCCCCACCGTAGTTGCATGTAAGGTGCCACCATTCAAAACAAATTTTGCAGTTGAATCTTCAAATTGCAAAAGATCTTGATTTGAAATCGTTGGCTCATATGAAAATGTGGTACCTTTATTTACAATAAACCGAGAAAAGGAATCGATTGTCGAAACAGCATTCGACTGATATTTAAACTCTTTATCATCCCCCATAAGTGTAACATCAGCCTGAACAATCATTTTACCTTCTGTAAAGGTGAAATCTGAGTCCAAAATAACTACAGTATCTCTAAGAGTAACTGTGCTTGTTGTATCTACACCATGAACGCCAGTCTCACCTAATCCTCTCAGATAGATATTCTCAAAGCGCAAACTGGAGTTACTGTCGATAATGAAGCTTGAAGTAGCCCGTAAATCAAGTGTATTTCCGCCACCATTTATCGTATTTAAACCTGAAAATAAAATACAACTATTATTCACTTGAACATCGGAATTCAAATTGATTCGAATATCCGAAAAATTTAAACAATCAGACAAAAAAGAGCTTGCACGATAAACCGAAGTAATAGAAGTAGCGTCTTCACCGAATGCAACATATCCGCCGTTTGGCGCCCAAGAAACAGCTTCAACATCATCCGGCCTATCTACAACTGTTGCCACAAAAAAACTGGGCACCTCTGAATCATAGGCATAACTGCGAATTTGTCCCATCGCACCAGTATCTTGAACGCCTACCGCCAAACAATCAGCGTCCGGCTTCCAAGCTAGATTTCCCGTACCTATAGAATAATCTGTTATCGAAGCCACTTGCGTTAATGTTCCGCCAACCGCATCGTGTTCATACGCAATTACACGATCGCCCGTTGATCCTAGTTGTCCAACGGCAATAATATCAGTTGTTACCTGGTTCCAAGAAAGCCCTGACACCGTGTTAGCCGAAACGGCTGAAGCATTCAACGTTGCGCCAAGTGGTATTTTGGTGAATTCATACACCAAAACAGTTGGATTTGCTGCGCTTGTATTTAATCCAACACCAAAATAATCACCCGTCGGGTCAAAATCCATAGATTCTTCTTGCACGTCGCGATTTGGTGTAATGTTCAGCGTAACAGGGGTTCCCAAAATGCCTCCACCACTCACTGGATATAAAATTATTTCCGATGCATCAATGTCAGTTCCAACAGCAATAAAATCACCATCAGGATGCCATGCTATGGCCTGCACTGATCCTCCAAGACTAATCGAATCTACTTGTGTTAATGTTTGCGTACCAGTATCAAAACTATACATAAAAAGCTCAGAATCGGTTCCTGCTTCACGACCCATCGCTAAAAAATATGCCGAAGGGTGCCAACGCAAAACATTGATTTCACGTGCGGCACCCGGAGGAGATTCCGTATCAACAAGCGTTAAGGTAGAACCATTAAACTCGTAGACGAAAATATCAGATGCTCCATCATTACCGGAGGCAATATAGTTGCTGTCAAAAGAAAATGAGACCGTTTCGATATTGCTTGATGCCGCTATATCATCAACAAAAAAAATTTCACAATTATCAACAGCTGAAATATCTGGCAAAACGGTAATTGTATAGCCCAAATCTAATGTGTGGAAATTGCCCACAATATTGCCCAGAGGGCCAATACTTGAAGCGTTTGCCACATCTAAATCTTGACTCAAAATTAAAGTACCCGCATTAAAAGCTAATGGACCAGAAACCTGAAAAAATGAATCAAATGTACCTGTTGCACCACTACCATTTATGCTAAATCCTCCATTGAGAGCCGCAAATCCTGCAACTCGGTCGCCATCATTAATAGTAACTTGCGTATTAAAACGTGTAACGGCAGTATCTGAACCAATATCCATTCCTGCTAAAGGCATGCTCAAATGTAATAAATAAGCCCAATAACAAGCCATTACATTAGCTCTATGTTGGCTGCGTTTATTTTTTTGCTTCATACTCATCTAACTGCTCATCTTAAATTAGACATTGTTATACAATACTCGTCCACTCTTTATTTGCAATAACGCCGCTGGCTCTACTTCAATATTGAAATTATTGGCTGAACTTAAACCATCGCCAAATGAAATTGCTTGTATATTCGTTGTTGCATCACTCGTAATACATGAATTATTATCAACAAGTAGCGAGCCCTTAAATAAATTTAATCCTATGGTTGAAGCATGCAATGTTCCGCCAGTTAATCTCAATAGCGAGCTTTCATCAAAAAATTGCAATAAATTTTTACTTGAAATCGATGGATCATAAGAAAAGGTAATACCGTTATCTAGTATAAATGAAGAAAAAGGCTCGATTCTAATTATGCCATCTGTTCGATAGGTGAACTTTTTTTGATCTCCCTCTAGCATGAAATCAGAAAGAATCGTTAGACTTCCTTGCGTAAAGGTAAAATCTTCATCAAGAGACCACACAACATTTTGACATGTTATCGTACTCGTTGAATCCGTTCCACTGATATTTTGAAGCCCCGTACCTTGAATACGAATATTTTTTAGAAGTAAACTCGAATTAGAACCTACAATTAAAGTGGAGGTCGCATTTAAATCTAAAAGATTTCCTTGCCCGTCGATTGTTGTCAGACCGCTGAAAATTAAAGATGTACTATTCATCAACAAATTATTGTTCAACTTCAAATTCAAATTAGAAAACACAAAACCACCTTGCGCTACATCACTTCTATTATATATAGCCAAAGTATCCGCATCATCACTAGCAGCCAAATAACTATTATTATCCGACCAACTTAAACCGCCGATATTCCCCGCGCGGTCAAAGGTACTCACAAAATCAAAAGTCAATGTATCAGAATCAAAAGAATAAATGCGCAATTGTGCTACGCCGGCACTAGTAACGGTGCCAACCGCCAAACATTCCCCTGTTGGATTCCACTGAACACTGTCGACAGCAATAGAAAAGTCGGTAATGCTTCCAACTTGAGTCAGCGTTCCTCCAACGGCATCGTGCTCATATAACACAACTCGGTCTCCAGTGGCACCAATTTGCCCTACAGCTATCAAATTTGTTGTTGTTTGATTCCAAGATAAACCTCTGACAGTATTGGAGGTTACAGCTGTCGCATTTACCGTCGCCCCTAATGGTACAGGGGTAAATTCATATACCAACACAGTTGGATTTGCAGCATTAGTATTCAATCCCACTCCAAAATAATCACCTGCACTATCAAAATCAACCGATTCAAATTGCACATCACGATTTGGTGCAATATTTATAATAACAGTCGTAACTATATTACCCGCACCATCAATTTCATATAAAATAACTTCATTTGCATTTCCCGTTGTGCCCTCTACTAAAAAATCTCCATCCGGTCGCCAAGCCAATGCCCTACCAGATCCACCATGACCATTAGAATCAATTTGTGTTAATGTTTGTGTTCCTGTATCAAATTCATAAATAAATAATTCATCATTTCCGCCACCATTTCTGGCCATTGCTAAAAAATACTCCCCTGGTCGCCACTGCACTGCGTTTATTGGACGCGTTCCTCCAGGAGGCCCCACCGAATCTACTAATGTTAACGTAGAGCCATCAAATTCATATACCAAAAGTTCTGGATTCGCTGTTGATCCTACAGCAATATAGACATTATCGAATGCCCACGCACATGTTTCAAAATTTGACACTCCAGTTGTTTCAGTTAAAAATGAAACCAAGCAATCACTCACATCAGACGTAATCGGTATTCTTGTAACAGTTGATGCTAAATCAAGAGCATGAAACTGTCCCGTGATATTACCTAAAGGGCCGATACTTGCTCCATTTGCAATACGCAAATCTTGATCTAAATTGAGAGTTCCCCCGTTAAATGCCAATGGCCCTGAAACTTGAAAAAAAGAATCAAAACTCGCTGTAACATTAGGACTCGTAATAAAAAAACCACCATTTAATGCAGCAAAACCGGCGATACGATCTCCATCGTTAACACTGACCTGACTATTAAAACGAGTTACCGCAGTATCTGAACCAATGTCCATTGGGTATATAACACCAAAACCAAACCATAATAAAAATAGTACACCTACTTTTTCCAGGAGCAATCTATTTTGATGATAAATTTGGTGTTTTATTCGCTTCATACTCATGTGATCATTTACTCATATTTTAAATATTATTAAATAACACTCGCCCACTCACAATTTGTAGTATTGCAGCAGGGTCTATTCCAAGGTTAAAATTATTAATGCTCATTGATCCATCTCCAAATGAAATGGCTTCTGCATCGGTCGTTGCAGCACTTGTTATAGATGAGTTATTATCCACAACCAATGAACCTTTAAAGAGGTTTAATCCTATCAATGAAGCATGAAGAGTCCCTCCGTTCAACCTTAACCTGGATGTATTATCTGTAAATTGAAGCAGCTCTTTATCGGCTATGGAAGGATCATAAGAGAAAGTTACCCCTTCATCAATTATCAAGGTGGAAAAAGGCTCAATTAGTGCAAGACCTGCGCTACGAAAAGTAAACTGTTTTTGATCACCTTCTAAAACCAAATTAGAAACAACCGATAATGTACCTTGTGTAAAAGTAAAATCATTATCCAATGACCAATTCATATTTTCACACGTCAATGTGCTCGTAACATCTGTTCCACTTATATTCTGTAAACCTGCACCTTTAAGATGAATGTTTTTAAACGTCAAACTTGAATTCGCATCTATAATGAACGTTGTTGTTCCCATTAAATCTAATGTATTCCCTTGTCCCTCGATAGTTGTCATACCATTGAATAAAAAAGAAGCATTATTTATTCGTAAATTATTATTGAGTATCATGTTTAAATTAGAAAAAATGAATGAACCACTCGTCGAACTTGCACTTTTATTATATATAGACAAGGTGTTAGAATCATCACCTGTAGCCAGAAAGGCATTATCGGGCGACCAACCAATACCTCCAACATCATCTGCTAAATCAAATGAATTGGCAAAATCAAATGTTTCAGTCGTGTCATCATAACAATAACTTCTGACTTGCCCAACACCCGCATCAACAATCGTTCCAAGCGCCAAACAATCGCCATCTCGATTCCAGGCAACATTTTCAACGCTAATTGAAAAATCTGATATTGTTGCAACTTGCGTTAATGTCCCAGCTCCGCCATCATGCTCATACGCTATAACCCGATCTGCAGAAACCCCCGTTTGCCCTACAGCAATAAGATCAGTAATTGTCTGATTCCATGTGAGTCCTGCAACTGTTGCAGGTGTCGTTACGGAGGCATTTAATACAGCCCCTAAAGGTATTTTTGTAAAATCATAGACTAGAATTGTTGGACTTGCGCCACTTGCATTAAGACCTACGGCAAAATAATCTCCAGTACTATCAAAATCAGCTGACTCTAGTTGCACATCTCGATTAGGCGCAATGTTAATATTCACTGGCGCTCCAAGCACCCCAGTTCCACTGACAGGGTAAAGTTGAACCTCTAAAGCATTAGCATCAGTGCCGACTACCAAATAATCCCCATCAGGATGCCACGCAAGAGCTGTTACTGCTCCTGCAACTGCATTAGAACTAACCAAAGTCAATGTCGTCGTACCGGTGTCAAAACTATAAATATGTAATTCAGAACCACCAAAAAATGCGGCATCTATACCAACAGCCAAAAAATAATCTGATGGATGCCAACGAACAGCATTTACATCAAAAGAAAACCCCGGGGGTGTTATTATTTCAACTTGCGTCAACGCTGATCCATCAAATTCATACACAATTACATTTGGCTGAAAACCGCTTGTTCCCACACCAACATACACACTATCAAATGCCCAATCCACGGTTTCATAAGGATCTGCACCAGTATCATCATCAATAAATGTCAATGTACATGGAGTATCATTACTTGGAATTGGCAACACTGTCACCGTTCTGCCCAAATCTAAATTATGAAAATCACCAGTTATATTTCCCAAAGGTCCAAGGCTCGATACATTTGAAACTCTTAAATCCTGATTTAATCGGAGTGTCCCCCCATTAAACTCAAGCGGTCCTGACACCTGAAAAAAAGAATCAAATGTAGCTGTCACATTTGCACTATCAATAAAAAAACCACCATCTAAAGCAGCAAATCCTGCTATACGATCACCATTATTTAACGTAACCTGATTATTGAAACGAGTGACAGCTGTATCTGATCCAATCGTCATTCCATCCAAGCTTCTTGAAAAAAAGATCAAAAAAACACACCCAAAAAATATCATATTAAATTCCAAGATTAAACTGGAAAAAGGACCCTAAGGGCTCAGTTGCACCCAATATCATGGCTCCTTGTTTATAGCCAAATCTAGAATTTTTCTCAAAAACAATAAAACCAGGCGAAACTTCAATCGAATTGAATATATTAAATCGAGCATTTGTGGCAATAATAAGCTTTGAAGTAATTGTCTGAAACATCCATGATGATAATGCTTGGTTTTTATTATTAAGAATTCCCTGCATTACTGACAGTCTCGCACCTGGCAATAATTCAACCAAAAGATCATCTCCAACATCGTTGCCAAAAACAGTTCCCGATGATTGTTCGGCATAAAGTCCAACGTTTCTACTTAATATCAACCTACCATTGGTCAATTTCCATGCCTTTACATCATAAATACTTGAATTATCCAGTTTCAATACGGAAGTCTCATCTATCATTTCAAACAGGGAGGGATCAAGGGTTGACGTAAACAAAGGATCATAACTAAACGTGAAGCCGGTATCTAATTTCAGAGTGGACTTACTTTCTAATGTGCTCGTCATCATGGATTGATATGCAAAAATATGGTTACCCGACATCTGAATCTTCCCGGTCAAACTCATAGCACCTTGCGTAAAGGTGTAATTACTGTCTTGTAACCACACGATATCATGCATCGCCAATATACCCTCCGAGTCGAGCACTGATATATTTGTGTCATGAATGCCTCGAACCGTTGCATTATCAAGATGCAAAACTGCCCCACCACCGACAACTAATGACGCAGTTGGAGACATATCAATAACATTGCCCCCTCCATTCAAAATACAGGTACCTTCAAAACGTATAGGGGATCGAAAATTAACCTTCGAATTAAACGAAAGGCGAACGTTTTTAAAGGTGATGATGTCAGTGGCAAAATTGAACAAATGCAGATTGCCTGCAACATCACCTACTGCAACAAAATTACCATCTCGCGACCAACGAACAGATAATACATCTGATGAAACTTCATACCCTGAAACAAGATTTAGTTGATTTTTACTTCTATTATAATAATAGACCTCCAATTCTTGGCCATTAAGATTATTATCGGTACCGATACAAATATATGTACTTTCTGGCCCCCATTGCAAATCATTCACCGTTAATGTTTTGCCTACAAAAGTAGTTGGAATATCGGTAATTGTACCTAAACCCTCATTGAACTGCAAAGTTTGTAAACGATCTAATCCACCATCTAAACCTATCGAAAAGATCTGTTCATTCGGTATCCAAGACACGCTCACCACTGACTGTCCAACCTCACGAGAAGCACTCAAGTTAATTGCTACACCAGTAAATTCGAGCACATATAGTTCAGGATTTGATAAATCTGCATTTAAACCAACCACCATAAACTGACCTAAAGAATCAAAATCCAATGCATTTGGTTGCACGGACCGAGACAAGCCAAAATTATAAGATACAGAGCTACCCAAATTACCACTTCCATCGACGTTATAAACTCTCACTGCCACAGAAAGTTCTTGCATCCCGACAGCAATGTGATCTCCTAGCGGATCCCATGAAAGGGCCGAAACATTTCCTGGAACATTACTCGATGATTGCAATGATAATCCTGTAATCGGACTAAAGGTATAAATTTCCAGCTCATCGTCACTTGTTTTGCCACTTGCAAGTAGATACTGACTCGGATGCCATCTAACAGCTTGCGCATCACTTGAACCGAAATCAACAAATGCGGTTAAGGTCAAAATTTCATCATGAAACCAGTATACTTGCAGCTCGTTAACCCCTATATCACTTTTCACAGAGACTGCAACATAAGCATCATCATACGACCAATCGATAGAATTAACCGAACCTCCAACAGGAGTTGCGCGTTTTGCCTTTACTATTTGTTGATCTACAAGCTTTAAAATTTTTTCATGACCTTCGGTCGGCAATTCATACACCAAATCTTCAAAAGGAAATTCTATATTTCTTGGCTGACTTTCTTCTTCAGCTTCTATAGTGCCCACTCCAATATTGATTGGACTCTGTATAACCATATCCTTTTTTAACTTAAGCTTGCCTCCATTGAGTATCAAGGAATCACGAAACGGAAAAAGTGAATCAACCAATACTTCTACGGTCTTATTACCTTTTCCTAATACAACTCCACCCTCAAAGGATGAAAAACCTTTCAGTTCGTTTTTTTCGTCCTCACTCGAAACAAAAATTTTTTTTTGACTAGATGAGGTTTTATCGGACCCATATTGTTTTGCCTGGAGAATGCATGGTGATAACAGAATGAGATATAACTTTAACAGCTTATTCAACGGCTTCATATTCTATTTCCTAACCTTTACACCGATTCGAGTTCAAACACGGATCCTATAAATTCTTTTCCTGATGCAACTATTACACCAGCTTGTTCACTCACTTCAAGACGCCCGATGCCGATATCAAGAGTTTCATCAATATTTAAAAGCGTATTTGGCCTAAGAGCAATGGTAGAAAGCTCATTACCCATTACTACATTCGAGAGTTTTACATTTTTATAAGCAACACCACCGCGCGCAACGGTTAAACTTGCTCCAATTGCAATCCGAATATGGAGGTCACTAGCCAAACTATGGCCTCCTAAATCAATAATTCCGCGCGAAAGTATGTTATCATTTTTTTCGATAACATCAGCCGAGATTGCTGTATCGCCCTCAATATTAAGCGTTCCTTTTGTCAATTGCATACCACCAATGTTGGTAAACAAATTAGCATTCGTTAACTTCAAAACGGCTGTATTATCAGCAAATTCAAGCAGATCTCTAGCCTGCGAACCAACCGGATCATAAGTAAAGGTGAAATACGTATCTAACTCAAGCAACGATTGGCGTAGAATAGTACTTGTACGAACCGTTTGATAAGCAAATGTACTGGTACCACACATATGCACAAAGTTGCTCCATTGCATAGCACCATGACTAAAGGTGAACATATCATCTTGTAACCAATCAACGTTATCAAGAATTATCACACCATCATCATCGAGGCAACGAATGTTTTGCCCGCCAATGTCACGAATTAACAAATTTTTTAATCGCAATTCAGTATTGTTATCAATAATAATTTGTCCGGTTTCACCCAAATAAAGAGCATTTCCGTTGCCGTTTAGGACACAATCACCCGTGAATGTCCAAACCCCACTCAAATGCACATCACTATTTAAGTGCACTTCACCTGATTGACCATCAAATCTCATATCTGTTGCCCACTGCAATTCTTTTGATCCAAGGATGAGACGATTATCGCCAAGACTTATGGTACCGGCCGATGTAGCAACTATGCCACGAGCCAAATGCATATCTTGCAACAGTGTAACGGTGCCACCATTAAGTGAAAGCGTATTGGCCAAGCCACCATTCAATGCCCATTGCAATTCAGCAGACGGCGATCCCAAAATGATTGGACCGACAATGTTACCATTACCATGCACAAGATTGCCCGTTCCTGCAACAACAGTTGCAAGAGGATAGGCACCCTTATTTAAGTACAATTCACCCGAACCGGGTAAAGTAATGGCCACAGGACTCGTTTGAATACCAGTCGTGTTAAATTCAGTTCCCGGAACAATGAAGGTTGTATTTTCATACGATAATGAAGCGCCAGGTGCAAGTGTGGTGACGCTATCTTTACTATGGTCGAGCGTCATTTGTTGCAACGCGACCGGATAATTAGCATGCAACACACTATCATTTGCACGAACAAATCGCGCTGTTGGTGACAAGGAAATTATGGCATTAGGATGTTGCACATTATAGGTGGTGTGCCCATGAGTAAATCGCACCGTAGCGCCAGGACTTAACTCAAAAGTGAGAGTATCATCAATCTGGCCATTGCCAAGAATTAATCCATTTTGTGTTGTGGTTGAACGAGCATCAATGGACACTTCACGATCAACTCGGATGGTACCGGTACTAAATTGTAAACCAGAAGGTGAAATCACAAAATCACAATTATCCAAAAGCAGCACCGAAGTGCGGTCTTCAAAATGAATTGGTTCGTCAATTCCGGGATGGGTTTTGCCTAGCTTAAGGCAAACGTTATCACTGATACGCACAACTGAATTTTTTGAGATTGTACTTGTTTGCATACTTTCATAGCTAAAAGTATGCGATCCAACCACATCCACCTCATTTACAAAAAGCACACTTCCTTCATCAAACGTCAAATCATTGCCCAAAATAATAACGCTATCATCGATAATAATTCGACTATTAGGGCCCATACACGTTATATGTTTCTCTTCAACATTTTCCAAGCGCAAATCTCGATAAATCAAAGTAGCCCCATCTTCAATCACTACACGTGCACCATCTTTGAATTCCAAGACATTACCATTACCATCAATCAACATCGTGCCACTAACTGTCGTTGTAGTACCAAATGACACATGTGCATTAAACTCTAAAATACCGCCATTGGAAATAAAATGAGTCGTAGAGGTCCAAATCATATCATTAGCACCAAGGGATATTTTTTGACTTCCAATATTGATAGTGCCGATGCCATTAATCTGTGAATCTGGCCCAAGGTCTAAATCAGCGGCTATAGTTACCGTACCACCATTTAGGTATATATTGCTGCGCAATTCGCCCTGCAGATCAAATATTATTTCAGTATTTTCATCTGATAAAATAATTGGAGCTCCAATAGCACCTGTTCCGCGCAGTTTATTATTTATACCCGTTACAAATAATGGAATAGGCAACGCACTTGAACTATCAACCCTCACAGTTCCATTACCAAGCAAATTTTGAAAAGCTCCTATCTGATGTAGGTCATTTACAAAAAATGCTGCTTCACCAATAATAACTTGCATATTCTTGGCTAGTAAGCTCTTGCCTGAAGCAATTTGTACAGGAGGTACTGCTTGAGAAACAAGTTCATTATGAAGATTTGAAATAACCAAATTGGTATTCACATAAATATAAAATCCTTCTTGACGAACAAAACGAGCACTATTGTTGCCAGAGGCAACAAAGCCATTTAAACCAAAATTATTATAAACTAAATGCCCTGTATCATAATGCAAAGTAGCATTTGCATCTAACAAAAAGGTTATATCTTCACCTTCTGTATTGTTTCCCATTATCAGTCCATTTGCTGTTGAAGTGGAATCAATATCAATATGAACTTCATGCTCAAACATAACCAAGCCACGGGTAAGAATTAGACCTTCATTGAGAACATGCAATGTAGAATCATCAAACATAACTTTTGCCGCACCACTTTCAAAATAGAGCGGTTGAAGACTCGCAGTACTTTTTTTACCGATGCACAAAGTTGATTTGTCAGAAAATTTGAGCTTTGAATATACCGAAATGGTACTTGTTGCGTTACTATCATAAATAAAACGAGATTGCCCCACCATTTCCACATCATGAAGAATACAAAAACTTCCATTTTGGAAGGTGTAATCTCCCGACTGGCGCCACATCATGTCATCAAGTATCAAAGCACTCGTAGAATCAAGAAGACGAATATTGGAATTCTGAATTCCTTCTAACCTAACATTTTTTAAAGTTAAGGTACTATTGGGCGCAACTTCTATTATACCCGCTTCCAACAGTTCAAGAACATTTCCATTACCATTAATGGTAACTGAACCACTAAATGTTGAAGTTGTCGATAGACTTACCTTTGCATTAAGATTGATTGCAGCATTTTGCCCCTGCCAATCAACACTACTCGTAAACACTAAATCTGCAGGAGGAAATTGCACAGAATACTCTTGCAAACCGAATGTACCGGAACCTGTTAATTGCATATTCACGCCAAAACGTATATCGTCATTCAGCGTAATCTTTCCACCATTAAGCATAATGGTATTATCAAACTCGCCATCAAGCTCCGAAATAACCTCAGCATTGGTATCGGCAAGTGTGATCCCACCAACAACATTTCCATTCCCCATAATTTTATTGCCAGCACCTTCTATGTCGAGGCTAAATGGCAATGTACCTTTGGTAAAAAATATTGAATCGCCGCCATTTAACAAAAAGGCTAAATGCGATTGGCGTCCACTGGTGATATCAAACTCTGCCCCCGGTAACACTATAAGAGTATCATCATATTCTACCGTTTTACCCGAAGCAATCGCCATAGGGGGAATCAATGCAGAAAGCACCTCAACCTTCATTGAAGGGACTGATAAGTCTTGCAACACATGTATGTTCGATCCGATATTTCGAGAAAGACGAGCTGTTTTATGAGCACCTGTTTTGATCACATTTGGTGATCCGGTATTAAAGACAAAATAACTCGATTCCAATTGCACAGAAGCTCCCGCATCAAATAAAATAACAGGATCATCAACAGCGTTGCCATTACCAATAATTAAACCCTCTTCGGTCGTCGTACCGATCGTATCAAGTGTAACTTGAGCATCATATGCAATGGTACCCCGCAAAAGATCTAAACCATATTGCTCGATACGCAAATGACAGTTGCTCAATCGTAATACAGCACTGTGATCTTCAAACCATAATGGATTGGGATCGGTTATGCTACTTTTTTTACCTAAGTGAAAACGCATCTCATCGTGTATTTGCCATGTTGCAAATTGCTCGATACTGCTCGTACGCACACTATCATAAACAAAGGTCGCCGTACCATAAAAATGTACTGCATCCTTTATTAAGAAACTACCCGTATCAAATGTTAAATCACTATCAAAAAAAAGATTTGTATCATCTAAAATAATATGTCCATCATCATTCGCCAAAGCAATGTTACCATTGCCGACATTTTTGATATCAATATTCTCTAATACAAGATACGCATCTTCAAGCAATTGAATGCCTCCACCATCGCCTAAATAGAGCGTGTGTCCCTGCCCTTTAAGCGTTGTTGTACCACTAAAACTAAGTGTGTTTGTCAATATAATGTCGCTCGACAAGAAAATAGTAGTATCTTCGATAGTTCCTGCATCAGCAGGCAATGTAACTAAATTTGAAGGGAAATGCAATGCATGTGATTGTCCATTAATCGAGCCAAATCCAGTTAAATTCAATTCATTAGCAAAATAAAGATCAGCGTCTAAAACTAAAGTACCACCATTCATGTTTACGGTACCTGAAACTGGGTATACCGAATCGAAAGTGCAGGTAGTAGCACTATTTTGAAGAGTAAACCCATTTTTGAACCAGCCAAATCCGAGCATCGTGTTGCTGAAACCAGCTTCCAAAAAATCTATCTGAGATTGTACGGATACAAGATTATTGGAACCAGCAGTTAAACCATTGAGAGCGCTGTTCACTATAAAACAGCACAATGCTATCATTTTGAACTTCATGTTACTACACCTTTTTTTTCTGCCAAGCAGACTAACATGAGCAAAATGAATTTACAAGAAGCCTAGATAAGGGTAAAAATTTTATTCTTATTAGATATTTTCAATCGAGGCGAATTATATATGAAACTATTTAAAATACAACAACAGTCGCTTTGTCATAAAGCTCGTCTTTGTATTTTTTCATCAATTCTTCATATTTTGGACGCTTCAAGAAACTTTCAATTTCATTATAACGTTCTGAAAGAGGCACCAAACGCTGGGGTTTTTTGCCCACCAATTTGAACAGTTCAAAACCTTGAGACGTTTCAGTTGGTTGTGAAGTTTGATCAACTCTCATCTTATACATAAACTGCTTGTCAGCAGCAATTTCATCATGCATCAATCTAAATGGTGTTGACCAAGCCAAGCGGACTTGCCCGCGACCTGTTTTGGCATAGTCCGAAAGTCGTTTTTTCATTGCATCTTTTGATTCTAAATCGGAGTAAGGCACCAATGCACGCGCAATTTCATATTCAGCTTGTTCAATGATCGGATGTGCTTTGTAGTAACATTCAACTTCTTGCTTCGTGATAAACAAACCAGAACGAACCTTAAAATCAAACATCTGGCTAATTGCAGACATTTTTCCTAATTGCCCTTTTGCTTCTGGCAATGTGTAGCCAGATTGCTCTGCCAATTTTTGCATATCAGCTTCAGATAAATTATTACTCTTTTTTACATCTTCCCAATGTTTTTGCATTGCAGCAGCATCAGGAACAGCTCCAATACGCTTTGCATCTAAAAAGACGAGACTCTCAAAAACTAAATCATCAAGTGTTTTCATCTGCCCATCAAGGCCGGGACGCGCAACTTCCGATTCAGTAATGATTAATGTTTCTGTTTCACCATATAAAATAGATTTAATACCATCAACTTTATAGCGTGCATTGAGTGACACATTAAGTAATAATACAATCATCACGGTACATATATTTTTTTTCATTTTGAAACTCCTATCTTTTTAAAAAAAGTATATAACATGTATAAAAAATATAGTTAATAAAAAGGGAGCCTATGCAAATACGCAGGCTCCCTTTTTAAAACTATATAAGTTTACTTTTTACACTGTTTGCATAGCTTGCTGTGGCGCATCTGCAAGTTCTTTTGCAGGAGCTTCTTGTTGGGCCATCGCAGTTTCTTGCTGAGCCATTATTTGTGCCAAAGGATTTGATGCTTTTTCATCTTCCTTTGCTTTCAATGGCTCATCATTAACTTCTATATCAAAATCTTTTTTGTAACCTTCGATTGCATCTAAAACGACCTTATTTTGCTTATCCTTTTTAAGATGTTCTTGAAGTTGTGGACGTAATTCATCATTCAGCGGATGGTATTTTGGCTCTTCTTTGCTATGTGCCTTAACTACCCACCATGCGTCACCAACTTTCACGACTTCATGTGAAGGGAATGATGTCAAATTCATTATTCTTGTCCGCAAAGCTGGCTCAGTCGGTAAGCTTTTATCATTTACCATTTTAAAATCACGATAGCCATCTGTAAATCCGGCATCTGAAGCAACTTTTTCAAGGGGCGTCTTGCTTTCTTTCACTTTTGCCAAAAATGCATTTGCTTCATCTTCATTATCGAATGAAACGCCCTCTGCTTGAACACCACCTTGAGAAATCATTAAATCAGGAATGCGATTTTTATTGTCTTCATAAAATGCAACAACTTCCGCATCAGAAACCTGCACTGGATGTTTATCACTAAAATATTTAGTGTTCAACATTTTTTTAACTTGCTTGATAGTATTTTCAAACTCTTGAATATACTGTGGTGAGCTATCAATACCATTTGCTGAAACATAATGATCTACAATTTCTTGGTTTACCATGCCTTGGAAAAAATTGGATTTTGCTTCTGGATAAAATTGAAAAATTTGTCGCATTTGTGGGCTTTCTTCCAATAAACGATCAAACTCCGTATTTAAACTATTCATAGTAATAACTGGACGCCCATCAATTTTGAGCAAAACTTCAGAACCATCATCGAGTGATTTAGCTCCTGCTGGACCACCTAGAGCTACCTGATCCTTGTCAGAACCTGGTAAACAGCCTGAAAGAAACATAAGCGGAGCGAGTAGTAAGCTCAAACATAACTGATTCTTTACAAAAGTATTCATAAACATTCCCTTTATTTGATAAGATTTTCACACTCTTAGGCTCTCTGCAACCCTAATTTTACCTGATAAGATTAACAAAGAATCGTTATTTTACAATCTTTAACTTTGTATAAAACAATAGGCTATTGATTTCAAAGGTATCCTTGCATAAACTATGTGCAACTTAAACACTAAGATAGTTGCTTTAAACTAAGGAGACAATGTGAAAAAATATATTTTACTTGCTACGGTACTCACACTTCATTTCAATCTATTGCCCAACGCAGACGACGATGACAACAAATATGCGCCAATCTATAAATCTGTGACAGGCATATTTGGTGCAGCAGTCGGCTGGATGCAAAAACAAACTGGCTCCAAACCAATAAGTTATTGTATCAATTCAGATGCACGCAAACTTTATGATAATGCTGAACGCCAAATTGAATTAAAGTATGGTAGTGATCGCGAACAAAAGAAAACTAAAACATATGCAACCCTAATGGATGATCCTAAATTCGTTATGAGTCTCAAGCAACTCAACGATCGGGCTTATTTTGATTGGAAACATGTGTTCGATGCTATCAAAAATAATCGCTACCCAGATGTCCATAGCTTTTATAAGTATAATCGTGCAAATGCATCTCCCTGCTTGCGAAAAGCTGCATTGCTCTATTTATTGCAAAATAAAAAAAGTCGAGAACATGCACCAAAAGCGAAAGATGATGGACCTCGCTTTAATCTCCAGTTACTGCAAGAAAATAATGGTTATCTTGAATCATCGGTGCCAAATATTACTGAATCTGAGCAAGATTTCCCTGCGCTAAGAAAAACTATTCGAGAACGTTCAAAAGAACTTTCTATTTCTAGTCCATGTCAAGCAGCTGAAAGACGCTTGCGCAAAAGCATGGGAGGCACATTCTCTGATGCATATCTTAAAGACGCTCAAGAGGTGAAAAAATCTGCTGCCGTTTATGCGGTATATTTTGCCTACCTATATTCAACCTACAAAGTTGATAATTCCATTATCAAACTATTTGATAACAAAGAATTTATAAACATATATAATCAAGTTTGGGACAGAGACTACCATTTGCGAGCGCGCCTACAAGATCAACTTTCTCGTGGATCACTTGATGCTTGCCTTATATACGACCATCACAAGCTTAACATTTGCCCAATATTTGCAGCCCTTGTATGCGATATGGTTCTTTCCAATGAAAATAAACATGAAGTACCTAAAGAATTCTCTGATATGTATCTATCAGGCAAAAAACCTTACGGTAAAATTATTTTCATGTTCCTCAATAGCTTAAATAAAAATCAAAAACGGATCTTACTTGCCACAAAAAAAGAAATCTTGACCGCCTCATCAACCGATTATTCTGCAACAATACATTCAAAAATTCGCGCGAATGACGCCCAGCTAGAACTTTTAGCAGAAATTCAAGCTGGAAAACAAATTGAAACATTATTTAAAAAACTCGAAAATTCTGTTGTAACAACTGTTGACGATGAAAAAAATACAAAACAAAAAATGTCTTCATCTTCAAGTACTGACAATAAAGAAAAGTAATCATTATCATTGTCCTCTTCTTCGGATGATGATGACGATAACAATGATACAAAATCTGATAACAAGTAAAAAATTTCCGGTCAGTCAACCAGGAACATGTTTATCAACTGAACACAGCTATAATTATGGCCATAAGAGGCCCCTTCTCGCCCAATTTGCCTTTGAACTCAATTGTGGTATTTTGCCCAGCCAATTTCAAGGCATTGCTAACAACAAAGTTATATGGCCGCATTACCACCAATGCACCAATCGCGTGTGCTATCCATTTCACTTTCTCATCACTCCATTTAGCAGCTTTTCCATTTCGCGGCAACCATACCTGGCAAAAATCGGCGATAATTCCTTCGTTGCGATGCGCTTCAGAACACAATGCGCGATAATATGCCGCCGATGTAACGTTGTTGGCTAATCGAAGTGTCACCACCAATGCATCTTTGGCTTCAAAGCATGCCTCATTGGTATTCATTTTTTCGTTTAATGTCATGGTTGTGATAGCATGAGCAACGCAATGTGCAGTGGTTTCATAACCCGCTGCTGCCAAAACTTTTGCGATATCTTTCTGCGTTGGTTCATAACGCCCAAGTATCTTATATTTTTTTTCTTTATCACATTTTGATTTCACAAGAGCAGTAAATTTAACCTGCGGAATATTAAGAACGAACTCAATTGGCATACGAACAATCTCAGCAACGCAGTGATCTAAGTTATCACTTTCTTCTTGTGTTACTCCATATAATACATGCGAAAATGAACACACAAAAAAACACATTATTATTTTTTTAAGCATAAAAAACCTTTGGCAAAACATTAAAAAACATGTTAACAGTCTACCAAAGGTTCATATCGAATCAAACCTGTGCTTTTACCACCATCGATCGATAATTCAGATTATTTTTGATTCTGTGTGTGTCTGCAAAAAAAAGCAACTTTTGAAAAAAAATGTATCATGTGCGCGCTAAAACAATGCCATAAAATTCCGCTGGATGTAAAACTCGTAGGACCTTGCCAACCGCAACCAATGTTGCGCCAGTTGTCATCACATCATCAACAAGCAAAATCTTCTTACCCTGTAATGCCTTTCTTTGTTCTTCACTCAAATCAAGTTTAAAAACATCATGCACATTTTCAAATCGCTCTTCTTTGCTAACGGTCGATTGAAATGGCGTCGCCTTTATCCTTTTGATCGCATGCAACACAGGCACGTTAGACCACTTTGATAAATAGTGCGCAATTTCTGCCGCTTGATTATAGCCACGCTTTGCATAACGTCGCCAATGCAATGGCACCGGAATAATATAATCCACTTCAAGATGTTTAAACAGTGAATGATTATATATTAATTGTGCCATATAATAACAGGCCAAATTATCTGAACGTGATTTGGCTAAAATAAAACTTTTGAGCGGCTCTTGATAAGCGCCTACACAAAACACCCGCATTTTATATTTTTTGGTGATTTCAAGTGTTGTTGAAACAAGAGGCTTTATATCCTCTAAACACAATGCACATAAAGCATCGCGCTTTTTGAGTGGCTCTCTGCACTGATTGCAAAATGGCGGGGCAATGGTTTGCTCAAAAAATTGTTTCAATTTTTTGGCACTTTCTTTCATGAACTTAAAAGGACGATCTTTCGACAAGCTCAGGATGAAGTATTTTATACATCTTTTACTAAAATTAAAAATCATGATCCCATTTTTTCTACATTACATTGTTTTATAAAAAAACATTCCAAATATTCTCATTCTAACCCTTTCCAAGGATCTTCCGATCATGGTGAGTGTTTTCGCGTAGCGAAAATGTATCGAACCACGCCTGTCCTGCCTGTGCGCCATAGCCTTGGCGACGGCGCAAGTGTTTTTTCGAAGAAAAAAATTATCGAAGGATTAGAAGGCGGAAAAATAGAGCAAAATACGAAGAAACACGTGAGCTAAAAACGCAGCCGCCGCATCATCAAGCATCACACCTGCAGCGCCGGGCAACTGTTCCAGATAGGAAATCCCAAAAGGCTTATAAATATCGAACAATCGAAACAGTACAAATCCGATAAAAATGGTGTTAAAATTTATCGGCAGACCACAAAACAACCCAATAAAACAGACCATTTCATCAACAACAATCATTGAGGGGTCTCGCTCTTGAAAATATGGCAATGCATGTTGCGTTAATAACCACCCTACTGCAAAAATAACCGATGCCGTGATGGCATATGCTTGCAGTGAAAGTTCGAGCGTTCCTAAAAACCACACCACAGGAATGGTCATCAAAGTTGCAATCGTACCTGGCGCTTGACCATAACCAACTGCACCTTGTGTCGCTAAATTTCTTAAAAATAAACGTAGATTCATGATTCTTTATATTGCTCCCATAAAATCCATAAAATTCCTAACACAATTGCTACATCTGCTATATTAAAAATTGGCCAAGACCAATTGGCAATATGCACATGAATAAAATCTACCACACCGCCATAAAGATAACGATCTAAAACATTCGACATTGCACCGGCCAGAACTGCACATTCGGCAAAAACATACTGATTCTGTCGCCATTTTCTGAACGTATAAAACATCAACACAACAACAATGCTGGCAATAAACAATGTTAATAGCGTAAAAAAGCCATCATGCTCTGAGTGAAACATGCCCCAAGAAATGCCGCGATTTAGAACCAGTTTAAATTGCAGCAATGGCATCGCATCATAAGCATGATCTATACAGTGTAACGCAAGCCACTTAGCAATACGATCGATACCAAAAATAGCCGCAAACCAGACTCCATATGCAATCAACTTTTTCTTCATCGAATTTGAGCTCCAAGTTTGTTAACGGCAGTTACCACATCAGCATAAATCGCATCTGCCTGTTGTGATGTTAATGTTTTGGTGCTGTCTTGAATAACAAAACTAAATGTTAATGATTTTTGATCTTGCCAATCATCCTTTTTGAACGTATCAATCAACTCCACTTGGTCAATATATTCACTTGCATTGTGTATTTCATGAGTAATATGTGCAACAGTGGCAGTGATTGGCACCATCGTACTTATATCTCGCGCGACTCCAGGATACTTTGATGAAGACTTATAAACAATTGCAGGTGCTTCATATTGTTGTAAAAAATCTGCGTCGAATACACATGCTGCTGCATATCCATCAAAAACACCGTGAGTGAAACCAACATCAATAATGCCGATAGTACCAATAACAACATCACCGTGTTTCACATGTGCTGTTTGATATGGCGCAAACCAAGGATCTGCAGGGGCATCAATTTTTTCATAGGTTAACGGCATACGCATCATATCAGCCATATGCGCTATCATACTTTTGAATGTATAAAATGAGATCGGCGTCTTTTTGTCATACCACATAATAGCCAATTGTGATCGCTCATAAGACGCAGATGCATCTTTGTGCCAAATACGCCCCACTTCAAAAAAACGTAGCTGATCGTGATCAGCATTATTTTGCGATATATTTTTAAGCAAACCAGGAATCAACGATGTTGCCAGCTTTTGCCAATTTTCCGAAACGGGGCTTTGAACACTTAAATAATCTGTTGGCTGCCAATGCAATATGCGCAAAAAATCTTCATCAAAAAATGCATAATTATATACTTCACGCATGTTATAGCCAAAGGCCAACAAGCGCTTTATGTGGCACAATCGCAACATCGGTTCAACATTGGAAGGCTTGGTCTCTTTTGCCGGCAAGACATACGGGATATTAGTGTAACCAAATATACGCGCAACCTCTTCGACAATGTCCTCTTTTATTTGCATATCTTTGGTGCAACGACTAGTTGGTATTTCAACATGATAGATAGTTTGATCATCTTTTTGATCAACTTGTACAACACAATCCAATGCTTGCAAAATATTGACGATTTTATCAGTGGTAATTGAGGTACCTAAGCGATCTTCTATGTAATTATGCTCAACAAGAACTGTTATTGGCTCTGTTTTTTGCCCAACACTCACAACACCGCCCAATTGAAATGGTATGTGTGCATCCGTTAACAATTTAACAAATCGTTCAATACCTAGAATATTTTGATTTGGATCTAAAGTTTTTTCAAAACGCGCCGAAGCTTCTGTTCTTTTTTTATGACGCGCAGCAGTTAACCTAATAGTTGTTGCATCAAAATGTGCCGATTCTAAAATCATCGAAGTTGTATTGATATCAACCTCAGTTTCTTTGCCACCCATTATACCACCCAAAGCAATTGGCTGCTGACCATCAGTGATCACCATATCAGTCTCGGTCAATTCGATGGTGTCATCATCAAGCAATGTGAGCGTTTCGCCTTTTTGCGCTAATCGTGGTTCAAAATGCCTCGTTGCAATCTTTTGCGCTTCAAATGCATGCGTCGGTTGACTAATGTCGAGCATCACATAATTGGTCATATCCACCAATGTATCAATGGGGCGCGTTTCAACTTTCGCCAAACGACTTGCCATCCAAGGCAATGATGCACGATTTTCAATGTTTGAAAAATAGGCGATGCCAAAACGATCAATGTAATCACGATCAACAATGCGCACCGAAAATGGCATATCAGCTGATGTTTTTGATTCGCTCATATATTCGGTAATAGGCAATTTTACAATAATATCATCGAGAGGTTTTAATTTCAGATCAAGCAAAATAGCAATTTCGCGCGCAAAGCCACGATGTCCCCACATATCAGGACGATGAGTAATTGACTTATTATCAACTTCGATGATCCAATCTTCAGCCTCTATAGTTTCTTTCCAGCCGCCTTTTGCCTGTTTTTCGTCACAAAAAACTGCTGGCAAGAGATCTTTTTGACCGCCAAAGTCTGAGCCTGTTGCCCAACGGACCTTTTTATCGTCTTTGTTTAAAATATAACAATCGCCAACTTTGATATGTTCACGCTTTGGCAATTCCACATTTTGATCAATTTCGGGGATATAAAGCATAACATGCTCAGCCGCAACATCAGTTACTTTAGCTACAAAGAGCCTATCAACAGGTGTTTCAACTTTATCAAACCCTTCAATTTCGGCAACTTTTTCATTGAAGAGCTGAACTATATCTGCAATGTTATATTTATGCCAATCGGCATCAATATGATCAAAAACCCAAGCAATGGAAATTTTCATATAATGG
This sequence comes from Candidatus Babelota bacterium, assembly GCA_029262575.1. Taxonomy (GTDB): domain Bacteria; phylum Babelota; class Babeliae; order Babelales; family Vermiphilaceae; genus JAKBEL01. The sequence continues at coordinate 95,027 of JAJCZC010000011.1, read as the reverse complement.
CCTTCTACATCCTATATATAAACAAAAATGAGGTAATACTATAAGAATACGCAAAAATAGGAGATTTGACCAGAACCTGAAATATGCTATTGTCTTTAAAACTTTTTGATTAAAGGAGAGCACATGAAGTATATCTTAACATTATTGGTTATAAACTATTCAATATATGGTGCATCTTCATCTCAACTAAAAAAAGCTTCAATTATAACGCAAACCGTTGACCTGGTCGAACAACTCAAAAAAAAGCACAACCCAAATGATTTAAGCGCATTACTTCATCACGTCTTAGATAATACAGAAATTAAGACAGAAACCGTTATTGCACCCAAAGGAGTAAGACATCGCTATGAAGTCACAACCGCCAGCGCTATAAAACAACTTATCTCTCATGGCGCAAACAAAAAAGCAACCAATGCCAATGGCCTCATACCGCATAGAAGATTTTTCAGGATAGTGCAAGGTGCGCCAACACTACGACTCCTGAATCCTATCAAAGTTACCTTCATGGGATTCCACGTACAAGTTGACGATCAAACTCCTCAATTGGAAGTTGAAGTACCATACAATTCAAACTTAGATGTTGGAGGCACCCACATCCCTCGAGCACTACTAATTGGAGATCCCTTTGTTGATGCTGAAGTTAAAAAGCTTCTACACCTTCTTGATCCTGAAAGTTAATACCGACTTTTTCAGTCAACATATTGCAGCAAATCTAAATCCATAGTATTACTAATCAACATAAACATATGAGCATTTGGCTCATTGAAAAAAAAAGGAGAATGCATGAAGGTAACCTTATCATTAATAAAAGCAGATGTTGGCAGTGTCGGTGGACACACTGAACCAACGCCCGACATGATGCAAGCTGCAAAAGACGCAGTTAACAAGGCCATTAATGATGGCCTACTCATTGACGGCCTTGTGACCCACACCGGTGATGACATTGCATTACTAATGTCTCACACGCATGGCACAGATAATAAAGAAGTACATCAATTTGCATGGAACACGTTTTTAAAAGCAACCGATCTTGCCAATGAATGTGGCTGTTATGGTGCAGGTCAAGATTTGTTGGCTGATGCTCCGTCGAGTAATGTACGCGGCGCAGGTCCCGGTGTGGCAGAAATTGAGTTTGATTTCAACCGAAAAGAGCCTAGACCTGCCGAAACCTTCTTATGTTTTTTTGCCGATAAGTGTGGACCCGGCGCATTCAATTTACCCTTATATCTAGCATTTGCCGACCCAATGTATTGTGCAGGTCTGATGCTACCAAAAATGCAAAAAGGCTTCACCTTTGAGATCGCTGACATGAATTACACCGGAGAAGGTGAAAAAATCATTACGCTACACGCACCAGAAGATCTTTATAAAATTGCAGTTTTGTTACGCGACAATGAACTTTATGGCATAAAGTCCATATATGCGCGCAACTATGACGAGCAATGTGTTTCGGCATCCACCGACAGGCTGCATTCAATTGCCGGCAAATACACGGGTAAAGATGATCCGGTTGCTATTATAAGAACGCAAGGCATTTTTCCCGCACCCGAAGAGGTGTTATCGCCATTGGCAAAAGCACACTATGTTGGTGGAGGCACCCGCGGATCGCATAACATGCCGTTAATGCCAGTACCGATTAATACCGCAATTACTGGTATTTATTGTTTACCCATTATTTCGTGCTTAGGTTTTTCGTTAACTCCACAAGCAAAATTTTCCAGCTTTTACGTTGATTTCTTTGACAATCCTACATGGGATCTTGTGCGCATTAATGCACAAAAAAAGGCACTCGAAATGCGTTCACAAGGTTGGTCGGGACCGGCAATGTTACCATATAGTGAACTTGAATACGGTGGCTTTAAAGACATCGTCACCGAGCTTGAAGGAAAATTCGAAATAAAACCATCCAAGAAATAAAGGAATTGTTAGATGAACAAATATTTAATACTTGGACTGATCTCAATGCAAATTCAAAGCATACCACACAAAATGCCAAGTCCCGCTCCCGTGATGGATGATCAAAACATGTTTAACGCTATTTATACCTTTCCTGAGCAAATAGAAGAAGCCCTGAAGATAAGCTCCGCCATTAAACTACAACACTCATATAAACATATAAAAAGAATTCTTTTTGCAGGTATGGGCGGTTCGAGCATGGCTGGCGCAATGACCAAAGCATTACTGCAACACGAAAGCCCCATTGCAATTGATGTACATCAAAATTATGACCTGCCACAATGGGTAAATGATGAAACTTTAGTAATTTGCATTAGCTATTCAGGAAACACGGAAGAAACACTTTCATGTTTCCAAGCGGCACAAAAAAAACATGCAAACATTATCGGGGTAACTTCTGGTGGCGCTTTATTAAACGCATGCAAAAAATACAATTATGACGTAATAGAAGTTCACGAAGGTTTGCCACCACGTGCAGCACTCGGCTACTTGAGTGTGCCACTGATATGCCTCATGGAAAAACTAGGCATAACACAAAAGGAAACATTGAAAGCATTGCGTAGTACTATTGAAAACTTAAAAAATCAACGCACCATTTGGAGCAAGCAATCAAATAATAATCCTACTTATCGTTATGCTTCACAGCTTAGTCAATTCATGCCAGTGATTTATGGAGAAGATAGCACCACTGGCTGCATTGCATTACGCTGGAAAGCACAATTTGCTGAAAATAGTAAAATGATTGCACGCACGCATATGTTGCCAGAGCTTGATCACAATGAAATTGTCGGATGGCACAATAATCCTGAACAGCTCAAACGATCTGTCGTAATTTGGTTATTAGATCCTATTATGCATCCAAGGAATCTAACTCGACAAAAGATCACGCACAGTGTAATTTCAAGCGCACCCGCTATTCAACTTGAATTTGCAGCACCCGGCAACACATGGTGTGAACGCATGTTCCATTTAGTTCATTTGGGAGATTGGATAAGTTATTGGTGTGCTTTGGCACATGATGTTAATCCAACCACAATCAAGAATATCGATACTCTCAAAAAACGCATGCGAACATCCACAATCACCGCGCAACCACCAAAGATAAAAATCAGCTCTAATCAAGAATAGGAAACATATGAAAAAAATATTCTTAACCCTATTATGCATGACCACCATTGCTCATGCAGTAGAACTGCCCGAAGATATTTATAGATTGCATCAAAAAAGATTCTTTAAAGAGCTCTATTACACGCTCAAACCAAAAATAAGTAGCATAAAAAATGCAATAATGGGCATTCCAAGCACTATTCTGCATGAATTTTTACCTGAACATCCATATGATGATAAAGGTGCCATTGTACGCTTTGCTGATTTTGATGAACTATGCAAAAAAGAAAAACAGTTCACAACACAACGACTTGTGCGCGTAAAACAAGGCTTTAATAAATTACTCAATACCAACATTGCCTATCATCAAATGCCGCGCATTGCTGTTTGTTGTAGTGGTGGTGGTCATCGCGCAATGGTGCTGACCTTTGGTTTTTTAAAAGGATTGCAAGACGTTGGCCTTTTAGATTGCACCACCTATATGGCGGGTCTTTCGGGATCCTCTTGGGCAATGGCACCATGGATTGCATCACAACAATCGCTAGATAATTACATTGCAACACTTCCATCAAAATTGTGTAAAGGTTTAGAATCCGTCAAGCACCCAAAACTCCTCAAAAAATTATCCGGCCAACTAATGAACAAAGCTCTTTATGGCCAGTTCATGTCAATGATCGATATAAGTGGTCCAACATTAGCAAATACGTTATTAACTGATTTTGGTCATGATAGATTAGATGTCACCATGAGTGAATCACATGCGCATGTTGTCGATGGAAGAATTCCACTGCCAATCTATACTACAGTGACTGCAGATGTCGAACCATATGAATGGTTAGAATTCACCCCATTTGAAGTTGGTAGCACCTATTTAAAAGCTTATATTCCAACCTGGGCATATGGACGTAAATTTAAATATGGACGCTCAGTCAACTATGCTGCTGAACAATCTCTTGGATATTTAATGGGTATATTCGGATCGGCATTTGGTATTGATATTGAAGATGCCGTGCGTCACACATCTGGTGCAATTGAAGCATTTGCAAATCAGTTTCCATCAATGGTTCAATCTGTGATTCATGAAATTATTGATGGCGTGGTCAATTCACCACTTGATGATATTCGCCTGGCACCTTCAACGTTGCCAAACTTCACCTATAAAACTAAAACACGCCCGCTCAATGATGACAAAATGCTCACTCTGATCGATGCTGGCATACATTTTAACTTACCCCTTCCACCATTACTACGCGAAGAGCGCAAAGTTGATATCATTCTGGTCTATGATGCATCAGGCTCAATCAAAGGATGCAAAAACTTGCGTTGGGCACAAGAATATATGATTGCAAAAGGACTCAAGTTCCCTCCAATAGATTTCGAACTTGCAGATAAGCAGGTAATGAGCATCTTTAAAGATAAACAAGATACAGCTTGTCCCATTGTTATATATTTCCCACGCATTAAAAATGAGGCCTATTCAACAAGCTTTGATCCAGAAGAATGCCAAGAAAATGACTATTGCAGAACAATGAACTTCACTTACAATGAAGAGCAGATTTGTGAGCTTATGGGACTCTCTGAATTTGCTGTCAAACAACATGCACATGAAATTGTCGCACTCACCGAAGAAGTTATTAACAACAAAGCATAGTAAAAAAAGAAGGGCCTAACTGGGCCCTTCATCCTACTTTTTAGCTTTCTTTTTTTTCTTTTCACTGTCATCAGCGACTTTTTTCTTTTTAGGCTTATCAAATTTTTGAATCAGATAGTTATAACCAAAAGCATTACTTAATGAAACCGAAGGCCATAACAAAAATAGCGTTATAAAACTAAAGATAGCACTCGCCACGGTATAAGCAAATAAAGCAAGATAAGATTCATGCGTCATAGCAAAACTTGTCTTGAGTGCATCAATAACGCCTGTATCTTTATCTAGCAACACATAGGTTGCAAAATAAAAACGACACCAAAGATATATACCGGGCAAAATAAGAGCTATCAATCCAAACATAACCATCAAGCCTAATAGCAAGTTCAGCAAAAATGCTCGCGGAATAAAACGCGCTTGAGAAAACAATCGCCCAATTGAGCTCGTTTTTTTTTGAATATAATCAAGTTGAATTCTCACCCATCCTAGATATAAATAAAAACCAAAAAAACCGATTATTAAAAAAAGAAGCATCAACAATAGATAAAAACCCGCACCAACCTCTTCAACCTGTGAAGCAAAAAAATTGAATGGCAAGTAAATTATGCCAAAAACAGCTGAAAAACTTAACAATGCAATCAGCACAATCCCTGCAAAAAAAATAAAATGCCCAAAAAATGTTTTGAGCCCCCAACCAAACGTATCCCCTAAACAATATCCATGATCGCCCGCTTTATGTGCCATGCTCAACTCCTTCTTTATTTCATATCAAGTAACTTCACAACTTGATCATCTTCAACTTGTGTAAAATCATCATAAAAATAACCAACCGCTGGGAAAAAAACCGGCTCTTGCAAAATTACCATTCCATCCACGTTTGACCGGACCGCTTCCTTAAATCCAATTGGTGCAACGGGTAATGCTAAGATAATTTCTTGAGCCCCACGTTTTTCAGCTGATGCAATTGCTGCACGCATAGTTGCACCCGTTGCCACGCCATCATCCACTAAAACAACCTTCTTATTGTGCAAATCTAAAGGTGGTTTGCCTTTACGAAACATTGCAATACGTCTTTGTGATTCTTGCAACTCTTTATTCACAATATTTTGCACATCCTCGGGTTTTAAACCAAACTTAAGCATCACATGATCATTAAATAACACAGTGCCATCTTCAGTTACTGCACCTACTGCCAATTCTGGCTGCAAAGGCACTCCAACCTTACGAGGAACAATCACATCTAATGGCAAGTTTAACTTTTGTGCAATCTCATATGCTAGCACCACTCCACCACGCGGCAAACCAATTACAATAGTATCCGGTTTATTTGCATACCCTTGCAAGGCATCCGCCAAAAGTTTACCTGCTTGTTTCCTGTCTTTAAATCGAATCATCTACTCTTCCATGAAATACTTTTTTATCAATATCTCATGAACAAATGGCAAAATGTAAGAATTGCTCACTTATTTTTTTTAATACTCTGAAATTGCTCCTGCTCATATCTAATGCTCATCGCTTTCCATATTGCCAACTTATGAAGTGAGCACCGTTGTTTTTTCTTTTTTTTTGGTATTGAACTTGAAGATACGATTTTTTTAATTTCAATATTTTCCTTAAGCTCAATATTCCCTTCATCATCTTGGGGACTAAGCCATCCAAAAGCAAAATGATAAATAAGCATCTTTAAATAACTTAATGAAAACCAGCTCGGTTCATTTTGTGTAACAACCTCTTCAACTTTCAACTCCCCATTTATATCTAAAGATAGGGGCTTCAACGCCATAACGAGATTTTTATCTAATCGCACTTCTGGTAAAAGAAGGTTGCCATCTCTTTTAACCTCAAAAAAATAATCATCAAACTTTTTGAGCACCAGTTTTGAAGTAGCAGCCTCACATATCTTTTGCCAAGGCGTTTTTTGGCCTGGAATAGGCAAGTAAGACTTACGTAAATAATCTTTTGCAAATCGCCACTTACCCAATCTTGAATAAAAGGTGCAACCTGATGGACAAAACAATAGCCCGGTAATAATAGAAATACGTTCATCATTAATCGGATCTCTATGCCGTGTATCTGTTATAAAATGCAACTCTTGCGCATATTTACTTTGACTTATTAATTCGTTGGCCTTTTTTACCTCCTTAATATAACGTTGCGCGGTTTCTTGCATAACTTTGAATAATAAATAATCATCAAGAGTATATCCAACCTTTTGGAATACTTTTTGATTCTGCGATAATGATTTATTATTATCGAAATTTTGATTTGATGATGAAGCCGCATCAGTAAACATCATCTGTATACTAAGGAAACAACACATATACCATTTCATTGCAATCCCTCTCTTTTTAAATGAATTTGCATTTCCATTGCATCATGTTATACACAGTAAGAATATAAGTGACCAGAAAAAAATAAGGAATAAAAATATGAAACAAGCACAAACCTATCTACTTTCGATTTTGCGAAATGCAAACACACCAAGGAATCTCTTTAGAGCAACAGCACACAAACTTACTGAATGTTTGGCAATGGAAACATTTGAGCATATTAAACTGAAAAAAGTTGAAATCGAAACGGCATTGGCTAAAACAACCGGTTTAGAAGTCGCACAACGTATTATTATTGTGCCGATTTTGCGTTCGGGCATCACAATGGTTGACCCATTTTTGCAATTTTTTCCGGATGCATTGGTTGGCGTTGTCGGCTTAAAGCGTGACGAGAAAACTGCCGTTGCACATTGGTATTACGAGAATATTCCTGAACTACACAAAGATGATCAAATTATCGTTGTTGATCCAATGATTGCCACCGGTGGCACCGGATATGAAACCTTAAAAATGCTCAAAAGTAAAAATGCCAATATGGAAACGCTCCTTTATGTGAGTATGGTGAGTGCACCCGAGGGCATCAAAGTTATCAAAGATGCATTCGCCCAAACAACTATTATAACCGCATCTACGGACAGCCACTTAAATGATAAAAAATTCATTGTACCAGGACTCGGCGATTTTGGTGATCGCTACTTTGGCACAGAATAGGAACACAGTCAAAAAAACGCCCGAACAAAATCGAGCGTTTTAAATTAACAACATCAATGTATTATGATTGCATAACTCCTTCTTCATATACTATTTCTCGCACAACGTGTGAATCCGATCCAGTTTCTTGCAAAGATCGATAGACATGCACAAGTGCAAGAAGTCCAATCGTAATGCCAATAAATGGAATAATACTCACCAAAGCAACACAGATCAGAAAGCCAAGAATTTTCCATTTATTCCCATTGGATAATACTGTACTATAACTAAACGATTCTTTTATAAAGGTTTTTTTATCAACATAAGCTGGAAAAGCAAATGCATAACGACACATGAGGTAGATACCTGGAATAATCAATGCTACAAAGCCAAGAATTATAAACAACTTGTAGACTATGCTCAACAACCATCCACGAAATAACAGTTCACCTTGCGAGAACATACGCTTAAATTTACTTTCACCATGATCATAAAAATCAAATGCAATACGCAACAAACCCAAGAATAGCCACAAACTCACAAACTCTAACAAAAAACTTATCACAGCACACGCAGCTAATGACCAATCTAAAACTGTAGGCCACCACCCAAATTTCAATGAGCGAGGCTTAAACCAACTCACACTCCAGGAACTCGGCTGCAAACTACCGTCCTTCATTACATCCTGAGTTGCATCTTCCGCTCTTCTTTCAAATCTTTTTTCAAGATTTACAGTTTGTATCTTTACATTCTGAGTTGCTTTTTCTTCTTCTCTCTCAAACCTTCTTTCAAACTTTACAATTGGTATATCTAGACTTGGAACTAAAAAATAAAGAAGACCTACCGAAAAAAATAACCAAAAATTACTAAAAACGGTCTTAAATGCCCAACTAAAGGCATCGACCACTGAAAATGTTCTCATAACATATCCTCATTAAAAAACACATACTCAAGTATTATTAAAAAAGCCCAGCACCCTTAACAGTGCCGGACTTTGAATAAAAAAGAAAGAAGCAACTTATTCCGCAGAATCAACTGATGCAAACTCGCCTCGTGCAGGCGCTTCCAAATAATCGAATGCAAAACCTGCTAATGCTGATCCAATTAATGGACACACAACATACACTAATAAATTGTGCCCTAAGCTAATTGCTGCTCCACCCAACAATCTATTTAAAAACAATGCTGCTACACCAATTGCAGGATTAAACAATCCGCCCATAGATGCCAAACCAACTAAAGTGAAACCTAAAATCAAACCATATAACTGTGATTTTTTAAATGAATGAGTCGTGCGCGTAACTAGATATACATAACACAGCACAAAGGTGAATAACACTTCCAGCAGGCAAATGAGATATAAATTGTCTTCAGGCGAAACATCAGGCACAAATAATGAACCTGAAAGTTGATATTCTAATGCTATAGCCGCAACCGCACCTAGCAATTGAGCTATAAAATATGGCGCAAGTTGCGCTGTGCTAAATACCCCACGCAACCACATTGCCTGAGTTACAGCAGGATTATAATGTGCACCCGAAATACGCGCACCAACATAAAGCATGGCCAAATACATAAGGCCAATAGCAAGCGGGTTTTCGGTCAAGCTAACAGCCAGCACCACAAAAAAGGTGCCCAAAAACTCAATAATGTATCTCTTCATACATTTTCTCCTTTTTAAAGAGTTTAAAAAGTTATACGATAGTTTTAGGTATAATATATTCACCATCCGCATGCAAGATTATGTTATTGTACTCATACACAATTATGTTATAATGTTACTATTGATATTTTTCATCTTCATCTTTTCCCGAGGCATTCAACATGCAACCAATTGTCCAAATACGCAACCTATCTAAAATCTATAAAACGCCAAAAAAAACGGTTGTCGCGCTCAACGATGTTAATTTAGACATTTATGCAGGCGAAATCTTCGGCCTACTTGGTGTCAATGGTGCAGGTAAAACCACGTTATCCTCTATTTTGGCCACATTGCATCCACCAACATCAGGCGAAATTTTATTCAATGATGTTTCTATATATAAAGAACTGGAAAAATATCGACACAACTTAGGATTTTGCCCACAACATCAAAATCTTGATATGGAACTCTCGGTTGAAGAAAATCTTATATTTGCTGGGCGTTATTTTTTGCTCCCAAAAGATGTAATCCAAAAACGCACCAATGAACTTATCGCACAACTTGAATTAAAAAAATATCGCCATTTTGCCATCAGAGAACTTTCGGGCGGCAATAAACAACGCGTTTTAATTGCACGTGCATTAATCCACAACCCAAAAATCGTCATTCTTGACGAACCAACTGTTGGCCTTGATCCTGATATTCGCCGAAAACTATGGGACATTATTCGCGATTTAAAACAACAAGGCATCACCGTAATTTTAACCACCCATTATCTTGATGAAGCTGAATATCTTTCCGATCGCGTGTGTATGCTGCACAAAGGCCATGTTATGTTGGTCGAATCGGTGCATGATTTAAAACAAAAACATGAACTCAAAAACTTGGAAGAGATTTTTCTGCGTTTAACCAAAGAATATCAAGAGGAAAAATAAATGTCGTTATCAACTAACATACACATATTTTGTGCACTGTTACATCGCGACATGTTGCTGCTCAAACAAAATTTGCTCGGTAAAGTTATTGATGGATTTATTATGTGCTTTGTCATTATTACAGCAACCGGCTATCTTTTGCCGGCACTTGGCATGCCACAACAGATGATTGCCCCCATGTTTGTGAATATTTTTTTTAATATATTCTTCATGTTTGGCTTTAGCATGTCGATCAACTTTGCCAATGAAATAAAAAATAAAGGGCGTGTCTTTTATCTTTCCACATTGCCAACCACCAGATTTTGGGTATTTGCATCATATATAGCTAACTTTATGATTGAAGCAACCATTATCGTGATGCCTCTTCTTGCAATTGGCTTGTTTGTTTTGCGCGACCGCATAATACTTGTTGCTCCAAACCCACTATTGTTTGTGCTCATATATATAGCTTCAGTAGTTTTTTTTGGCACTTTCATGCTTTTGATCAGCATACATTATACCTTTGATTGGTTTTTGGATAATATATGGGCACGAAGATTAACGCCAATGTTCAACTTTGGCGCCACCTTTTTTCTTTGGAAACAAGCATTTGTGGTTCTCCCATGGTTTGCAATCATTACTTTATTCAACCCGATGGTTTATATTTGCGAAGGTTTGCGTGCAGGTTTTATTGGCGGTGATGCATTTATTAATGGATGGTATAGTTTGATTGCAATCATTGGTTTTACCATTGCAACTACCTTAACATTAAATGTAAGCATTAAAAAAAGATTGGATCCTGTATGTTAGCAACATTACGTGTTTTTTGGGCATTTTTGCTCCGCGATATCTATGTATATAGCAAACGAATATCATTTTATTTGAGCAATTACCTCATTTTATATCCCCTTATTTTTATCATAGCTTTTGGCTATCTTGTTCCCAGAACGTTGATGTATCAATCTGAAAATGCCGACATTTTTATGATTACTCTATTATCTGGAAATGTATTATTAATTACCCTTAAAATGTTTAGCTTGATCACTTCGCCAATGCTCTATGATTTTGTTGGTAATCGCTATATTGATTTTGAAATCACCCGATTAAAGCCGAAGTTAGTATTGCTCAAAACCATTATATTCAATACATGCTTTGCATTTATATTTTTGAGTCCATTCTTTTTTATCTGCAAACTTATATTGCGTGACAATTTCAACATACCATATGTATCATGGCCCGCAGTTTTATTGATTACTTTTTTGAGTTGCTTATGTTTGGCCAGTTATGTGTTGTTTGCCATGTGTGTGATGAAAGGCCCGCGACAGATTGGCAGCTTTTGGATTCGCGTAAATATTCCACTCTTTGTTCTTGGCGGCTTTTGGGTGCCATGGTTCACCATGTTTCAAGTTTCAAAACTGTTGGGTTATGCAACATTAGCTAATCCATTTATTTATGTTACTGAAGGATTGCGCCGAGCGTTAACGGGATCTGAACTTTATTTCAGCATTCCAACATGCTCTATTGCGCTCCTACTTTTTTCAGTTGCATTCTATTTTGGCGCATGCCACTTTTTTAATAAGAAAATGGATCCGGTTGATTAATTGATAAAAACACAAAGATCAAAAACAAATACATATTGTGAAAAACAATGCTGAGCTGAACGCATTCATACAAAGTTTTGAACTTAAGAATCTATAAACCGAACAACTCGCACATTTCGACAATGAATTCAAAATTCAACATTGAATGTTGAGATTACGCTCTTTGGTCAAAAAGCACCCTAATTAGCCTATCCATATGTATTAGAAAACAGGCTTTTTTAGCTTGCATCGAGATAAGTATTTAAATATTTAAGTTTTTATGGTATAATAGCTATATAACCCTATAAATAGGAGAGTAATCATGCCTAAAACTAATACACGAGTAACAGTTGATATTCCAACGGTTGATCACAAGAAACTTAAAATGCTTGCTGCTTATCATGGCAAAAGTATGCGAACAATTTTTGTTGAATTAATCGAACGCGGCTTAGAAGAATATCAAGCATGTCCAAAAAATCATACCCCGAATGAAATAACCAAAAAAGCGCTTGAAAATGTAAAAACAAAAAAAGGCTTAAAAAAAGCTGACACCATAGAAGAACTTTTTAAAGAATTAGACGAATAGCATGCTTACCATCGTATGGCATTCACAATTTAAAAAAGATTTCAAGAACGCTAAAAAACGCAAAAAAGATCCGCAAAAGCTCGCACATATTATCGAAGAATTGCAGCACAATAGAGAGCTTCCACCAAAGAACAAAAATCATAAGCTCAAAGGTAATTATGCACAATGTTGGGAATGCCATATTGAGCCTGATTGGCTTCTAATATATAAAAAAACTTCTGAAGAATTAATCTTAATAAGAACGGGAACTCACTCAACTCTTTTTTAATTTTTCAATCAATCGGTAAAAACATGAAAATTGCAATTATTGGAAGCCCAGGTTCGGGCAAATCAACTTTAAGTTTTAAACTACAAAAAATTTTAAAATTACCGCTGTACCATTTAGATCAATTTTTTTGGCAACCTGGTTGGCAACGCCCCGACCGAGCTAAATTTGCCGAAACTCATAATCAACTTTGTGATCAAAACGAATGGATTATTGAAGGCATGGCCACAAGGCTTGCTCAATATAGATTGCAACGAGCGACTATAATTATTTTTTTGGATATCCCGCTAGATCGATGTTTATACCGCATCTTCAAAAGAGCAATCACCGATTTTGGCAAAACAAGAAAATCAAGCGCAAAAGGCTGCCCAGATCGCTTGCCTAGCCTTGAATTTCTCACCTACATATGGAACTTCAACAAAAATCAAAAACCCGAGATTTACAAACTTCTCCAAAAACACAAAAATCAAAAACAAATACATATTGTGAAAAACAATGCTGAGCTGAAGGCACTCATACGAAGCTACCAACCGTTACACTAAGAAAAAACAATCTCATCAATTATACGTTCAGCAACTGCAACAAGTTCCGAATAGGTTGACTACACATAGCAGCTATGACAGCACCAAAATGCTCCTATTTGGATGAAAAATCAAAAAAAATCTCATTTTTTTCCTTCCCTGCAAAACACCTTAAAAATCGAAGTCATTCACTCGATTGCCCTGCAATTTTCATAATTCTTCTTGCATCCCGCAAGATTAAAGTGCTATTATGAAATTAAAGTCTGGATGGGTTCCAATTTTAATTTCATATCATAAATCAAAGGAAAACTAATGAAAAAGATACTATTGTTATCTATCATGACGCTGAGCTCAATATTATCGCTAAACGGTGCAGCAGATGATAAGACAGGAAACGATGTGGCTCCATTAGAAACAAGGATTAAATCCTATAGATTAGAAAAAAAGATTAAATACTATAGAGGCTCAATAAAAAGAAACGAAATCTATTTAAATGAGCTACAAGCGAAACTCGAGAAAGAGCAAGAAATCAAAGGAGGACCTCAGAGCTACATAAACCAGTTACAGGAATACATATATCGCACACAAAAGGATATAAGAGAGAGTAAAGCAAGTTTACAAAAGCTTCTTAGAGAACAACAAGCATCGTCTTAGATCAAAACATGGTCTGCATGAATGCCTGAATGACACAGCACAAAATCCGTATCTTTTGTTTCTATTGTTACGCTTAATGTATCTGCTATGTTCAGCAAGCGCATAATCGAATCTTTATGATCTTTAATAAAAGTCAGTGAATTACGTGTTATCGGATCATCATTTGCTGCAGTATCAGGATGCTCATAGATTGAATGAACCGCATCTCGCCATTTTGGGCTATATGTTTCATGCCGTATCTTAATGAAGGCATATACAATAATCGCAAAATCTTTGATTACGTGAAAAAGATTTATTGTCGATGGCTTTGATCGGAGCAATGATCAACTTAATACCTGCATTGTACAACAATAGCTGCAATGCAATATTTGTATCATGACATACGTCTCGCTTTATCTTCACGAAATATGAACCCTGATTAGGTGTTTCAACTTTATAAGTTTCTGAATGTAGATCGGTATCGCCTGCGATACTTATGGGCACAGAAACATTAATGCCATACATTGTGTTTAGGCAATCGATAATAGATTGCTTTGCAAGAAGTGGATATATCATAAAATTTCGAATGCCCTAGGCAATGTTCTTCTCACCTCGATTATCCTGTTCAATACGCCCAATAATAATTGGGCATTAACATAATCAGGGTAAAACTCAACATTGCATGTTGAGATTGCACACCTCGAGTATAAAACACCTTAAATCGCTCCTAAAGGTATTAAACTTGCGCTAACAAATTCCTTGACCCACTTCAATATAAATACTATAACTACTACAATTTGTTTCATGCAAAATTGGGAGTAGCCATATGTTATATGATATTGATCAAACATTCGCCCATCATTGGAAGCATGGACCACAGTTTACCAATGCTTTGCCAAAATCATTTATCCCGCCGTCACAATACACCACCAATATTTTGAGTTATGAAGTCGCTTCGCCAATCGGCATTGCAGCATGTCCATTAGGAACCTCAAAAGGTATTGAACTGATGTCAAATCTTGGCTTTGGCATTTTCACCTATAAAACTATGCGCAGTGTTGCATCGCCTGCACATTCCGCACCAAACATTGCCTATCTTAATTGTGATAAACAACTCACAATGGAAGATCTAAAATTGCCTATGATTACAGCAAACATTAACTCTTCAAAAAACGTTGCCATTGCCAACTCATTTGGTAATGCAAGTTTTGATGGTAACATTATGGCCGAAGATATTGCCAAAACAAAACAAGCGCTATCACCTAATCAACTGTTGATTGTTTCAGTATATGGTTCTCCACAAAAAGATCGCTCATTAATCCAAGACTACATACTCACTGCACAGATTGCTCAAGATGCCGGCGCACAAGTTATTGAATGCAACATTTCGTGCCCAAATATTTCTGGCGAACAGCCATTATATATGCAACGCGCAACATCCTATGAACTGATAAAAAAAATAACACAAACAATCCAGATTCCATTAACAGTAAAAATTGGCCTATGCCCTGAAAGAAAGCAGTTAGAAACATTGCTCATCAACATTGCACACGCTGGAGCACAAGGCGTGAGCATGATCAATGCTATTTCAGCACAAGTAATCAACAAAAGTAATAAAGCATATTTTGGCCCATCTCGCGCAACGTGTGGCATCTCTGGTGACCCAATTCGCACATTAGCTTTGCAACAGATTCAACAAGCGCGCGATATTATTGATACACATAAGTTAGATATAACTATTTTTGGCATGGGCGGTATCACAAAAGCAGAACATATCGATCAATTTTTTGATACAGGAGCACATGTTGCCATGAGTGCAACTGGAGTTATGCATAATCCATATTTGGCAATCAATTACTTTAATAAAAAAGAACACAAAGGAAAAAACGATGAATCGCAAAGATTTTATTCTCAAGCTCCATAAAATTGGTGCAATTCAATTTGGCACCTTTACGCTCAAAAGCGGTATCGAATCTCCCATCTATTTAGATTTACGTCGCATGGTTTCCTATCCAGAATTATTGCAAACAACGGCAAATATGTTGTGGGAAAAAATCACTTCATGCGATTTTCATTATATTTGCGGCGTGCCCTATACAGCATTGCCATTTGCAACAGTATTATCAGTGCAACACAATATTCCAATGATCATGCACAGAAAAGAGGCAAAAAAATATGGCACTAAGCGCATATTAGAAGGTGTGTTTCATGCAAAAGCACGTTGTTTGGTGATTGAAGATCTTTTCACAACTGGCGGTAGCGCACTGGATACCGTTGAAGTTTTAGAAAATGAAAAATGCGTTGTTACCGATATTGCAATACTAATCGATCGCGAACACGGCGGCGTACAACGCGTAGAACAAAAAGGATATATTGTACATGTTATTTTTACCCTATCAGAAGTATTAAGCATTTTATCCGATGCTAATATTATTAATGAGGAATCCGCTCATGCAATCAGAAACTTTATCCATGAACAGCAAATTACCGTCTAAAAAGATTAATTATAAGCATGATGTCGCACAAAAATTGCACGCCATCATGCAAAAAAAACAGACCAATCTTGCCATTGCTGCTGATGTGCGCACGAAAAAAGAACTGTTTAATTTAATTGATAATGTTGGCAACGAAATTTGTATACTCAAAACACATATCGATATCATTGATGATTTTGATCAAGACTTAATCGTACAACTTAAACAAAAAGCAAAAGAGTATAATTTCTTAATTTGTGAAGATCGCAAATTTGCCGATATTGGTTCAACGGTACAAGCACAATATACCGGCGGTGTGTATCACATTGCAGATTGGGCTGATATCATTATTGCTCATGCAATTGCTGGGCCTACAATTATCAAGGCGCTTTCAGACTGCAAAAAAGATTGTGCAATTCTGTTATTAGCCGAATTGAGTTGTGCAGATAATTTGATTGATGCCACCTATACGCACAAGGTGCTCGAATGGGCAAAAAAACATGATGATTCAATTATCGGCATTATTGCACAAAATGCACAACTTGATCATCCACATCAATTTAAATGCACACCCGGCGTTAATTTACAACAAGCAAGCGATAATCTCGGACAACAATATCGCACACCAGAACATGTTGTAGGCAAAAAAATGACCGACATTATCATTGTCGGACGCGGTATTTATAAAGCAGAGAATCAAAAATGTGCTGCTCAAGCATATAGAAAAGCTGGGTGGGATGCGTTGGAAAGTAGGTGATGACATCCGTCGATCAAAATAGGGAATTTATAAATTATATACAAAAAAACTTAGATCAAGATCACGTTAATAACTAAAAAAAGCCGATGTAAGCATTATACTTACATCGGCTCAACACATAACAAAAGAAGTTTACATCTGCATTTGTGATGGCACAAACGTATAAGGAGAACAATAAGACTCTGGTATATCAAAAAGCCCTGCTTGCTTCATTGCATTTTCAAGTCTCGTCATGCCAATACCACCACCAAAACGAGGGAAGAAATCGAGAGCCAAATATTCATCCATCTCTTTCATCACTCGGTCTTTGCCAAAAAGATCAAAAAGCAGTTGAGCATACTTTCCATCAATGATACTGTGGAAAAAGTTGAGCATCTCTTCAGGATTACATGAACGCTCAGCTGAGCCAATGGTCTCCTGCCCATAAAGAATAATGTCTATTTTATTAAACAGACCTTCACCCACATATTTCATATTCCAGAATGGATCAGAGCGTAACGGAAATTTTTCAAGACTTATTGCAGTTTTAACCTCTTTGCACATACGCTCTTCATGCTCAGTCTCTAATAAATCTGTGCTATATTGCGTGCATAAATCATCATATTGCAAAGATTGTGGAGCTTCAAGACCCAAATAAACCAAAAGGTCTCGCTCAATACGCTGAAGATCAGCAAATGAACCTTTGCCCTCAAAATCAAACATTGGGAAAATTACATGATGACGGCCAGGTATTGGATTTGGCTCATTTCTAAAACTTGGACCAACACAAAAAACCCCGGATACATCCGGGTTTTTTAACAATTCTAATTCGAGCCACATCTGACCAGTTTGTGAGCACGGCCAGACTTGGCCTGCCATCTTGAAGGTAGTTACTGTTCGCGGATCTTCACATGCGGCCATAATAGAAAGCCGGCTTGATGCCGGAATTTCAATATAGCCTTTCTCATGAAAGAATGAACGAAGCTTACGCGCCATGGTATTATAATGATGGGCGTTCTGCATAAAATCTTCTCCCCTTAATTGTTATATCTAAAAAAAATAACACAAATTAACGGAAGTATATCCATGGAACCAAATAGTTGTCAACAAAAAAAAATAGCACATGCTTAAATATGTTGCTCCATAGACCTAAACATGCGCTCTTTCAAAAAAAAATGATATTTAACTTAGATCAAAATCTATGCTCTGAGGCATGCACCACTGATTTACCATGTATTATATGATCTAATGAAAACTTACCTGGACCTGAAAGCAATAGTCCTGCAAAGACAAGAAATAAAGATAGTGCATGTGAATAAGTTTTGAACGCATCACCATTTTTCAGATGATATAGCACTGCAACAAACATCACAAATGCCAAAAGTGCTGCAGCAAAACGTGTTGCAAAGCCAAACACCAAACATAAGCCACCAAAAAATTCAGTTGCGGCTGCCAAAAAACCCCAAAGTGCTGGTAAAAAGGTAATACCAACATGGGACATTTGCGAACCAAGCCAGTGCCACTGCTCCATATTGGTTATTTTTCCCCAACCATGAATCACAAAAACTAAACCTATACCAACGCGAATCAAGAACAAACCTAGTTCTAAACTTGTATTTGAAGAGAGAAGCCATCTCATTTTTTTTCCTTTTAATAACGAGTGCGTATCAAAACGGGCAAGTTAACCATGTTAATGCTGCACATGCTGCAAAAAGAACAAAACAAAGAGAGCAATAGTTTTTTTGTTTTAGATAAATAAGCACAAACAACCAACCTGTGATTAACGTGCTAATTGCTGAGCTATAAAAGATAATATTCTGGTAACCACCCAAATAAGCAAGAACAAGAACAATAGCAAAAAAGGCTATCCCAAAATAGGTATTTGAAACACCAAATAGCAGTCTACTATAACGCGACTTTAATGTTTTTGTGCAAGAAGACTTTTCTGAAAAATCACATGCTGCTTTGAATTCAGGGTTGGCTTGCACTTTCAGATCTAACACTGTGCCCCATAAGCAAATCAACAACCCAAAAGCTGCAGTCAACATTACATAAATATCCATACCTTCTCCTTCGTTAAATAAGTTACAATATACCTTCTAAACAATCATATGTCGCCCATAAAAGCAATGCATTAACCACATAGATCGATGTACAAATTAGGCAAAAAGTTTTGACCTTCGCATATAAAATGTAGGCCAAAAAAACTGAACCTGCACATGCGCCAACAGCGCCCATAAAAGCCAAACAAGTTTGACCCATCACCCCCAATATAAACATTACAATATAAAATAAGATGCCTATGCGGATATTTGAAACACCCATAATTTTGCCCCACGGACTCAAAAACGTCTTGGTGCATGAAGCAATTTCAGATAGATCACACGCTGCCTTATATGCTTGGTTTATTTTTAACTGTTGTTCAATATAAAAACCATATAGACAAATCACCAAACCAATCGCGGACAACACCATAACACTTACCAACATACAACATTCTCCTACAGATAATACTAACAACTAATTACAACAAAAAAAACAAGTACAACACATTATATTGATTCATAGAATGAGCATAGTCTAATCTCAAATTTAGTTACAACATCCCAAGCTTTATATTAAGGAAACACTATGAAAAAAGTAGATTTAGAATCATGCGGTTGTTCATTACCTGAGACAGAAGGTATACCAAAACCTAAATCACCCGAAAAAAAACAATCCGATCCTGCACATTTCTTTCTCATTAAAAACGAATCGCCGAGCGAATTAATATGGTTTTTACCTATTGATGCAAAAAAATATGTTTTTATTACACCCGGTGGGTCTAAAAAAGTTGCTATACCCAGCAGCGGCCTGACATCTTTACCCGAATTTTCAGTAGCACATCTACAAAAAGCTATCATCAAAAATAGCTGCCTCGTTCCGCATCATAAAATAAACATTCAAATGAAAGATTGTGATGCACAGCCAATTACTATAATGCCGGGTAACACTTTAAAATTTTATCGACTACTAGACTTCGGTGAAGGTGGCTGCCGCATGATACTCATTGATAATAAAAACAAAGAAATAGCAATCGCTGCGGACATCAACTTTTTTGAATAGCGTTTACATGCAATATATGCCAGAGACTGCCATTCGTTCTATCCGTCGACCATGCACCATTTATATGCTATTATTAGACTGTATATCAATAATCACCTATTAACCTGTGCAGGAGGCAAATCTGTGGGAAAAATTCTTCTTTTTTATAAATATACCAGTTTCGAATGTCCAAAACGTATATTAAAATGGCAACGGCAAATCTGTGATAACTTAGAACTGACTGGTCGCATTATCATAGCCCATGAAGGCATTAATGGAACCGTTGGCGGTTCTGATGAATCATGCGAACGTTATAAAAAAATCATGCTCAAACACCCTCAATTGCAAGGCACCGACTTTAAAGAAGGCCCGGGTGACGCTGAATGTTTTCCTCGAATGCGCATTCTCATTAAAGATGAAATTGTGCATCTTGGTGCAAAAGATGCTGCTAAGGTTGAAAACACTGGAATTCACTTAACACCTGATCAAACACACGACTTACTCAAAAATAAACCTAAAGACTTGATCATCCTTGATACTCGTAATACATGTGAAACAGACATTGGAGCATTTGAAGGTGCAATTAAACCTAAATTAAAATACTTTCGCGAATTCCCCAACTATATAGATGAACACTTGGATGAATTTAGAGATAAAGAAGTGCTCATGTATTGCACTGGCGGCATTCGTTGCGAACGTGCGACCGCATATTTGCAAGAAAAAAATGTAGCCAAAAAGGTGTATCAAGTTGAAGGTGGCATTCATCGCTACGCCGAAAAGTATCCGGATGGCTTTTTTCGTGGTAAAAACTATGTATTTGATGGCCGCATTGCTACAAAAATAACAGATGATATTCTAGGTCATTGCTTGTTGTGCAGCAAAGCATGTGACGATTATACCAATTGTTACAACGCGATGTGCAATAAACATTTCATTGATTGTGCTGATTGTACCCAAAAATATGAAAATTGTTGCAGTCAAACATGCATCGATTTGATAGCTGCAGGCAAAGTTAAACGGCGCAAGTCATTGGCACAAGCTCCTATGAGTGCATGTTCGTTGTGAAACAATCACAAAAAACACGGAATAAAAGAATGCGGCTTCCATCTTTCATTCAAGAAAACATCCCCCTTGGCGATAAAAACTGGTTTGGCACCGGGGGCAACGCACAATATTTTGCAACACCAAAAAACCACGATGAATTTAGCCAAGCATTAAACTTTGCCCATGCACACAAACGGCCTATAACCTTAATTGGTCAAGGTGCAAATATGCTCATCAGCGATGATGGCGTTGAAGGTTTAGTCATTCAGCCGAACTTAAACAATATTACTATAATTGATGATCAATTGGTCACTGCCGGTGCAGGCGTGACGATGCAAGACTTGATCAATTTTTGCCTTGATCATAACCTCATTGGTCTTGAGGAATTTAGCGGGATTCCTGGCACAGTTGGCGGATCAGTATTTATTAACTTGCACTATTTTCAATTTTTATTATCTCACTTTTTGGTATCCGCACATGTTATGCATCAACAAACCGGAGAAATTATCAATGTTGATAATACATGGTTTAATTTTGGTTACAATGATTCAACCTTGCATCACAAGCCATATTATGTTTTGGATGCCACCTTTAAACTCACCAAAGTGAGCGAAATAGAATGTGCATATGCCCGCGGAAGATCCGCCGAAATCATTCGCCATCGCACTGCACGTTATCCGAGCAAGAATACCTGTGGTAGTTTTTTCCGTAATTTTCATGCACATGAGGTGAGTTTGGAAAGCAATGGGAAAAAGATGATCCATGTTGCATATTACCTTGATAAAATTGGCGTAAAAGGAGCACTAAAAGTTGGCAATGCCATGGTATCTTGGCAACATGCCAATATGATTGTCAATTGTGGCAATGCAACCACACAAGATATTGTTGATGTTGCGCGAAAAATGCAAAAACTGGTTAAAGAACATTTTGGCATTATGCCACAAACGGAATGCCGATTAGTTGGCTTTAAGCATTTTCCGCTGAAGACCGAATGAAACTTAATTTACCAGAGGATTACATTCTAAGGTAGACGTGTAATCCTCTGGTAAATTTTACTTGTTAATCTTTAACATCGTTGACATTCTTCCTAAAGCACCAGTTTGGGTTCGTCTTAATATACGAGAAGATTTAGGAGCTCCGATACGAAATTGTCGTGATGCTCCACCCAGTTGTGAACTCGGCTTCTGAATATCTTGCTGATCATCATCAAAAGTTATATCATCATCAGATTCGCTTGAAGAAGAACTGAATTCATCTTCTTCCTGTGCCTCTTGAATATCCTGTTGAGTTGGCACAATATTTTTACCAGTACCTGGATGTTTTAAATAATAACTTGCATTCGCATCGCCCATCTTTACAGGGTCATAGTAAACCTTAGCGGGCCCGAAATAATCCCGATAGCCGGCTTTAGCATCGCCATCACCTTGAGCTATCCAAATAAGCGAAGTAACTTTAGTATTGTCCCGTGGCCTTACATCTGTACCTTCAGTATCTTTAAATAATTTATATACTTCATTCAATACCTTCTGGGCGTTTTGCTTTCCCGTTGCAGGATAAATTACAATTTTTGGCTTTATATTAAAGTCGCCAGCTGAAGTTCCTTGATGCGGAAATTGTTTTAATTTTATCATATTGATATTCCCCAGGTTAAGCTCAGAAGCAGCATCTAACAGCTTCTTAACAACACCCACTTCCTCCCCTTTCTTTGGCATTAAATGTATTTTGTAATTCCCAGCTATAATCTTAAAATTCTCAGGCTTCTTCAAGTTAATTGCTCGCAAAAGTTCATGTTCGCCTTTTGCACCTCGTAAGGATGTGAGATCACGCCTATCCCCTTTGAAAGGTTTTTTCTTATCATTGTGAAACTTATAGTATCCCCCATATTTTATCACCATTAATCCCTTATCTTTCGCCAGATTAATTGCTGAACTTACCAAGTCCAGCTTATCTGATGATGCTGAACCAAGGATATTGGCTCCAAATACCATCAAGGAAATAAATAACCAATGTCTTTTGATATAAAATTGTGTGTTTTTCATACAAAATCCTTTTTTTAAAACATCCACAAATTAACAATTTTGAGTTATATAATATAATCCTAACAGATGCAAAACCCTATTTGCAATACTTTTTTGCGGAAGCAGGGCAATCGGGTGAATGACTTCGAATTTATAGGTGTTTCACAGAGAAGGAAGTTGTTTCGATTTTTCGATTTTTATATTTTTTTAAGATCCTGATCCATTAGATACATAGCCAAAAAGAATACGCGATCAACATCATAGTCAATAGCTGCATCCCCTTCATCTAGACGAGCATGAGTACCACTCGAAAAGCAGCGATATGTTGCCTTATAGCGATCCACCAAAGTGCCTGCCATATCTAGCATATGTGCATGCAACATTGCATATGCTTTTTGATTTGAAGCATCTGCTTTGTATCCTTTAAACTCTTCAGTCAGCTGCATAAATGCATAAAGCGCATAGGCACTTTTCTCATGGTTTTCATCCCAATGTTCAATTTCTTTTTGTGGGCGAATGATGCTTTCAAGATACTCTTTCGCTTTTTTGCATCGATTCGTAACATGCACACAATATTGATCCAATTTATCCAGTTTAACGTAATCTATTTGAGAGTGGTCATGCAAAACAATGTCAGCCTCTTCATTCGTTAGATCTTTTTCAACTTTCAGATGATATATTTGACGAGAAGCATGTTTTTTAACTTTTTTAAAACATGTATCAATAAACTGTTTTGCTTGTTCGCGCTGTTCCTGATTAAACATACCTTTGTCACTATGCGCATTTGCGCTAAGTTCTGCATGAAATATGCATAAAAAAACAACATGATTACCATAAAACCTCCATTTTTCACTAAAACACTTTTGCTTTAGTAAAAGAATATGGTAATCACATAAGATGAATCAACAATGTAGATTGATTGCAGCCTATTGCTGCGCAATATAGTTCATTTTTGAAACAATAATGGTAAATGCCAAAAATGCACGGCGTAGTTTTGTGCAATAGTCGATTTCTGAAAGATCGGAAGCTCGAATACTATATGCGAGTTCATCTAATTTTGGCGGAAATCTCAAGCAACATTCTGAGCTAATGTAACGCTGTAATGCCGTTGTGAGCATATCAATATAGGCTAACACTGTATCTTTATCTTTGCGCTGCACAAATAAATTCCATAAATCGCCCTGGCACAAACGCACAATCAGTTGTTCGGCTAGTACAACATCTTCTTCATTAAAATCAAGCAGGTGCTTTTTATAGCGTTCAAGTAATTGAGTTGGCGTTTGTAATGTTTGCCCAACAAGTTCACCATCAAAAATTGCTCGCCAACGCATATCGATTTCTTCTACATTTTCCCTTGTTAAGGTGAGCGCACTTGATGGCACAGCGTAAAAAAGCATAACTGCTGAAAGTAACATCGATCGTTTCATACAAAACTCCTTTATTTTTGGTATGATACATAGTATATAGGCATATAATATGCACTATTCTATCAAGCATACTAAAAAATTGGAACCGTCATAATGAATGAATATATTTTTGTATTTCAAGCAATTGCAATAAGCATATCATTATTAGTTGCCCTGCGATTAGGCAAAGAAGCACTCATCGCTTTTGTTGCAGCACAAACAATATTTGCTAATCTTTTTGTGCTCAAGCAAATATGCTTATGTAGTTTTGATGCAACGGCAAGTGACGCATATGCAATTGGTGGATTACTTGGATTGAACCTATTGCAAGAATATTATGGCCGCAAAACCACGCATCTTGCCATTTGGATCAGTTTCTTTATTGCTATAGTTTTTGCCATTGTTTCACAACTCCATCTATTATATATGCCCATTGCAAGCGACATCACACAACAGGCCTACTACACCATTTTATCCGCCGTCCCACGCATTGTTGGCGCATCATTGATTACCTATCTCATTGTACAATTTTTTGATGCAACGCTATATGGCTACTTAAAACAAAACATGCAAAGCCAATTTTATATCATACGCAACTACATTTCAGTTTCATTGAGCCAGTTGCTCGACACAGTATTGTTCAGTTTTTTGGGTTTATATGGTTTGGTGGAAAATGTGTGGCATATTATTATGGTAAGTTATGTGATTAAATTAGCTATTGTTGGCCTGGCAACGCCATTTTTGATATTCTCACGCAAAGTAAAAAGAAAGAGCGAACCAAGATAACTCCTGATTCGCTCTTTCTTTTTTAAGTTGTTTGAACCTCTATCAGATTATGCAGACTATTTGCTCCAAAAATATTGCAATCCGGCAGCCAATCCCAAACCAGCAACGAAAGATGTTGATCTTTTCAGTGCCGTGCACAATGTATCGGACCATTTCTTTTTCTCACTTTCGTGACCACGGCCACCTTCCCATAGAGAGTGTCCTGCTGCGAGAGTGGCACCTCCAACTAAAGGCATAACCGTATACATACTGCTCATATCGCTGAAGCTCGGAGTTTCCTTAAAAATTTGACCTAATGAGTTGAGCTTTGATTCTTGATTTAGAGCAGAGTTAGAGAGCACCTCGCCAGTTTTCTTAACAGCTCCCAGCTGCCATGATCCAAAATTCCAAAGATGCTTACCAGCACACAATGCCAATGGTGCAACCAAACCAGCTGCAAACAACTTCGCTTCAGGCGTCTTTGACCAAATTGGCATTGAAAAACTCCAACTATTCGAATCCGAATTATTTTCATTCGAAGAAGAAGCAAACAATTGCCCACTTACCAATACACAGCTCATTAAGCTGACTAACATAAAACGTTTCATAAAAATACCTCCATTTATGAAAACTAAGATTTAAATCATTCTCCTTTGATGCATCACACACACATTGTCTATTTGGCACAATGTCATGCGTGCAACAAAATTTTAATTACATAAATAAATATATCACACGAAGAATAAATGTCAATTAAAAACAATTAAAAATGTCAAAGCCATGGCAAAGTTTTCTATATGAAAACACCAACCTATGTTATACCTTAAACTTTCCCTTCATTTTGGCCACATGTTGTCAAATATGCCCATCCTGCTAATGCCAAACCACTCAAAACAGCAACATTGGTCACCGCTCGTCCGGTGTACTTTGATTTTTCTGCACCATAAGCTTCCAATCTTTTATCGAGCGCACTAATCAACTCACAACAAGCATGCAGGCCTGTGATAGCTCCGGCAACAAGTACGCCTTGCTTAATCCATGATTGCGTGATGTGCGCTGTATCCTCGCTCATTATTGCTGCTTTTGCATAACGCGCACCATTATAGAGTGAATGGACCAACAATGCACATGGTGCAAGTAATCCTGAACGCGACGCAGATTTTTTTACACCGTTGCCAAACATCGGCCAATCAATGGCACATGCATGATTGCTCAACAATGCGCACTGCAAAAAAGTAAGCAATATATAACGTTTCATGTTATTACCTTTTTGAATCTATTATGAAGAAAATAGGAAGCTACCCAGTTTACCCAATATACCCTTTTTGATTACTGGCTTAATGTAATAATTATCCATTACTACACAAGCCACAAACAAACTGAGCACACTGCTAGCAGCTATTCCACCTGCAAAATATGAACCTGAAGTTCCTCCATAACGCCTTTGTGCGATGTCAGCTCTACCGAATGTGAGTGCACCAATACCCGTTGCGTTCCTACGCATTAAATTGCATGATGAACTGCCAAGATTATAGCCAGCATTTTCTAAGAAACTACTTTTTGAACCAAATATTGTTGAACCAATGCCAGAAATGACACCACCCGAAACAATGTCTTTTGTGGTTTCCAAAGCACCTTTAGTGAAGTCATTTAAGTTCCACGATGAAAATGAATATTGATTGCGTGTGCAGAATCGCTGGCGTGGGCGCCTTAAAAAGTTGATTAAAGATGTGCCATGTGTGCCGGCCCATAACAATGCACTTGCAGATAACACACCTGCAAAACCTGAGGTATTATCATACCCACAAAACTGCCTGGCCGCATCTGGATTATTTAAATAGTTAATTGCAGCAAAACCTGCCAAACTTGAGCCGATATAGGCTGAAGCATTTTCACCAACATTAAATCTGAAATTTTCTTGAAATCTGTTTTGATTTGTATCTTGCTGATCTTGTGATGAGGCTGTTAAACATGCCCAACCCATTGACCCTAATGCTGTCCAGGCTGCACCCTTTGCAAAGTTGCCCCAACTCCATTCGCATGATATTTGCCCAACCAACATTGAGCACATCAATGAGACAAGTAAAAAACGTTTCATTATAAACCTCCATTTATGAAACTCTTTCGTGAAAATATACACACACGGCCCCCATCAAACAATGACAACCTGTATGCAAATAATATAAATCCTAAGATTTAATTACATAAATAAACATACATCATTGACATAAAAAGTCAATTAGATGCATCAAAAAACGTAAAAAATGCACAAAGCTTTTCTATATGAAATCTTCCAGGTGTTTTTGGCGTAGATTTGCCCAGCACGAGGGCCATAGAACAAAAAAAGAGCCGGGGTTTAGTCCGACTCTTTTTGATAGCATATGCCTGCTCAGAATTATTGTGCTGGAAGCTGATATGCTTTATAAAGCCCATATGCTCCGGCAGCTACAAAGGGCAGCGCATTGAAAACGCCGTATTGGACTAAATTTCCCCCCACTTCGGATTTGCTTATTCTTGGACTGCTCTCCTTATTCTTCGAATACGCAAAACGCTTGCGAAGCGCATCGGCCGCCGCATCTCTAGAGGTATACACACCACCACACCAAGCACCCAAAATCGCAATATAGCGAACCGCAGAAAAAAGCTCTTTTTTGTTGTCACACATAACTCCTCCGAGCATAGCGGCGGCAGCACCCCCGCAAATAGCACCAAAGCCTGATCCTATCGCTGCAGAAGCGGATGCGTTTGCTAGACCCTTGCCGTAATCACTCCAGCTCCATTTACACGAAACTTGGCCAACCAACATGCAGCTCATTAAGCTGATTAACATAAAACGTTTCATAAAATATACCTCCATTTATGAAAACTGGTTTAAAATGGCCACTTTGCACCAAACAAAGCAGCAAAATACTTACATAAACCAGAATGCCTCAAAAAAAAAAAAGTCAATTTAGAACAATAAGTGCAACTTCGACGCCGAGGAACATTTCATATTGTAACTAGTTCGGAGGCGAGCGCTCACAATGAAAATGCCGTAGACATACATTTTTTTTGATTTTAAACATCAATTTTGTCATCCCCTATACATCGGGGATCCAGGCCAAGTTTGATTACTAATGCTTAAAAACTTTCTCAGGATAAAGGACCCTTTAAAGGTATTTTTTCTATTTTCTCTAGTATTCTGTCGAATGCGTGATGCGATGAGAGGCGCCTCGGGTCTTGATCCCCGATGTATAGGGGATGACAAAAAGAAAAAACAGTATCATAAGCTTACGAATTAAACGTCACCCTAATCTGTACAAATCGATTAGTCAACTATATAAACTGTATAGGTTTTGGAGCAAAAACACCTGGACATGTGTGCAATTTGTATAGCCGACTACACACAAAACACTAAAAGTGCATCACAAAGATATGCGCTTGAAAATGGTATGCATGAGTTCATAAAATGCAGGAATTTGATGCGAGATCTCCTCGGCCAAATCTTCATGGTAGGTATGGGATGTTACATTTCTTGCATCAATTGCTTTGAGCAAATCTACAAATTCTTGATCGGTGACAAACTTCACATTTAAACATACACGGAACACCTTCTTTGGTGTCGGTACTTCAACTGAAACTTTATATGCATATAGAAGATACTCTTTGAGCAGTTTCCAAAATGTATCAATTGTATATTCAAAACATTGAATTTCAGAGTTTCTCATCCATTGATAATGCGTTTTGCCCACAGGATCATTCTTGATGATTTGGATGTTTTCGTTCAGCTGAGCAAGTGCATTATTCACAGAGTTGTAACGTTTTTTTATGCTATCTATTTCCATTGCACACCTTCAGAAATAATAAGGTTGCGCATGCCTTCAGGCACACGGTGAAAATCTACCACATCAACTTTATATGGAATGTATAGAGCCTCCATGACATCCCGCGCTTCGCCAATCGCAGTTAATGGCATTTTTTCACCTGCATCAATTGCTAAATCAACATCAGAGGAATTGGTATGTGTTTGGCGTGCTCGAGAACCAAATAAATATATTTTGGCATCTGGAAACAATCCTTTAAGCACTTCGAGCATTTTTGTTTTATATTCTGGCTTTATCGACATTGTGTCACAACTTGTTTAAAGATATTATAATCTGATTAACTTATTCTATATATAACAACAATAACATCTTTTGAAAATGTTATAAAAAAAGAGCCGGGGTTTAACCCGACTCTCATTTCTTAAACTATCATAAAGATGCGTATTGTTACTTAGAGTATAATTTATAAGCTAAAGCACCTAACCCTACCAAACCCAAAGCACTGGAAGCAAAACGTCCCGATCTAAAGCTAATCGATTTCTCCAATGTAGAATCAATTTTAAAATTTTCTTGGGTTTCATCGTCAAATGCATTAACTACTCCCGGTAGAAATTGAGGGCAAAATGCATTAACAATACCCTGAATATTGGTATAAGCAGAACCCAGTGCTGCACCTGCAGCAGCTCCCGAAAGCATATTAGCTCTCTTTTCTCCGCCTCCACAAAATGCACCTGCAACAGCACCAAGATATGCAAGAGTATACGAAGAGAGCACATTACCAGCAACGGATGCACTAACACCACTCGTAAATTCACCCCAACTCCAATCACATGAAACCTGTCCGACCAACATGCAGCTCATCAAGCTGACTAACATAAAACGTTTCATAAAATATACCTCCATTTATGAAAACTAGTTTAAAATAGCCACTTTGCACCAAACAAAGCAGCAAAAACACTTACATAAACCAGAGTGCCTCAAAAAAAAAAAAAATGTCAATTTAGAGCAATAAACGCAACCTTGGGTGTGATAAATGTTTCACATTGTAACAATTGTAGGGTCGTGAAAAATTGACATAACCTAGAATTGCGTATATAATTATACTTGAAATAAAAATCCTAGTTTTTTAAATGGAGATTACAAAAATGGACACAAAACAGTTGTTTTTAATGTTTTCAACGCTAATCTGTAGCGCCTATTGCTATACTGCAAGTTCAAGCAATAGGCATATTAACGGCACCAAAAGAACATTACATATAGATAAACACAGAGGCCAATCAATGTGGTTAGCAGCAAGCACCGGCAATCTAAAACGCCTCAAATTCTGGATAGAACAAAAAAAGCGCAATATTAATGAACAAGACCGCAAAGGCCGAACGCCTCTACATTGGGCTGCTGGGCGAGGTAACAACAATGTTGTCCAATATTTACTGACAAAAGATCCTTTATTGGTTAACATACAAGACAATGATGGATGCACAGCACTCGCACGAGCTGCAGGCAGTGGACATTATCAAATTGCTCAGACATTGCTTAAATACAAAGCTAAAGCATTTATTGCTGATAATGGTGGCAAATATCCGCTGCATTGGGCCGCAGGCCGATGCGCCAAAACAACTCGACTCCTTTTGCAAGCTTGCCCAACAATAATTGACAAACAAGATGCAACAGGGCAAACACCACTGGCATGGGCATGCGGAAGCAATAACGTCCAAGCCGCTAAAGTTTTATTAGAACATGGTGCAACGCCAAACATTATCGACAAAAAGGGGCAAACACCACTACACCAAGCAGCAAGTATTGGAAGCTTTAAATTAGTCGACCTCCTAATAGGTTATGGCGCGAAAATAGATGTGCAATGCAAAGAGGGTAAAACACCGCTACAATGGGCTGCCGTGATGGGCCATTATGATATGGTCAGATTACTTTTAATTAATGGAGCAGATCCTAACATACAATGTTTCATCAAAAAACGTACTGCACTTTTCTGGATAATACGAATGGGAGAAGGATCCAAACAAAAAAAGGGTAAGCAAATTCAGGCTAAAACAGCACAAGCCATTATCGAAGAACTACTTCGATTTGGTGCAAAAACCGATATAAAAGATTGCTTTGAAAAAACCCCACTACAATGGGCTCAAGACTTTAACTGGAAGCATGAAGTATATCTTATGCAGCATAAAAATATCTGCCAATATGTGAATACCGCACGCGAAAATAGGCTTGCACGACCTTTTGAGCATCTGAATACCGAAGATATCAAATTATAAGCACCCAATTAAAATGATGGCGCAAAAAACGAGCTTAGCTTCCAGCTACACTTATCACGCAATATCTACATTTTAAAATTAAAGCCTATAACACACAACAGGCTTCAAAAGACTATTTAGGTATGAAAAAGCAAGCCCCACTCCGATTATTTTCCCGGTTCCATACCAAGGATTATCGTCGCCTTCATTCTTCATTTTTACAACTCTATAACAACCGTGAATTCCATTACACGCAGCACAAAGAAGAGCTAAATCAAATGCCAATTCTTTTGAAAATAAACGGCCTACAAGATATCCACAGCCAGAAGTGGCCAATGATACAGCAGTTCCCTTTACAACTTTTTTAGCGTTATCTTGCCAATCACAAGAGATTTGCCCAACCAACCCTAAGCTGAAAAGAGCAACCAATATAAAATGTTTCATAAAAAACCTTTATTTATAAGAAAATCACTAAATAAAGCCACTTTGCACCAAACAAAGCAGCAAAAATACGTACATAAACCAGAATACCTCCAAAAAAAAGTCAATTTAGAATAACAATGAATCGCTTCGAAAGGGAGTTGATTTCACATTGAAATCATTGCGCTATTATATAAGAAGTCTTGAACAAAAAAAGAGCCGGCGTTTAATCCGACTCGTTTAGAATATCCAAATACAGGTACTATTTTTTAAAGAACTTATAAATACCAGCGCTTAAACCTGTTAATAATGCAGCATTAGCTACTATTCTTCCACCCATGAAAGATTTTGTTTTGCCTCGACGCTGCTCTTGATTATTGCTTCGCAACAGACAATCAACATCTGCAATAGTACACCATAATGACGTTAACCATTCGCACGAAACCAATGATAAAGCAGAAATCAAAAGCCCCCCACCTAACACTGTATCTCCATTAGGTTTTTTAGGACCGAAAAGACCTAACCCTACACCTATAAAAAAAGTTGAAGGAATAACTGAAAAAATCTGCACAGAACGTTTAGCAACCGAGCCTGCACCTTTGCCAAACCCTACGGCGTGATCTTTCCAATCACATGAAGTTTGCCCAACCAACATACAGCTCAAAAAGCTGACTAACATAAAACGTTTCATAAGTTCCTTCATTTATAAAAACACGATTAATATAATAGATCGCCACACTGTTATTCAGGTAGATTTGTTATTAAAGCGCAAAATAACAACATAATGATATTATACCACAGAATTATGACTGCAATAAATTACAATAGCACAACCGCATTGGCTATTTCATATTGTAATAAACTTGCTTAATCAGCCGATTATAGTATACTTTTGGGTATGAAAACATTTAAATTTGAATTAATTCACCAATCATCAAAGTCCCGTGCACGTGTTGGGCGAATCCACACGCCACATGGCATAATCGACACGCCCAATTTTGTGGCGGTTGGCACAAATGGGAGCCTCAAAGCACTTGATAGCAAAATGGCCGAAGAAATCGGCTTGCAGCTGATGTTTTGCAACACCTATCACTTAATGTTGCAACCGGGCACAGATGTGGTAAAAAAAGCTGGTGGATTGCACACGTTTATTAATCGAAATAAACCAATCATTACCGATTCTGGCGGTTTTCAAGTTTTCAGCCTAGCCTATGGCGGCGTTAAAGATGAACTGAAATCAAAAGGCAAAAAAAAATCCGATAATGGTGTGCTCAAAATTTCAGAAGAAGGTGTATTATTCCGCTCATATCGCAATGGCGACAAAGTCCTGCTCACACCTGAAACATCAATACAAGCGCAAAAAGATTTAGGCGCAGATATCATCATTCCA
The DNA here is from genome assembly GCA_029262575.1 of Candidatus Babelota bacterium. GTDB lineage: Bacteria > Babelota > Babeliae > Babelales > Vermiphilaceae > JAKBEL01. The sequence goes on along the minus strand of JAJCZC010000011.1, from coordinate 61,766 downwards.
TTTGATGAACTACCACCCTATCATATTGATAAACAAGCATTGCGCAAGTCACTCGATCGCACACATCGTTGGGAAAAACGCTCACTCGATTATCATTTAAAAAATCCACAACAACAAGCAATGTATTCCGTTATTCATGGCGGTATCGATCCGGATATGCGCAAAGAAAGTTGCGAATACTTAACATCATTGCCATTTGATGGCCATGCAATTGGTGGCTCGTTAGGCAAAAATCATGCACAAATGTTTGATATGTTAGCCAACGTTACGCCAATGTTGCCTGATGATAAGCCAAATCATTTGCTCGGCATCGGTGATTTAACATCACTTGAACCATGCATTAAATTGGGCATCGATACATTTGATAGTTCACACCCCACACGTTGTGCGCGTCATGGCCTATTGTTCAGCTTTAATGGCACGATCAAAATTATGAACTCTGCACAAAAAATGAACATGGAAGCTCCTGATTCAAATTGTGAATGTTATACTTGCACACATTATTCCATGGCCTACTTGCATCATTTATTTAAAGCCAAAGAAATGACCGGCTACACATTGGCCACTATTCACAATCTTCATTTCATGGTGCAATTGATGGCACAATATAGGCAACGCATTTTGGATGATGACCTGTAGTATTCAAACAATGTAACATTGTTACTTTTGTCATCCTTCACGCCATATCCTTCAGAACGAAAAAAATAATGAAATTCTCCCTGAGTGGAGCGTAGCAAAGCCTGTCCTGAGCTTGACGAAGGGTATCGAAGGGCATTCCGATTAAAAAAAGTATAATCTTCTTCAAACATGAAGTATAAGTTTCAAACAAAGTTGAATAATCAAATTTCTTTTCTTCTTTCTTTATGTGGAATACCCTTCGATAGGTCGCTACGCTCCACTCAGGGAGAATGATTTTTAAAATTTTGCCTTAAATGAGTAAAAATTTTGAGTAATGCATGAAGAAACCAGGGAATGACAAAGAACATTGCCCCAAACAAACCGAATGTGCTACAATCACACAAATGGAGACCTGCCTATGACCAGAACTTGGTTGTTTTTGTTATGCACACACATCTTGCTGCACACTCATGTTTTAGAAAAAAAGATACCTAATCCCTTTGCGCACCTCATTCCAATCATTATCGACTTTGATCAAGAACCTGCTTACGCGCATAATGTATCCTATAAAAAACCGCTTTCTATACCTGACCTTAACAAGATCATCAATTCTTATAACTTCAAATATGCTAAGAAAAGCAATAAACATAGCAAGTGCACAATAAAACATGAAATAAATTTCAAAAAAAAGCGCTTGACCTATACCTTGGCATTTAGATACTGATTATCCGCATCGCAAAATCTGTGTATACTAAAAAAATAAATCAATCTTAATGTAAAGAAAATCAATGAAAACAATCAATTCACGCCAAAATCCAGAAATTAAATTGGTCGATGCACTCAAAAAAGCCAAAGAACGCAAAAACCAACAACGCTTTATCGCCGAAGGCATTCGCACCATCCAAACATTGCTAACAAAATATAAGCCAATTCAACTATATTTGACCGAAAAAGCATTTAGCGAACATCATATCAACATTGATCGCAATTTGATCACACTAGTTACTGATGAAGTCATGCAAAAGATTAGTACCACTAAAACGCCATCTGGGGTTGTAGGTGTTTTTACAATGCCACAACAACCAACTTCAGATTTAACTCCAGGCCTTGTGCTCGCAAACATTACCAACCCCGGCAACATGGGCACATTGATACGCACGGCTACTGCAATGAACGTAAACACCATTGTTATTGTTGAAGGTACTGATATTTGGAGCCCAAAAGTTATACAATCAACTGCTGGAACCATTGCCAATGTTGATATTTTTGAGCTAACTTGGCAAGAACTTTTGAATCAAAAAAAAGATCTTAACCTTTGCGCATTGGTAGTCAAAGATGGCAAACCACCCGAACACCTAGATTTAAAAAAATCACTCATTGTTGTTGGCAACGAAGCTGATGGCATTCCATCTGAGTGGATTGCAAATTGTGAACAATTGTGCACACTGCCAATGCCGGGCAACACTGAAAGTTTGAATGCTGCCGTTGCCGGATCGATTGCACTATATCTGGCTTTTTCAAAGTAAAAAAGGAATAAAATGTCTCATATAAAAGAATCGGAAAAACTATCGCTACTGGCCGCAATATTCATTAACTTAAATATTATGGTTGGTGTTGGCCTATTCATTAACACAAGCATATTAGCCAACATTGTAGGTGCCGCCGGATGGGTGTCATATACAGCATTGGCAGTCTTATTATTACCACTTATATTGAGCATCGCAAAGTTAGTGAACATCTATCCATCAGGTGGTTTTTATGCCTATGCCACTGGCGAGATAGGATCATTTGCAGGTTTTGCCAGCTCATGGAGTTATTTTACAGGCAAACTAGCATCCGCAATCATAATGATTCATGCATCAATGTTATTACTACAACAAATCATTGCTCCACTCGCAAACATCAACATTTTTGCCCTAGACATTGCAGTGCTTTCATTATTTATAGCATTGAACATGCTACACTTAAAGACAGGCCAATCGGTACAAACCGTGTTCTTGGTAATGAAACTCATTCCGATAATTTTTGTAACATTTAGTGGTTTATTTTTATTTTCGCCGTCACATTATGCTGCGGCAAATTTTGATTGGTCACAATTTGTTACCACTATTCCACTCGTGCTTTATGCGGCCATTGGTTTTGAGGCCACCACATCACTGAGCAGCAACATTAAAGATGCGCACAAAAATGGCCCACGCGCAATATTGATATCATATGCAATTGTGATGACCATCAATATTCTATATCAATTCTTTTTTTACGGCTCACTTGGGCCAGAACTGCAACATGCGGGGAGCTTTTTGAATGCATTTCCATTATTACTCGCAAAGTTTTTTAGCAATACACCTGAAATAGCTACTAAAGCACAAGGTATTTTTAACATTGCCATTGCATCATCAGCTTTAGGAGGCGCATTTGGCGTAATCTTTAGTAACAGTTGGAACTTACACACTTTGGCAAAAAACAAACATGTGCTCAGCTCCGGTACTTTTTTGAAAGAAAATGCCTACCGCATTCCCTATGCATGTGTTTTGGCCGAAGGACTTATTTGTGCAGTCTATATTTTTGGCACACGTGGCAATCAAATTCCTCTACAACAAATTGCTGCATTCGGGTGCACCATTTCATATACCTTCAGCATTTTAGGACTGCTCTTTTTGACAATGCGCAATAAAACAAACACTTCAATATGGTTGCCTATCTTTGGCCTTATCAATTGCGGCGTATTTTTAGTTTCATGCGCACACAGTTTTTATAAACATGGCACGCAATCATTATATATTTTTGGCACATTCATGCTTATAGGTGTCATTATGTACCTTTATACAAAAACAAAATAGCCAAAAAACAATCTCCACCAGGGCAATCGCTTAATAAACATCTAAAATATAGGCTTTTCTACTTAATGCCCGCCTTGTCATCCCCGTTCAAGCCGGGGATGACAAAGAAAAAAAGTTTTATGGCTTTAGTATAGATAAATTACGTGTGCCTTCTGTAAAACACCTATCAATTCGAAGTTATTCACCCTATTGCCCTGAATCGCCACCACCAAGGGTTGACATAATCAAAAAAACGGATATAATTACAATTAAGAATACTTTTTAATTGGTCAATTCAAATGGAGATCATAAAAATGGAACTCAAACAACCTTTCTTGGTTTTGTTAATCATATTTAGTGGATATTGCTCTGCAGCAAGCTCAAGCAATTATTACCACAACAAGACATATTATTTTTATAATAATAATAACAATATGCCCGCAATGGACCAAGCAGGAGGCTTATCAATGTGGGTAGCTGCAAGCGCAGGCGACCTCAACAGTCTCAAACATTGGATAGAAACCAAACAAAAAAGCCCAAACAAGCAAGATAGCAATGGCAGGACACCCCTTCACTGGGCAGCAGGTCGCGGCAATAAACATATTGTTCAATACCTATTGAAACACAAAGTCAATGTGAACATTCAGGACAATGATAGATGCACAGCACTCGCAAGAGCTGCCAGTAAAAAACATCACGAGATTGTTAACATACTGTTAAAACAGCAAGCCAAAGCAAACATTTTCGACCGTTATGACAAATATCCACTACATTGGGCCGCAGGAAATTGTGCCAAATCAACCCAACTTCTTTTGAAAGCTTACCCTGCAATAATCAATAAACAAGACAAAACAGGCCAATCACCACTTGGATGGGCATGTGGAAGCAATAACGTCCAAGCCGCTAAAATTTTATTAAAACATGGTGCAAACCCAAACATTATCGACCAACGTGGCCAAACGCCCCTACACCAAGCTGCTAGCACAGGAAGCTTTAAATCAGCCGAACTTCTCATTGGCTATGGCGCGAAAATAGATCTACAATGCAAAGAAGGCAAAACGCCACTGCACTGGGCTACAATAAAAGAAAGCCTCAAACTCGTCGGTTTATTGGTTGCCTATGGTGCAAAAATAGACCTACAATGCAAAGAAGGCAAAACGCCACTGCACAGGGCTACAATAAAAGGAAACTACGACATTGTCAGATTGCTATTACTCAATGGAGCAGATCCAAATACACAGGATTTCATCAAAGAACGTACACCTCTATCACAGACAATTCGCATGCGGCAAGGATCTGTAAAAAAAAGAGGCAAACAAATTTCACCAAAAACAGCGCAGCTCATTATTGAAGAACTGCTAAAATGGGGCGCAAAAACCGATATTCAAAATTGGTTTGGCGAAACGCCACTGCAATGGGCGAAAAAATTTAACTGGCAACAAGAAGTGTTTCTCATGGAGCATAAAAACATACATCGATACATAAACAAAGATCGAGAAGAGAGGCTTGCGCGCCCTTTTGAGCATCTTGCATGGCCAAAACCAAGCAAAATGTAGATTAACGTAACTTGAGTGTCATTAACGCAAGCAAACATAACACCAATGAAATAATGCCAAATCGCACCGTAATACGTGACTCCGGCCACCCTAACAATTCAAAGTGATGATGAATTGGCGCCATGCGAAATATCTTTTTTCCAAATAGCTTGAACGAAGTAACTTGCATAATCACTGAAATCGTTTCAACCACGAAAAGGCCCCCAGCAATAATTAACAGAAATTCTTGTTTACACACTAATGCTATATAGGCCAACGCGCTGCCCAAAGCTAATGAACCAACATCGCCCATAAAGATTTGAGCTGGATAGGTGTTAAACCATAAAAATCCCAAACTTGCTCCAACCAAAATTGCACCAACGATTGCCATTTGATCAGTGTGCGCAAAAGGAATTTGCAAATGTTCTGCAAAAAATCTGTGTCCTGCAACATAAGCAATCACAGAGAAGATAGCGAAGTTTGGAATAAGCGATCCGATGGCAAGGCCATCTAAACCATCAGTTAAATTAACAGCATTGCTGCATCCAACAATAACAAACGCACCCCATAATACATACACCCATCCAAGCCAAAGACATATGTATTTAAAAAAAGGAAAACAAATAGCAGGATAAACCTGTCCAGAGTAGATCAATCCACACATCACACCTATAGCCACCAAAGATTGCAAGCCAAACTTAATGCGCGCGGAAATACCTCGACTTTTTTTAATTTTTTGCCAATCATCCCAAAACCCAATAAAACCAAAACCCAACATTAATAATAAAAAAAGCCAAATCTTAATATCGGTTAAATTACACCATAACAAAGTATTAAACATCACCATAGCAATAATAAAGATACCTCCCATAGTTGGCATATCATCTTTTGCACGATGTGTATCAGGAGTGTGTTCACGTGCAGATGACCTGAAAAAAAGTTTAGACTTACCGATAAACCAACCTCCAAAAAAAATAGAACAACTTAACGTAGTCAACAATGCTGTAATCATCCTGAAGCTCACATAATGCACAACATTCAATATTGACAAATAGGGCTTTAAAGCAAGCGAAATATGATATATCATCCCAACATCCAATTAAATCTATAATAAAAGCGTCTTCCTCAACAATTGCACTTCATGGCGCCAGAGGAATAAAACCCAAAGATGCGTGCCCGAGCTGCTATTCAGACACCATTTGACTAAATCCCACATCAACATAAACTTGATAATATCAACTCGGGAGGTTATTGTTATCCACAAATATAAGGATCTTACTATGAAATCTACAATTTTAAAATCACGTGTTTCAATTTTAGTACTTTTTTTAGGTGTACCAGGCTCAGTCTATAGCACACCAAACACAGGCGCCCCCAACTCAGGAAAGCCAAGCTCACTCAACAGCACATACCGCGGCTCATCTACACATCCGCAAAACGTGCAATCATGCGCCACAGATGAAGAACAGCTAGAAACAGCTATTGCAGATGTGTTTACTAAATTTACTAACAATATTGGCATGTTCAAGTCACAATTAAACGGCCTAATTGATCCACACAGCAATGAAAAACTAAAGGTTACCTGTGAAAAACTCAATGGAGCGATTAAGCAAGCTGAAGACCTTTTTATCGAACCTATTCGCGCAGAATACGCTGAAATTAAAAGCAGAGGCATAACAGCTAGCAACTATTGCCAATTGCTAGAAGTCCTTCTTAATGCAGCAGATGAACTTAAGGGTCATTTTGATAGATTATATAAAGCGTTGAACAAATCGCTACAAGGTCGACCAACAGCAATTAAAGTTGCTAAAGCATTAAAACCGGTTATTGATCAAGTAACTTCAGATGATAGCTTCTTCAGTATTGATGCATATTTAGCAAAAGCGGCGGAACTGACAAGTCCTTATGATATCACCATCGATATTGCTCCTGAATTAGTCAGAGAAATTACTGATGAAGATATGCTTGATGAAGTCTACTCAGCACCAGTGAGCCAAGCCATCGAAAGCATTCGTGAAGTACTTGAAGAACTACGCCAAGAATGTAGAAAGCCTTCAACATTAAGTGCTGGTGAATTATTACGCATGATTCGCAAAAGATTATAAAAAGATTCTAAAGACTCGTCTTTATTTTTTCCCATATCACAGGGGAAATGGAGTGTTATGCGGTTTTTTAACAAAACCTATTGCTTAGTACATACTAACTCGGTAAACTGATTCCCTGGGACAATTCATCCCAGGGACGCTAACTTAACCAAGAATTATCCATTAGGCTCTATGCATGAAAAAAGAATTTCAACATTTTGATGTTATTATTGTAGGCGGTGGCCATGCAGGTATAGAAGCAGCATATGCTGCAGCACGCATGGGGTCCAACACAGCACTCATCACGCTTGATACAGATAAAATAGGCACGATGCCCTGCAACCCTGCAATTGGTGGCATAGGCAAAGGTCACTTAGTCTTTGAAATTAGTGCAATGGGCGGATTAATGCCAAAACTCTGCACAAAAACATACCTTCAGGCCCGCATGCTTAACACACGCAAAGGCCCAGCTGTGCAAGGACTGCGCCTACAAATTGATAAACATGCTTATAGCGCCCTAAGTCAAAAAATTCTCAAGCAAACGAAAAATCTTACGATCATTGATGGCACGGTTGATGACATTGTGTTAGATGAACAAGGCGCTGTTTGTGGAGCACAATTGCATAATGGCGATATCATTAATACTAAATCAGTTGTTATTACCACTGGCACCTTTTTAAACGGCAAAATTCATATTGGCAAACAACAATATGATGGCGGTCGACGCGGTGAAAAAGCGGTCAAAACATTAGCACACTTTTTCAGAAATTCTGGCCTTAAGATTGGTCGTTTAAAAACGGGCACTCCACCACGATTACTACACAGCAGTTTAGATTACACCCAAATGGAAAGCCAGGAAGCTGACAACTTAGACTATTTATTCGAATTTTATCCACACAAAGTTATCAACACACATCCGTGCCACATCACTTACACCAATGAAAAAACACATGAAATCATCCGCAAGAACTTAGATCGTTCGGCAATGTATAGTGGTAACATCGAAGGTGTTGGACCTCGCTATTGCCCATCAATTGAAGATAAAATCTCACGATTCGCAAACAAATCATCACATCATGTTTTTGTGGAACCTGAAGATGCAAGCATGACAGAAGTTTACCCTAACGGTATTTCAACATCGCTACCCGCAGATGTGCAAGAAGATTACATTCGTTCGATAAAGGGATTCCAAAACGCTATCATTACCAAACTTGGCTATGCAATCGAATATGATTACGTGCATCCTAATCAATTGCATCACACACTCGAACTAAAAAAATTCCCCGGCTTATTTTTGGCTGGTCAAATCAATGGCACTACCGGCTATGAAGAGGCCGGAGCACAAGGATTAATTGCCGGCATAAACGCCCACCTAAAAACACATGGCAAAGAACCATTTATACTCGATCGAACCCTAAGCTATATTGGGGTAATGATTGACGATTTGATTACTATGGGCATTGATGAACCCTATCGAATGTTTACCTCTCGCGCAGAGCGCAGACTATTACTTCGCCAAGACAATGCATTTTTACGATTAACAGATAAAGCATACAGCATAGGCCTCATTGACGAGCAATTTTATGCCGATTTCTGCAAAGAAAAAGAAGTTATCGCAAAAACCATAGAGATCTTCAAATCATCCTTTAAACACCAAGAATTGCTAGCGTTCTTTGATCGCGGAAATTGCCCTAAAGACATTATTGCCAAACATGCACCCGGACCCCTCTCTAAACGCGCAATGTTAAGCGTACAGGCATCATTTATGTATGAACCATATTTAAAACGCGAAGAAGCCGAAGTTGCACGCAGAAAACAATACCAAACATTAGGCATACCAAAAGAATTACAAACAGAGAATTTGCCCGGACTTTCAAAGGAGCTACAGGAAAAGCTTGCACGTTATAAACCAACTACCGTTGCAGACGCAGCTCTCATACCAGGCATGACACCCGCTGCGATTTCATTGCTGATTTTCAAAATTAGGAATTTAAGTAGAAACACTCAAAGAGAGGACTTTTAAAGAATTATATCACTAAAAAAGCCGGCCCCTTTTATTTTTTTTACTTAACGTGATATAATTGTAATTATTAAAAAAGGTGCTAATCTGCTACTTAAGATTCCCAACACACATGTTTTTTTGTTGAAAATGGTGGATTAAATAGATTATCTATGTGAAATAAGACTGGAGAAAAAATGGTTAAAAGATTTAAGTTTTTTGGATTTGGATGCTTGTTCATTGCTATTATTCCTCAAATGGCTGCACGAACATCCCAACCTGTTTCACTTGTCAAACATGAGTTTAGCAGTCCTTATGGGCTACACATGCCTAATGATCTTTACTCGCATGCCCACATAACAACATATAATAAAGCAAGCATGAATCCTGAGGCTCGTGATGTTCACTTCACCAATGATCTGGCAGATATTGTTGAACTTGATCTATTGAAACAGAACAATTGGGAATTGGATGATCTTGGCAAAGAATGCATTAAACATTTTCTTGGAATACCAGTCATCGTACGTGCAGTAAAAGAGTATACAACACATCATGGCGATGAAGTCAAAGTTGAAACGCGCGATAGCTGGGAACTTACGTTTCAAGAGATTGGCAATGACAAGCTACTCACCTTGGACACCTTCCGCAAACTCGTTGATGAGCACTTTATGCCTAAGGCGCACTTTGAAAGTAAAATTCAAAAATGGTGGAACCGAGCAAAATTATTTATCTATCGCAAGGTAATGGCTCGTTACGCAAAAACAACCTTTGTTGTTTGCACAAACATCGATCCTGCCAAAGAGAGCATTCTTTGCTCTGATATCTTTTTAGATCTTGATAAGCTTGTTTCAGACAATAAAGATAAAATTGAAATTGATGTTGATTATGGCAATCTATTACACATGCGTATTTATATCAAACAAACTACTTAAACACGTAATTAGTTGGGCTTTATGCTTAAAAAAATATGGTTAAGCGCTATCTTGCTTGGCTTCTTCCCCATTGCCATCATAACCTATCAGACCTTTAGTTCCGGTGATGCTCACATAACACCTCAGCCAAAACCCATTAAAAAAAACATCGACTCGCAACCTTCACCAGACTCTCATATAAATCCGCCGATACAAACGAACAACAACAACTCCAGCATCCCCACACAAAACCAAGACCAAATATTAAAACCAACCAAAAAGCACAATGAACGTGTCATTACAGTTATAAACAAAATCACCAAAAAAATGATTTCATATAATAAATGCTTTGTTTCCTATGCGCCCAATTTCGCACTGACAGTTAATAATCAAATCTTGCGACCAGGACGAGAGCAACTCATTACAATAACTGATAACAAATTGACGGTTACTTATAGCTATAATTTTTTGAATGGCTATAAAAAAGGAAAACGGTCGGTAGAATTTGAAATTAACCCAAATCAAGATCTATACGAAATCACCTTTTCATGGCACAATGATTGGAGAATCATCATCCCACAAGCAACGCCTCAACAGGTTAATGTCATAAGTTAATCTTAAAAATAAAGAAGCGATTTATGTTATCACGTACTTTATTACATATATATGGACCATTTTGTATTTATTCTTATGGCCTTATGATTGCAATCGGCGCCATGCTGACTTTTTATTTAATCAAACGAAATCCCAAGCGCGCATCAATCATACCTAATGAAATACTATTGAACGTTTTTAGTTTAAGCATCTTAGCTGGTATTGTGGGTGGGCGTATTTTACATACTATTGGTTCTTACGATCGTCTTTCATCATGGTTTGATATATGCGCATTGCATGAAGGCGGTTTTTCAATATTAGGATCAGTGCTTGCCATTTTGTTGGTAATCCCTTGGTATCTTAGGAAAAACAACATCAAAGTTATGCCATTTTTGGACCTACTCGCACTCTATGCACCGTTACTTCAATCAATTTCACGCATTGGCTGCTATTTTGCCGGTTGCTGCTTTGGAGCAACCACCACATTACCCTGGGCAATAACCTATATAACAACCGATACGCTGGCACCAAGATACTGTGCATTACATCCAACACAACTATACGCCTCACTTAGCCTTTTACTAATTTTTTTATTCTTATATTTCTTTGTGCAACATTGGGTAAAAAAACCTGGCCAATTAACATGTGTTTATCTGGCATGTGCAGCTGGACAACGTTTTCTTATTGATTTTTGGCGAGCGGATCAAGAATTTTTTAGTGCACCGTCATTGCAAACATTTTCAATGCACCAATGGATCGCACTTGGCATTATTATTTCTGCAGCCATCAGTTTTATCATTTTTTCACGCAACGATAAAAACTCATGAGTATATTTACTTTTATTAAGCAAAAACTTTCTATCCTGGATGTAGTAAGTGAATATGTAACCTTAAAAAAAGCTGGGCACTATTATAAAGGGTGTTGTCCATTTCACCATGAAAAAACCGCCTCATTTACCGTAAGTCCCCACAAAGAAATTTGCTACTGCTTTGGTTGCCATACCGGCGGTGATGTGATTGCATTTATTTCACGGGTTGAAAATTGCAGCCAAATTGAGGCTGCAAAACTATTGGCTGAAAAATACCAGCTGGAATTGCCCGAAGACGTTTCACTTGGATCATCACAATCGATTGATGAAAAGAAAAAATATTTCAAAATTTGCGAGCTTTTAGCAGATTGGTGCCACGACTTATTACTCAAGAGCCCCGCCGTGTTGCGCTATCTTTATGGTCGAGGCATTGATAAAAATTGTATTGAATATTTCAACATTGGCTATTTTCCCAACGGCCTTTCAGCAATTAAAACATTACTCAACTTCATGCAAAAGCACCACATTTTAGCTGATGATCTGATTGAAGCAAATGTTTTGAGTAAAGGAAAAACAACTTTATACTCACCGTTCGAAGAGCGCATTATATTCCCCATAACCGATCGCCTGGGGCACTATTGCGGTTTTGGAGGCCGCATATATAGAAAACAGGATACCCGTGCAAAATATTATAATTCACGCGAAAATGAATTCTTTAACAAAGGTAACCTCCTTTATGGGATTGATTTAGCAAAAGAATATATGCAGAAAAAAAACGCGCTTTTTCTTGTTGAGGGATACACCGACTGTGTTGCAATGATTCAACATGGATATAGAAATACAGCTGCTGTTTTGGGCACATCTTGCACGCTAGATCATTTGAAGCAAGTTTCGCGGTATGTTGATTACATCTTTGTTATTTATGATGGAGATAAAGCTGGCCAACAAGCAATTTTGCGCTTAACGGAACTTTGTTGGCAAGTTGAACTGGAAATAAAAATTATTCAATTGCCAGCTGGCGAAGATCCAGCCTCCTGCTTGGCAAAGCAAATCGATCTAGATTATCTCATACGCACAGCACAAAATATTTTTCATTTTTTCATTAAATCCGTTGGTCAACAGTTTAACCAAAAACCATTGAGCCAAAAATTAAAGGTTATTCGAAGCATTCTGGATATCATTGGACACCTAAATGATCAATTAAAGCAGGATATCTTACTTCAAGAAGCGTCTAAACAGCTCGATATGCCTTATATTGCTTTAAAAAGTGAACTTGATCGCAAACCCTCCTATCCAGCCAAACCTATACCCCCGCAATACATACAACCTGAAAACATATTAACTGATAGCTTCGATTCCGTGCCCAAATTAGAAAAAAATATATTTTCTGCTATAATTAATAACATATCATTGCTAACAGAAGAACATAGGCCATATATTTATTCATTGCTACCTCAAGAGCTTATCGATATCTTAAAAATTGCCGTTCGCATGCACAAAGAAAATCCAGACTTAGTGATAAATCACCTTCTCGATCAAATAGACGGCAGTCAAAAGTTAATGGTAAGTCAGGTTTTGCTCGATTCGGAAAGCGATATAAAACCACATGATTTTGAGTTATTGATTGATCATCTACAGAAAAAAAACTGGAAAACAATCGTGAACAACATAAAGCTCAAGCTTGAAGTTGCCAAGGAAAAGGGTAATCACGAAGAGGTAGAGCAACTCATACAAACATTTTCTGCTCTCAAGCAAAAGATGATACAAAAAGAGTAAAAGTTAAAGGAACGAGGGATACCCATGACTAAAAAAACTACTAAATCTGAAAAAACAGCTAAAAATATCGATCTAAAAAAAGAACTCATTGATGAGCTTATTGAGCGTGGTAAAATAAACAAAAAGGTTCTTTCTTATGAGGAAGTGATCGAATTTGGCGATAAAAACCATCTTTCAAGCAAAGAAACAAACGATCTTCTTAAATTACTCGAAAAAAAGAATATCGAGCTTGTTATGCAGGAGGAGCTGGAAAGCGATACCAAAACTATTTCATCACTTGAAGGTGAAGAGATTAATGCCGCCAAATTACAAAGCATTAAAGCAAAATTAAGTAATATTGAAGATGATGGCGATGAAGATGATGAGAAGGAAGAGGAAGAAGAAGAAGAAGAGCGCATGAGCCATAGCGCTCAAATCACTGATCCGGTCAAATGTTATTTAAGAGATATCGGAAAAATACCTCTTTTGAACAAAAAAACCGAAAAAGTTATTTCAGAAAAAATATCTAATGCTAAAATAACCTCAATTGAGGCCCTATCTCGAGTTCCTATAATTCATAAAGAATTCATACAAATCGCAGATCGCTTACGCAAAGAAACGGCACAATTAAAGGACATTATTCAGTTTCAAGAATTTGATGAAGAAAATGTGCCAAAAATTGATGCTGAGCAAAAATCACTACTTGCAACTATCGATAAAATTAAATCCTTAGTTGAGAACGAAGAAAAAATTTATCAAAGTTATCGTGGTAAGCTCACTACACAAACTAAAAAACAAGAAATGCTCTCCAAAGTGCGCGATAACAAAGCAGATATCGGCAACACCATTCGTTCAATTAAATTTTCAAACAAATTGATTCGTAAATTGGGCAAAAAGCTAGAAAAATTGGTCAAAAAAATACAAGAAAAGCAAGATTTAATACGCTTTTGCAGTGACCAACTTGAAGCTTATAGCAAAAAAAAGCCACTTACTGAACAAGATCAAAGCTCAATTGCAGAGCTTGAACGCAACATGCGCATGGCACAAAAAAGCATCAAAAAAGTCGAAGCTGAAATAGGATTACACTGGCCACAAACAAGTGAATATTATAATATACTTATTGCAGCACAACGCAGTGATAAACGCGCTAAAGATGATCTTGCTCGCGCAAACTTACGTCTTGTTGTAAATATAGCAAAAAAATATGTAAATCGCGGCCTACACTTCTTGGACCTGATTCAAGAGGGCAACATCGGCTTGATGAAAGCTGTGGAAAAATTTGAATTTGAACGTGGTTACAAATTTTCCACCTATGCAACATGGTGGATTCGTCAAGCAATTACTCGTGCTATTGCAGATCAATCACGAACGATTCGTGTGCCAGTGCATATGGTCGAAACACTCAATAAAATTAACAAAATCAAGCGTACCTTTGTGCAAGAGCATGGTAGAGAACCAACGCATGCTGAACTTGCAAAAGAATTGAATCTTGACGAGAAAAAAATCAAAAACATCATCAAAATTTCAAAAGAACCAATTTCTCTTGAAACACCCGTTGGTGATAGCGATGATGCATATATCAAAGATTTTATTGAAAGCGAAAATGACTTTTCTCCTTCTGATACCGTTGCAAGCAATGACCTCAAAGAGAAAGTGCGCGAAATCTTAAAAACGCTCACGCCACGTGAAGAAAAAGTGCTAAAAATGCGTTTTGGCATCGATGTTGCTTCTGAGCATACACTTGAAGAGGTCGGCAAAGATTTTTCGGTTACGCGAGAACGAATTCGACAAATCGAAGTTAAGGCACTTAGAAAGCTTCGTCATCCTTCGCGCAGTAAACGCTTACGCTCCTTCTTTGATAAAGAACTAGAAGAAGCTCTTGCATCTGAAGAACCAATCGAATAAAATAGAATTGCAAAGCAGTGTATAACCGTTTAAGCATTTCAAGAGTTTGATTAATGGAACCTGGACTGAGTACAATATCTAATTCGTTAATACTATTCGCGGTCGCTTTATGCGTCCGCGCCCTTTTTTCTTTTTTGGAAACAAGCATCACCGCATTACGATTGTTCAAATTAAAAGAGCTCGCATCTGCAACAAAAAAGTATAAACATTTATTTCAGGCTCTTGAAAAACATCCGCAACGGATTTTAATAACTATTTTGGTTGCAAACAGTTTGGCAGATGTAACAACTGCTGCACTTGCAACTCACATCACTGAAACATTTTTCGCTTGGCTTAATTTTTCTGGCGGTCTAGGATTTTCTCTGGGGATATTTTTAGCAACATTAGCTATCGTTATCTTTGGTGAAATTATTCCCAAAAATTTAGCTCGTACTCGCGGCGAAAGTCTATTCATCTCTACATTGTGGCTAATAAATCTTGCTTATCTTGCTTTATATCCTCTTGTTACAGTGCTCTTACGCTTTTCTGATTTCATTATGCTGCTCATTGGAGGCAAAAAAGAACCGCATGACGCTGATTGGGATACAAGCGAATCTGAAATCAGATTTTTGATCAATTATATTCGTAAAATTGGGTTAATGGAACGTGAAAAATCACAAATGTTGGAAAATATCTTTGAACTTGGCCTAACACCAGTCAAAGAAATAATGGTTCCTGCTATGGATATAATCTCCACAGATATTAACGCAAATGTTCAAGAAATATTGCAAGTATTTGTTGAACATACATTTACACGTTTGCCTGTATATAAAAGAAATCCTGAAAATATCGTCGGTATCATACACTTAAAAGACGTATTTACACTCCTATCTAAAAATGATGATAAACCAATTAAAGATATCATGCGCCCTATCGTGTTTGTTCCTGAAAGCATGAAGATAAATCAATTACTCAAAGAATTTCGGGAACAACATATGCATATGGCCATGGTGGTTAATGAACATGGTAGTTTGATTGGTTTGATCACACTCGAAGATATCCTGGAAGAAATTGTTGGTGAAATCAGTGATGAGCATGAACCTTCTGTTGAAAAAATCATCGCCTTAAAGGATAAAAGTTGGTTAATAGATGGCAGCGTCCCTCTAGAAGAAATTGCACCTTTGCTTGATATAACTTTCCAAGCCGAAACCGTGCATACCTTGGGAGGTTTTATAGCTGAGCAACTACAACATTTACCCAAAAAAGGAGAACGCGTATTATATAAAAACTTTTACTTTCAAGTACAAAAAGCAAGTCCAAAACGGGTTCTTCAGGTCCTCGTGTTTCAAGAAAAGAATATTTAAATATCTTTCATCTATTTCAATCCCTTTCACAACAAAAAACTATTGCCTTTATCCATGTCAGTGGATATAGTGAGGCATGAACTTATTTTTTCATTTTCATTAAAAAAGGAGTGTAAGGATGAAAAAACTTATTCATCTGAGCATGTGCTGCCTTTTGGCCAACGTGATGCTACACGCATCAGAACCTCAACCTCAAACCCCTGGTGATAATAAAATATCCCAAGATGGAAAAACTGGACGCATCTTGTCTAGTGTTGGAGAGGTTGTTGAGGGGTTAGTACGCATTATTAAAAACCCACACGAAAAGCCGAACGTACTGCAAAATGTTGGCAAAATGCTTGCAGGCATTTTAAATGTTGCTGCAAATGCCGTTCACAGGCAAGGTCCTGAACTATCACCTGGTGATGTAGCATGCTTACAAGACATGTTTGATGATCTATGCGCCCCCGTTGATCGTTGCTTCCGACCTGCTATGACAAAAAACATTCGCTCAATGCATCGCTATTTACGTGCTATTTCAGTTGAAGAACTAAATGCACTCCTTAATCGTGCAGAAGAAGAAGATTCAATAAGTGATATTGCTGCACTTGATGAACATGATGAAGAATTTCAAACAGGCATCCTTCAATCATTACATGATATGCTCCATGACCTTTTTGCAATGATTCATAATCCAGAAAATCCTCAATTGATTGGTCAAAGTATTGCCGACATTTTTGCAAGCATCTTAAGCGTTGCTACTCAAGCATTAAAATATGAGTATCTAACCTCAAAAGATGCTGAAGAAAATGTTGCCCTTTATCTTGAAAGCTTCAGCACAGAATTAACTAAAGAAATCAAGCATTTAATGCTTCAAACAGCATTGAACTTACGCGGTGAATGCAATGAAATCACTCGTGCTGGCTGCTGCAAAACCAATTGTTGCAAGACCTCATGCTGCAAAACATCTTGTTGTAAAGCTTCATCATGCAAATCATGCTGCAAGGCAACATGCAAAACCTCTTGTTGCAAAACCAGCAGCTGCAAACCTTGCTGCAGAACGATAAAAGCTGACGATGAGCAAAAGCCTAAAACAGATAAATCAATCACACGTAAATCATGCAGTTCATGCCAAACATGCTCTTGCAAGCCTTGCTGCAAAAAAACATGCAGCTCATGCAAACAATCATGCTGTTCTAAAGCTAAACCGATAACTCGGGCATGCAGCAAGAACTGTTGCAAAACATCATGCTGCAAAACCAGTAATTGCAAATCTTGCAGCAAAAATTCTTGTTGCAAAACCAGCAAATGCTGTAAAACATGTTGTGGTACAACAACCACAACCCAAACTACAACAAATCTAAGGTCAACAACTGCTGATGATGAAATCACACGTGCATCATGCAAATCATGCCAAACATGTTCTTGCAAACCAAAGTGCTCCACATCATGCAATTCATGCAAACAGTCATGTTGTTCTAAAAAATCAACATCAGTAACTCGCTCAAAATGCTGTTCATGCAAGCAAACATGCAATACCTGTTCATCATGTAATAAATGCAGCAAATGCTCTTCTAAATGTTCAAGCAAATGCAGCACATGTTGCTCTAAAACTAAAGCTACTCGCTCATGCAGCAAAAACTGTTGTAAAACATCATGCTGCAAAACAAATAACTGCAAATCATGTTGCAAAACATCATGCAAGACCTCTTGTTGTACAACAAGTAGCTGCAAACCTTGCTGCAGAACAACAGAAATAACCGATGAAGACGAAGCTAAGGCAAATAAAGAGAATTCAAACCGCAAATGCAGCACATGCAATAAGCCAAGCTCAAGCTGTGGTTGTGATAAAAAAACGACCGAAATAACACGCTGCAGCGAAAACTGCACATGCGATCCTTGCAGATGCACACCTACAAAGCGTGATGCAAGATGTGGCTGTAATAAACCTAAGCCTAAAAAAGACGCGCCATCAGAAGATACACGATGTGGCTGTAACAAACCTAAGCCTAAAACATCTAAAGATGAAACTGTGCCATCAAAAGACAAACGTTGCGGATGCCAAAACAGTGATTTCAGTAAACAACCTGCTGCTAAACGCCCTAATAAGCGTAATGCTCGTCAAGCAACGCACCCTGAACAATACTACACCAAAGAAGAGGCTCAACGTTTAGCTGCTATACAATATCAGCGTCGCATTGCAAAAGAAAACAAAGCGTAATAAGCACCACACAAAAAAAGAGGAAGGCGTTTTGCCTTCCTCTTTTTTTGTTCAAACACAATTATTAATTTCAATTATTCTAAATTTAAAAAAAACGATCTAAGTATTGTATTCCGACCATTTTTGTGCTATTAATTTTTATAAGCAAGTAGTGTATTTAATATTTCTTAAGGAGAAGTCTAATGACTTATACAAACACACATAGGTTGGGAACCTATCACGGTGATCCACCACCTTACAATCTCATTTGTTTTTTACCCCTTTTTTCATTCTCTTCTACTATCTTCTTTAAGATTCTTTTCTGTTTTAAGCGTGTCATTGTGCAAGTCTGCACTTAATCGTTTATACATTTTTCTTACCCTCTCATTATTACTGTTTTTAAGAACTAATCATATTTAGTTAATGATTTTGATTTCAAGGAAAGCATATGAAAAAAGGAACTATGACAGCAATGCTACTTATAATGCTCTGTTCAGCACTTAAAATCTGTTCTATAATAGCTCTTTGCACCACAAGCTTACGCACATATAGCATACAACAAGCAAACCATATCAAGTAGCTACCTTTATATCGCAAATTTATGGGCATGGGTCAACTGTTCATGCCCTGTTTTCTGCTTTAGAACTATTGCAATATTAGCCATATATGTATATAATTAGACATATATACTATTTTTTAACCTCAACTATACATATCATGTCTTATATATCATATTCGATTTTGATAACATAGAATCCTATTGTGTGCATAACTTAGCTATTCTAATTAATGTACGAGGGTTTTAATCCATAATTCTCTTATTCATCACGTTATTAAAATATTAATATTAGGTATAACTCATGATAAATATAAAAAATCTTAGCCTTCATTTCAGTTCTCGCACTCTTTTTGATGAAATTTCATTTAATGTCGATCAATCTGCTCGTATGGGCCTTGTTGGTCTCAACGGATCGGGTAAATCAACCTTACTCAAAGTCATCTCTGGTCAGCAGGAATATGATACTGGCAACATTGCCTTCGTTCCGGGTAAAAAAATAGCCTATATGCCCCAAGATGTTGTTTTTCAATCGGATAAAAGTATTATCGAAGAAGCACTTAGTGCATGCGGCGATGTCACAACCCTACAAAAAAGGCATGATGAACTAGAAGCAAAAATAGAAGAAGGCATCACAGATGAGCCCATTATTAATGAATACATAGAAATTATTGAAAAACTTGAACATTTAGATCCAATCAAATTACGCCTTGAGGCTGAACGCATCCTAATCGGCTTAGGGTTCAAAGTTGCCCAAATGGATACATTGGTCAATACGCTCAGTGTTGGTTGGAAAATGCGCATAGTTTTGGCAAAATTATTGCTGCAAAAAGCTGATTTCTATCTATTTGATGAACCAACTAATCACTTGGATATTGTCGCAAAAGACTGGTTTTTGCAATTTCTTAAGGATGCCAATTTTGGCTTTATGCTCGTTTGTCACGAACGTTACTTTCTTGATCAACTATGCAACACCATTTTAGCACTCGAAAATGGCAAATCAAAAGTCTATAAGGGCAATTATTCTGCCTATGAAAAACAATATGCAGTTGACCTGGAACAACTAAAATCTGCGCACGCTCTACAACAAAAAGATATCAAACGCCGTAAAGAAACCATTGCAAAATTCCGTGCAAGTGCCACAAAAGCTAAAATGGCACAAAGTATGCAAAAACAACTTGATAAGCTAGAACTCATAAAACTACCGCCATCCACCAGAAAAGTTCATTTTTCATTTCCTACCACCAAGCGTGCTGGTAGAATAGTTCTTGATGCTCAAAACATTGCACAAGCATTTGGTGATAAAAAACTTTTCGATCAAGTAAATCTGCAAATTGAACGTGGACAAAAAGTTGCCTTAATTGCTGCAAATGGCGTGGGTAAAACCACTCTTTTTAATATTATCGTAGGAAATTTGCCGTTACAACAAGGAACCATCGAATTTGGTGCCAATGTTGACTATGCCATTTTTGCACAAGATCAAAAAGATGCACTTGATTTTGATAAAACAATTTTTCAAAATGCTCAAGAGTTATGTTCAAAAAAATCTGAACAACAAATTCGCTCTTTTTTAGGCGCATTCTTGTTTTCATCGGATGAAATTGGCAAAAAAGTTGGCATACTCTCAGGTGGTGAAAAAAATCGTGTTGCTATGTCAATTGTGCTTATGCAAGATGCTAATTTCCTCCTTCTTGATGAACCCACCAACCATTTGGACATGCCTTCAAAAGAGGTTCTCATTCAAGCACTAACTGATTTTGATGGAACCATTTTGTTTGTATCTCACGACCACTATTTCATAAATAAACTTGCCAATAAAGTTGTTGAACTTACCCCTAATGGCGCATTGAGTTACGAAGGTAACTATGATGTGTATTTAGCACAAAAACAAGCATCCGTTCCAGCTAAAGCAAAAACAGTTGAAACATCGGACACAACTAAAAAAGCAAAAAACAATTCTGGCCAATCGTTTGAAAAACAAAAAAAAATCCAAAAAATTGAACGCGAAACGGCAAAGCTTGAACGCGAAATTAATCGACTAGAGCTCTCTTTTACTGAATTTGAATTTGGTTCACCTAGATTTCTGCAAAATCAGAAAAAACTTCATACAAAAAAAGAGCAGCTAAAAACATTGCTTGCCGAATGGGAAACACTGCAATAACTGACAATTCTGTTATACTCAACATCAAATATCACATATAATCACCAAAGGAATGTAATGCACCATTGCAAAACTCTTCTGACATTAAGTTTACTCATTTCGTCATCACTCAGCGCTACCCGTGTATATGTTGATATGGTGGCCGATCTTTTTCATTACGGTCATGTTGAATTTCTAAAACAAGCAAAAAATCATGGCCACTATCTCATTGTTGGACTCTCATCAGATGAGGATGTAGCAAAATATAAGCGCACGCCAATTATGAACGTAGAAGAACGTACAAAATCAGTGATGGGTTGCAAATATGTGGATGAAGTGATTCCAAATTGCCCTTATTGCATAACTAAAGAATTTATCAAAGAACACGGTATTGATCTAGTCATTCATGGGGATGATATGAGTGAAGAACAACTATCATTCTTTTATAAAGAGGCTATCGAGCTCGGTATTTTTAAAACAGTACCTTACACACATACGGTATCGACCACCGACATTCTCGATCGTATATTCACACGCGGAAGAAAAAATTTGTTAAAAAAATAACGGCCCAACCTTATTCAAATTTTATCGAGAATGCTTTTTTATTATTTTCCACACATTGCAAGACTGAACCAATTAAAATGGATACTCGTGCAGATTTGATACGCTTTAGAGCGTAATCGCTTTAATAGATTTGGCACATTCATTTATGTCTTTCCACGGATCGCCAGTGCGTGAAACGCGGCGAAAGATATTTTTCATGTTATATTTTTGTGGATCAAGATTACGGTTAACCTCTTTCCAATTGAGCGGTGTTGCAATTGGTGCATGTTCTATTGCGCGTACTGCATAAGGTGCAACGCCAGTTTGCGCCCAAGCATTACGCAAATAATCAA
The DNA here is from genome assembly GCA_029262575.1 of Candidatus Babelota bacterium. Lineage (GTDB taxonomy): Bacteria > Babelota > Babeliae > Babelales > Vermiphilaceae > JAKBEL01. The sequence goes on along the minus strand of JAJCZC010000011.1, from coordinate 39,624 downwards.
CCAAAATACGCCCTTTGCGTTTATCTTTGCGTATTTCAGTTGTTAAATGTTCTGGATGCTCTACAACCAAAAGTTCGGCCAACTGACGCGCAAATGCACGCACAAATTCAAAGTCACAATTTGGTTTTATCGGCACGGTTACATGCAAACCTTTTGAACCGGTCGTCATCACAAATGGATGTAATCCTAGATCTTTTAGCACTTTTTTGAATATCTTTGCAGCTTTACGAATTTCGCCGAATTCCTTAACTGATGGTGGATCTAAATCAAAAATCATGCGATCAGGATAGTTCAGTTTTTTTTCTTTACTCAACCAAATATGCGGTGTGATTGTTGCTTGATTTGCTAAGTAGACCAAGGTGGCAGCATTATTGCCCAAAACGTGATGTACCACTTTAGATTTATCCCCTTTTTCAACATTGCATAACTGAATCCAACCAGGAAAATAACCCGATGCGTCTTTTTGATAAAAACCCTCTGCATCTATGCCATTTGGAAAACGATGCAATGTGAGTGGCCGATCTTTGATGTGCGGAATCATTAACGGCGCAATTCGCTCATAATATTGAATCATATCCCATTTAGTAATGTTTGCTTTAGGAAACAATATGCGATCAGGGTTGGTTATTTTAATATCTCTTGTACCAACTTTGAGTAAAAATTCATTCATAAACGTCTGAATCCTTATCTTTTTTGATCTGTTTTATCGTGCGCCCCGTCAACACCGAATAATCTTTGGTGGAAACTGGGTTTTTACGCCCATCAGCATAATCATCTTTCATCTTGAAAAAGAGCCAATTTTTTTTGCTCTCATCTTTACCATATTTAGTACGTATCAACGCATAACCACCTTCAAGTTTTTGGCCTTCCAAAAAGATCTCAATACGCCCTTCTTTGAGTGCTTTTTTCATGGTGACATCTTTGAGATTTTCATAAATACCCAAATCCCACACCATAACTTCCCCCGCACCGTATCCTTCAGGAATGATCCCTTCAAAATAGGCATAATCGAGTGGATGATCTTCTGTTTGAATAGCCAATCGCTTTATGGTCGGATTTGGTGATGGCCCTTTGGGAATTGCCCATGATACCAGCACACCATCAATTTCGAGGCGAAAGTCATAATGTAAGTGACTCGCTTCATGTTTTTGAATCACAAAAATAGGCTTTTTGCTCTTTTTAATCTTTTTGGCAAGTTGATCGCCTGTTGGTTCAGGTGATTTGGCAAAATCTCGCTTTTCGTTATAGGTTTTTAACGAATCCTTTTTTTTTGGCATATCAGGCCTTTTTAGCTATAAACAACCGAAACCCAAGCTTAATCCGCATACACTATCCATGCCATGAGCATAACCCACCAAAACGCATAAATTCAACTAAAACTAGCATTGCAGCAGAAAAGCAGATAAAAAATTGACTTTTATCCTATTTGGAATATAATTGGTGTGTGGACGGAAACAACAAATACTATGATAAACTTATTTATGGAGATATATCATGAAGCTAAAAAACACAATGATTAGCCTGATTTTTTCAATGTTAATCTTATTGGTATCATCTGTTGTCTCAAGCTCAAGTACCTCACAAAAATCACCTATTTTGTGGAAACTGAGTACATTAGGACAACAAAAGCTTTACCCTAAAAATAAAAGCCAAAAAATACAGTTTCTAAAAAATTTGAAAACTCTTTTAATAGAACAAGCTCAAACTATAGAATATACTGAACAGTGGCTCCAAGCAGAAATGGAAATTCAAAAACTACAAAACGATGTAGATCGATTCATTCTTACAAACTTTGTTAATATCAAATTTAATACAATTACTCGCCAAATTAGCTTTTCTTGCAAAGCTCATACAGCGGAAGAGATTGCCTTTCATTTAAAATATAAAAACCTTATCGTCTCTAATCCAGAAGGAGATCCCGCATCATGTAGAGCTCAAATTGAAGCAATGCTTAGTGAATGGGGGAATTCAACTAATGATGCAATTAAAACAATAATAAAATATATTATTTTGGGCGCGAAATTGCAGAAAAAAACTTATGCGCGAGATACAAACATCTCTCGCATGCTTACGGATTTTACTAACAAATTTTGTAAGATTAAAAACCCTCATATAAAAAGGCTTATTCAAGTAGATTCGAATCCTCTTAAGTTCTATAAAGAACTTAATGCGCATTTCGATTCATGGTTTCAAACTCAACTAATAAAAATTGAACAAAAAATATTTACTGAACGCAATGATGATTCTGATAACAAACTAACAAAAATCAGAAAAAAGGTATGCTCAGAATATACAGAACTGAAAACAAAAATTGATCAACTAACAAAAGAAATTGATAACACATTAAAAAGCTTAACATCAAAAAAGAACGATTTTATGCAAGTTCACCATCAGATATCCAAAAAAAATAAAATTCGCCAGAAAGCAAAATCGAATCGTCGCAAGCTTCATAGCCCTGATATAATCATGTCAAACAATAACAAGGACAAAAACAAGAAGAACTACTATAAAAGCAACGCAATAGAAAGCCAAAAAAGCGAACTCAACACAAGTGGTTCACTTCTTGGCTCATCTTCATCATCTTACACATCGAATACCAACGATATACAGCAAGCATGCAACACACAGGAATTTCACGCACCAAGCCTAAATCAAGATGCCTCTATCGATACAAACGATATTGTAGAAAATGATATCATAGTCGAATTTTTTGATAAAAAAAATGAGGCTATTATCAAATTATTTAAAGTTGCTAAACCTCAAAACAAATATACAACTCCAGATTACACTGAATCTATCAAACAATGGCTTAAGGATCCCAACCAAGCTAAAGAACAACTAGGTTACCTCCAAATAAATGACAATAAATTTAAATACCGTGCATCCGCACAAATAGTACATAGTTTTTCATCAACCGTTGATGACTATCTTCATACCTGCAGCATGAAATCAAACATTTTGAATAACCAAACCGAGCAACAAGATATTGTGATTACACTCCCTGGCTCAATCACACAAAATAAAGAAGAAACATTCGGACTCTTTACCTACTTCATTAATAGCAAAACTGGCAAATGGTATCATCGTAATTTTGTGCCTCGTACAAATAAAGAACTTTTAGAAGATTATATGCAACAAGGCTATTATGAAGTAGAATTCCCCGAATTAAGATAAAGCTACAAGCCCGCAAAATGCGGGCTATTTTCTCAATGCTTAGAATAGAATAAGAATAGAAACAAGTCGGGGACTCATGGCATGTGAGCATAACCCACTAAAACACCTAAATTCAACTAAAAACTACCGGCGCGGCAAGAAAACAAGCGAAAAACTTGACATTTATCCTATTTGAAATATAATAATCATTGTGTATTGTTTTTCTAAACAGTAAAAACTCATAAAATCGAGGTGATTCAAAATGAACAAATTAGCACTAAACAGCTTACTACTATCAATTGTTTCCTGCTCAACAATAATACAGAGTGGAGCAAATACGCAACTCAAGCCGGTACGCCTAATCGCATCATTAAGCACAATGGACAAACATAAGCTCTGCCCCAAAAATCTTGATGATCAAAAGGAGTTCTTAAATGAGCTACTCACCCTGTTGAACAATCAAGAAAAAGCTGTCACATTTTCGCACCATTGGTTAAGAACACGGAAGAACATAAATGAACTGCAAAGAGCGGTTGATCGTATGTTACTAAAAAGCCCTCTATCATTTATTCGTCCAGACGCAACAGTTAAAGGTTTTTTTGTCGCTAAGAGTGCGGAAGCCTTGGCATTCTACTTCAAATATAAAAACCTTTTTCAACAATGGAAAAATGAAGATAGCAAAAAGCATATCCAGGCAATATCAGAAGTAACAGAACGATGGCAGTCAACAAAAGATAATGATATCCAATTTATGATCAAATACCTCCAAACGGCATCAAAACTTTTGCAAGCAGCTGGAGATCGTAAAAAAAATATTGATGACCCTTTATTTACTAATATAACATCAATAAGCAGTATCCAAAGCAACTCGATTAAAAAGCTTATTCAATACCCAGGCAATCCGATTCATTTTCTTAACATCTTATACGAAAGCCTAATAGAGTGGGTACGAATCCAAAAAATAAAAATGGCAAATAACACCTTCACAGAACGAGACGATGAACATGATCGCTCCCTACAGGCATTGCGCGCTAGAATTTGCGCCAACTATGATATGGTAAAAAAAAGTATTGATACGTTTAAACAAGAGGTTGAAGCCAAATATAAAGACTTAACTACACCAATGAAACGCAAGCAAGATGATTTCATTGCTGATCTACGATTTTGCCCAAAACGAATACCTAAGAAGAATCGTCAAAATAAAAAAAATAGGCGCCGCAACAATAACAATAACAAAAGGAAGGTTGCCACTCGGCCTACACAAAAAACACACACTAATACTATAAAGAATGATAATCACAAGGCCTCATGCTCTTCAAGTGCACAAGTAAAACCTATCGCAATACAATTAACTTCAAGTCAGTCACCACAACAAACGCTGACTTTAAAATCAAACAGCTGCAACAACAGCAATACTCACCCAACAACTCTCGCGCTAAATAGCTTTGCTTCCAAACTCACTCAAGATGGAAGCAAAACAACTCATGAAGATGAAACGATGGTACGCATAGCTGATAAACTCAATAACGCTGTGATCAAACTATTTAAAGTTGCTGATCCTCAACAAGAATACCGCAAGCCAAACTACACGTCTTGGGTAAATGCATGGCTAGAGAAACCTGAACAAGCAAAACGAGAACAAGGCTATAATGATCCACAAAGCCACAAACTTAAATATCGCGAGAGCGCTCATATCGTTCATGGCTTCACGCCATTAGTTGACAAATATTTATCACTCTGCAGCACAAAATCAACTATTGAAAGCCGCAAAAACAGTCAACAAAACGATATATTGCTTACTATCCCTGGCTCTATCACTCAAAACAAGAAAGAAGAGTTCGGCTTATTTACCTATATTATTAATAGTAAAACTAAACAATGGTATCATCGCAACTTTGTACCCCGAACGAACAAACAACTTTTGGTTGCCTACATGAAGAAAGGCTTTTACAATGTCGAATTTCCCGAATTAAGTAAAATATCGAATTCCTCGAATTAAGTAAAACTGAAAGTCCGCAAAACGTAGGCTTTCAGTTTATTCCTCTAAAACAGGCAGTGCATATTCAAAAAAATCGCACAACGGGTCAAAGCCAAGTTGCTCATACAAATTCACTGCATCCTTTTGAGCCTGCAAAACTGCAACTGAATGTTCGGCAATTTGTGCACGCATTAAAAGTTCTTGCAACATTGCAGTACCAAAACCTCTTCTGCGCTGGTTTTTACGCGTAACTAAGTTGTGAATACCCGCAACTTTACTATGCAATGTGAGGATACCAATGGCAACTGGTTCTTCATCAAGGTAACCAACATAAAGTTGCTCATAATCATCGATTGCAAAGTTAAACATGCTCAACCATTGGAAATAGGTCTGCGCAGCTTCTGTGTGCCCCATATGATCAAGCATTACTGCCGCAAAATCGTCCATTAATGCCATATCTAGCACTCGCTCAACACGCAATTCACCTTGCTCAAATGCATTATCAGCAATAGGCATATACATGCCAACATTTTTTTCAGTCAATTTTAAACCCGCCTCTGCCAATAATTCAGGCATAGTAACAGGCGTATCATCTGGACTCAGCCACCATGAAAATGGTAGTGATTCTCGTTTGAAATAATCAACGGTACTTTCAATAATTGCCAATGGATGCTCGCGTAACTTTGCGTTAAACACCTGATTGAATGTGTCATCTGCCAATCCTGAGTTGACCATTATCAAACCTTGTGCTTTGAGCACAGCAAAATGATCTATACGCTCAGGAAAAAAGAGCATATGCGCAAACATATTTGACTGCATTGCGCGAATAATCGAAAGTTTCGCCGTTTCAGTTTCATACACTGTATCATTCATTTGTTATATTCCTTACTTAACTACAAAACTAATCAAACGATTAGGCACAAATATCACTTTGACTTTTTGCTTGCCTTCAAGCCATTTGAGTATTAACTTTTCCGCTTCAGGCTCAACAACTTCCTGCGTTGCATCAACCGGTACATCGATATTTGCACGCACTTTGCCATTCACCTGCACCACAATAGTTTTAGTGTCATCTTGCGTTAATGCAAGATCATATGTTGGCCATGGACAATCTTGTAAATCTTTGTTCAGCAATATTTTCAACAATTCACTTGCCATATGTGGCGCCAAAACTGAAAGTGATACCAGAACTTTTTCCACACTTTCTTTTGATAAACGCATTTTTTGTGCGATTACATCATTAGAGAATTCCATAAAAGATGAAATTGCCGTATTTGGTTTATAGTTATCCAAACGTTCCTGAAAATCTTTCAAAAATTTGTGCACACGTTTTGTCGCAGCTTTATCTTCAGTTTCATTTTTGGGCAACAATGTTTGTGGATTACTCAAATAATCCCATAGGCGATTTTGGAATCGCTTAATGCCATCAAGACCGGCATCTTGCCATTCACAATCAAGTTCTGGTGGGCCCATAAACATCATGTACATGCGCAAAACATCTGAACCATACTTACGCACTATGTCGTCAGGGTTCACAACATTGCCCTTCGATTTGGACATCTTTTCAACATGCCCTGATTTATCAGACTTTTTGAGCACCATGCCTTGATTGAACAAATGCTTAAATGGCTCATCAAATGGTACATGACCTAAGTCATAAAGCACTTTAGTCCAAAAACGTGCATAAAGAAGATGCAGAATTGCATGTTCAATGCCGCCAATATAAAGATCGACAGGCATCCAATAGTTCATATCTTTTGCATCCCACGCCTTATCAGATAAGTTCGGATTAGGATAGCGCAAGAAATACCAACACGAACCTGCCCATTGTGGCATCGTGTTTGTTTCACGTTTTGCCGGTTTGGCACATTGTGGACATGACACATTCACCCATTCAGATATTGCTGCAAGTGGCGATTCGCCCGTTCCAGTTGGTTGATAATTTTCAACTTCAGGCAATGCTACAGGCAATTGATCCTCTGGAACCGGCACAATGCCACAATCGGCACAATGAATGAGTGGAATTGGCTCACCCCAATAACGTTGACGGGAAAATACCCAATCGCGTAATTTATAATTTGTTGTTTTTTCACCAGCATCTTGCGCTGCAATATGCTCAATTATTTTGTTGCGCCCTTCAGTCTTGGCCGGCATTCCATCAAATGAACCAGAATTGATCAATGTGCCATCACCGGTATAGACTTCAGTTAAATTACCTTGCGCATCAACTTTAGCATCTGGCGAACTGATAACTTGTTTGATCGGCAATTTGAACTTTGTCGCAAACTCAAAATCACGTTCATCATGTCCTGGAACTGCCATCACAATGCCCGTGCCATATTCAGGCAACACATATGAGGCGATATAAATAGGCATTGCCTCTTTGGTGATCGGATTAATTGCATAAGAACCGGTGAACACGCCTGTTTTATCTTTGTCGTCAATTGAACGACTTAAGGCACGCGCTTCTTTCGTGTGCTCAACATAGGCTTCTATTTTTTCTGTTTGTTCTGGAATTGCCAGTTGTTCTACTAATTGATGTTCTGGTGCCATAAGCAAAAAAGTGGTGCCAAAAATGGTTTCAGGGCATGTGGTGAACACGGGCAACGCGACTTCGGCGCCAGTATTATCTTTTGCCACAAAGTTAATTTGAGCACCTTCTGATTTGCCGATCCAATGTTTTTGCATCAATTTAACTTTTTCTGGCCATTCAAGTGTATCAAGGCCTTCGAGCAGTTTTTCAGCATAATCGGTTATTTTGAGCATCCATTGAGGAATGTTTTTTTGCTCAACTTTGGTGCCACAACGCTCACATCCATCATTAACCACTTCTTCATTAGCCAACCCGGTGAGACATGAAGGACACCAATTAATAGGCGTTGTTGCTCTATAGGCAAGTCCAGCTTTATACATTTGCAAAAAAATCCATTGTGTCCATTTATAATAGTCTGGATCAGTGGTGTTGAGCTCTTTGCTCCAATCATAAATAGCGGCAATCTCTTTGAGCTGTTCTTTGAATCGTGCAATGTTTTTAGCCGTCGCCTCTTTTGGGTGTTTTCCCTCTTTTATTGCGGCATTTTCTGCCGGCAAACCGAATGCATCCCAACCCATTGGATGCAACACATTATAACCTTCGAGCCATTTTTTGCGCGCATAAATATCAGAGAGCACATAACCTCGCCAATGGCCCACATGCAATCCTGAACCAGATGGATAGGGAAACATATCAAGCACATAGTATTTTTTTTCGGTGCCTGTCGGTTGTGTTTGGGCAACGGGATTATCATCCCATTGCTTTTGCCATTTTTTTTCGATTGATTGAAAATCGTAACTCATTATTTAAAACCTACGGTTTTAGCGATGCATAGATAACTTTACTCATTAATCTAATGGTACGATGAATTGACATTTTGGTCAAAAGTTGAAAACTTTACTTAGATACATTGGATAAGACCAACTTCAACAAGAACATCGTATCATCCTTAAGATGTGTTTTTACCCATGCCTTCTGCTTTTGATCTAGAAGTTCCCCAATACCTGATAGAATCGTTCGATTATTGACTTGATCTAAAACCTTCAGCGCTTCATTTAAAAAAGAGGCATAATCCATGCTGGTTCTTTGTGTAATAATTTTATCATTGACCGGCCAATTATTATGAAGAAAAAAACGAACATCAAAAATATCGCGATTGGTTTGAGCATTTCTCTCATACATGGCAACAAGTTTATTGGCAACGATATCTTCTTGAATCATCACTCGCATAGGAATGCCCAAATAATGTTTTATTTCATATCGAGACCCAAATTTACGTTTGTTTATCTCAACCTTAATGTTTTGAGCCCCATCCTGCTTATCTTCGTACGATAACAAAAAGAATAGACTATAACGCTTATCTCTCGATTTCACCGCTCCATATTTTGCTAGAATCGCATTTACTTTTTCAAACACAAGTTCCTGCTTTAAATCATCTAAAAGATCAAAATCAAGGTCGACAGAGAATCTTGGCAAATCGTAAAATAAAAGTGCCGCAGTTCCGCCTTTAAAGCCTAAATAGGGTGAAATAGCCATGTCGGTAAAAAGATCTTTCAAAATTTTGACAAGAATGCTGCGATGAATTGCAATATCAAGCATCATAATCCCCGTTTAAACACATTGTAGTAACCATCAACTCTTTTAATCATGTTTTCTTTTTCATATAAAGGCACCATCTCATAAACTAAATCCCAGTTTAATGGCTCTAAATTATCAAAATGATAACGATTGAAAAGATATACCATATCCAAAAATGCCCGCTCTTTTGAGGCGATGCTATATCTCTCGCCCATTTCTATACCCAATGAATTTGTTAAAATTGTCTCTTTTAACCTTCTAAAAGCATAAACTTGCCCATCACACATAACTTCACGTGTTTGATATGTCGCAACAAATATTTGACTATAAAACTGAAAGACTATACCTACTTGAACAAGTACCGTTTCAAAACTTATATAGGAAGGAATAAAAATTTTTGTTGCTAACTCAAAATGATCATATTTATCATCTTTAGCATATAATCCTCGCCTAATATGGTACAAATCTCCTGTTTTAATGTAATAATGGAGTCTTGATCTTAACGCATCTTCATTTATAGGCTGAGCCAAAAGAAAAAGCTCTTTAAAAGAAAAAACTGTTTGATCTGCCACAAGAATACTTTTCAACAAGCTTTTAGTCATAAAAACGCGCCTTGGAAGCCAAAGGTTGTAATTTTTCTCACTTATAGCTTTTATCTTACTAATCTTAGGCTATAAAATCAAGCTTCGATCGTTGTTTTTGGTACGATGAATTGGCATTTTGATCAAAAAAAAGGGCCGCACATTGCAGCCCTTTTTACCTTTTTCGGAAAAATGAAGAATTAATCTTTTTGAGTAGCACCAATAATCTCACAAATCAATCTTAAATATCTAGGGTAACGATTCTCCATCGCATCTAAATCGTTCATATCTAAAACTGTTTGAAGGCTAAAAGTATCACCCCATTCTGGCTGCTCACCTATAATGAGAAAATCATCTGCTGGAAAATTTGCCCCCAAGTGGTCGCTTCGAATATCATGGATCAAAGGCTTAAACTTTTTAAGCTTTATTCCTGTATTACATGAAAAGTTTTCTGCGCAAGCAGCTTTATCATCGCCATTATTTAGGCATATCAAAGCTTTTAAAGATTCCTCTTTTAATAACTCAAAAGCATCTTCTTCAGAACAACCTGCTGCCTTAATTGCAACAACGTTGCACAACAACAATAATAAAATCGATTTCTTCATGAGCACTCCTTATGAGCTATATGAACACAAAATTTACATTTTCAATTATTAAATTTCTGCGCATTAAGCTTTTTCATATATCTTTCCAACATTAAAGCAATCACTCCTGCTGCACGTTTCTCGACAAATGTAGATACATCACTAAAATTACCAAGACCACTTAATACAAAATCAACACTATTGTTGGTGAGGGTACGACAAGTCACACCTTTTTCATTTGTCGGAAGATGCAAAACATCCAGCACTCCTGAATGCCAAAATTTCATTTCTTTAACACATGCCCCCTCAAGACCGCTTATTTCTTTGAAAACATCAAGTTTTTCTTGCGAAGCACCATAAGTGTGTGTTGCTTCCAATAGCGCCTGCTTCAAAAGAAATTTGCAACCATCTTTGGCCACAAGCTCTGGATTAGGCCTAACACAAGAATAGCTCTTTTTAGACCGACAATATTTCTGTTTTAATTGAGCGCACTCTTTTTGTAAAAAATCACCCGCACAAATTGATCCATTAAATAGCACACTCAACAACGCCAAAGTTAGCATCCGTGGTTTCATAGCAACCACTCCTTTTTTTTAAAAAAAATAAAAACTAAACTCCGTCAAAATCTATAACACACTTAATCATCCTGTCAAGGCGAACCCTAAAAAGAAAGTAGTATTGAACCTAAATCGTTGATTTACATAACGAAATTACCATAGTAAACTTGCCCATAGGTATTAGGTTGAGTAGTAAAAAAATTAATTAAGGAACACAAAATGACATTACAAAAATCGAAACAAACATCGAAACAATTAACTGACGAAATGATCTTAGTGGTGAAACGTGATGATATCTTTGCCCTTCATGAACCATTCAATGGCCTTGAACGCGAACCGGTTGAAGATATGGTTGAAGCTATTGAAAGCAAAAAAGAGTTTTTACCACGTTCAATAATGGAGCAAGATCCAGCCTATAAACAAATTATTCCCTATTTAGTGTTTAACTATGCTGATCGCTTTTTTTTGATGCAACGCAAAGCAAAAGCATCAGAGCAACGTCTCAAGGAAAAGTTTACCCTTGGCATTGGCGGACACATTCGCGAACAAGATATGCAGAGCAGCTCAATTTTTTCATGGGCATTTCGTGAGTTTCATGAAGAGGTTAATTTCACCGGATGTGCATCATTCGAAACAATGGGCGTATTAAATGACGATTCTAATGATGTTGGCAAAGTTCATTTGGGCCTCGTACTATTAATCGAAGGCGAAAGCCCAAACATTACCGTTAAATCTGAGCTTGAATCCGGCCAGATGCTCACTCTTGAAGAAATGGAGCCTTACTATGATCGTATGGAAACTTGGACACAAATGGTCTATGATTACTTGTGCAAATGTCAGTAGAAACATCAAGCATAGATCTCATCACGAAAGAAGGGCTGCTAAATTATGAAAACAAAAGAGAACGTCAATATTTATTTTCTAAGCACCCTTTTACTTACAAGCACATCTCTATTCTGTGCACAAGCACAGGCGCAATGTAATGAAGTTCCGACTTTAAAAATACTTGTGGCGGCATGTATTTATAAAAACAATATCACATATAGCCATCTGCCGCCACTGCTGACAACTGAAATTAATGTCCTGAAAAAAGAAAAGAGTAAGCACATTATTGAATCACACCTACCCGAACAATTGTTTAGACGATTAAGCAAACATAAAAATCAGTTGATAGCACTTCATAAACAAAAAAGTAGCTTAGGAGTAAAAGAACAATGCATCGATAAAACACTAAAGTGTCTCCCCAAAAAGCTCATTGGGCATTTTCCCTTTATTTACCACTGTTTATGCTGTTTATGCTGTGTATCAACGAGTGGAATGACACTTATAGGCTGTTTTACGCATTCAGGTGCATTGCCAATCTTTTCTTCAAGTGCTGCAACACTCTGTACTTTAATTGCCTGCATCTCTTGTGAGGGCAGCCCGTGTATGAATATCTATAGAGAATGTCTTCAATCTTATTTTGATAAAACCCTAGCTCCACCTTTAATGACTATGAGTGAAAATGATAATGCAATATCCAGACCTCAATCCATTATAATGAACGAAGATGACATTTCTTACCAACCAATGCCACAGGCTTATAGCAACAATAACATCAATAACGCAATTGAGTTCTTTTATTCTTCTGGAGACAACACATTCGATAGCGATAGCAGCTCAAGCGACCAACAAGATTTTTTTCAAAACAATAATATCTATATGGATGAGAATTAACTATGAATCAACCGAGAATCCGCAAAATGACATTACGTATATTCAGCATATGCCTACTAAGCTCGACAACAATTTACAGCGCAAAAAATTCGAATGTGCCACCGTTGCAATACTTAGTTGTGAACAACTTAGTTAAAAATAAGGTCCCACTTGAAACTGCAGCCCCAGCGCTTAACAATACCATCCATTTGAAAGATCCCTATAGCAAAAATAGCGCACAATTGGGAGAGTGGCTCGACGTCAAAAAAATTAATGAAAAATATGAAAACTTAAAGAATGATATTTGCAATGGTAAAAAGTCACTCAATACACAAAACGCACGTCGCATTTTTTATCCAGGCGGCCCCTGGGATAGCGAAGACAATAAAATATATAAAAAGTGTCTAGATTGCTGCATATGTCTCGGCTATGGCGAATCACCCAAAAACAGAGAAGACTATCCCCCTCATACGGAAAGCGTTGTATGCTGCTGCACTCTATTATGTGCGGAACAGATTTTATTTTATAACAACATCCTCAGTCATCCCCTAGCATCTCATTTACTATGCATAACTCTTTCCCCACTAACTTATCCACTGTGCGCAGCTACTTTAGTGGCTTGTTTGCATTTTCACTACTACCAAGAACAAAAAACCATTCTAAAAGCAATTGTCGATCCAAAAACCTGGGAACCTTCAACAGCACCACAAAGTTTGACAATGTCCGAAGATGAAAACTCCAGCGGATCCTCAAACTTTGCAGCATCGAGCAATATGCTGAACGTTGCGTTGAAAATGAAAGAAGATTAGTCGCAAAAGTTAATTGACGCCCCCATCAATTTTGGATTAGAGTGAGAAAAAAAGGATGATAAAAAATGAAGCAAGTAACTCTGTTCAATCGTTTCAAACAAGGTGTCAGTCTCGGGGCGCAAAGTTTTGCACTACTTAGGCACCACCCAATATTATTAATCTACTATCTTGGACTGATAGCAATCTATGCACTCACTTTTATCATCAGTTTTAATGTTATCGGCCATTTAGGAGCACAAGAAGCAACATCAGTAGGCGATATCTTTACAGACTCATTCAACACCCCGGATGCCAATCTTTTGGCCAATGTAATTTCACCAAAAGGTGGACTGGTTTATATTGGCTACATTGCCTCATACGTGCTTAATATCTTTTTACGCACATTGATCAGCTTTGCTTTGGTCTATCATGCATATGCATTCATAACGCAGCAACCTAAAACCATTTCCAATATTTTTGCGTTTATTAAGAGAAAATGGCTTATCATATTTAACTGGTCACTCATTGTTACTCTCGTCACATTGGCTACAAATGTGATCAGTTTTATGAGCATCGACTCAAAAACGATTGCCATACTTTCTTCATCAGCTGGTATTGTTTGGACAATTTTGACATTTATGATTATTCCAATATTAGTCGTGAATGAGCGAGCCATATCACACAGCCTTTATAGCTCTACTCGGTTTTTTTTGAAATACATTGCTTATATAGCCGGAGGTGTCTGTTGGATCGGCTTGGTGCTTGTTGTTGGCGTTACAAGTTTGAGCATCACCTTTGCATTCTTTAATAAAAGCCCAGGGGTTGTTTTGAGCCGCCTTTCCATGGCATTAATATTGTTAAGCCCGTTTTTTGCCACTGTATTGGGCATATTCAAAACCACATTATATGCACATATTGGCCAACAAGAAGTTGCGCACGATGATTCAATGCCACCGGATTATTCACAATTTTGAGATCAAGCATTGCCATTTTTTTATCATCCCCGGCTTAAAGATCCAGGCAAAAGGATAGGGTAATCGGGTGAATAACCACTAACTTACAAGGGCTTTCTTATTGAAATTTTTTTCCTTTTTTTGTCATCCTCGAAGGGGATCCAGGCAACTATCATTTGAATCATAATGAGACATACACATTGTAAGTACAATATTTCTGACAAAATTTATTTGTAATCAAAAGTTACATTGGCCTGGATCCCCTTCGAGGATGACAAAAAAAGGAATTACGTTTTCTACATACTAAGAATAACAAAACCCAGAAATTATTACCAAATAGAATTTAGTGAAAAAAAATACCTGAACCAATGCGTAAAATTGCATCATATTTGCCATAAGATGCAGACAATGCTATATTTACATAGTTAATTATTTTACTTTTAAACCCTCTAAACATCCCTTCTATAGGAATTGACCTTTTCTGGTCAACGGAGCTCAAATACATGGCAAAAGAGTTAATACGCCCGGAACAGTTTGCGAAAGCTGATGTTCTGGCAGAAGATATTTCGCTTGAAATTTCACCGGAAATGCAACAAGAGATTGCTGCTTTTTATGAAGGCATTCTCGACCATATGTCACCAGGCAAACTTATTGTTGGTAAAATCATCGACCTAAGTTCAGATGGCGTGTTAGTTGATATCAACTATAAATCTGAAGGCCTTATTTCACGCTATGAATTCGGCCCACACGAACTAAAGAAATACAAAGTTGGCGACGAAATTGAAGTCATTCTAGATGAGCTTGAAAGCATCGACGGCAATGTTGTACTTTCATATGAAAAAGCTAAAGCTCTCAAGGCTTGGACTGAAATTATTAAGCTATTCGAAGAAGATAAACCGGTTCAAGGTATTGTTACACACAAAGTTAAAGGTGGATTGTCTGTCGATATCGGCATTCCGGCATTCTTGCCAGGTTCACAAATTGACCTACAACGTGTAACCGATTTTGATCAATATGTTGGTCAAAGCATTACAGCAAACATCATCAAAGTAAACCAAAAACGTGGTAATGTGATTATCTCTCGCCGTAAACATCTATCTGAACAACGTTCAGAAGCACGCAAAAAGATTCTTGATACATTGTCTGAAGGACAAACTATTCAAGGAACCGTTAAAAACATCACCAACTATGGTGTGTTTATCGATATCGGTGGCGTAGATGGCTTACTTCATATTACCGATATGACCTGGGGACGTATTTCACACCCAAGCGAATTGGTAAGAATTGGCGATGTTATCACGACTAAAGTATTATCATTCGATAAAGACAACGAAAAAATCTCTCTTGGCTTGAAACAGCTCACTGACAACCCTTGGGAAAAAGTTACTGAAGATCTCAAGGAAGGCGCTCAGATCAAAGGTAAAGTGTCAAGCATTACCGATTACGGTCTTTTTGTTGAAATCGCTAAAGGCATTGAAGGGCTTGTGCACATTTCAGAAATTTCTTGGACTGATCGCATTGCAGACTTACGCGATAAGTTTAAAGTTAGCGATGAAGTTGAAGTACTTGTGGTTTCACTTGATAAAGACAACCGTCGCATGTCATTGAGCATCAAACAACTAGCTAAAAATCCTTGGGACACGATCGCCGAGAAGTTTCAAATTGGCGAAAAGATCAAAGGAACCATCAGCAACATTACCGATTTTGGTGTGTTCGTACAGTTGATTCCTGGCATCGATGGCCTGGTACACATCTCTGATCTTTCTTGGACTGAACATATTGAACATCCCGGTGACATCTATAAACGTAGCAACGAAGTAGAAGCTATTGTTCTTGGTGTTGATAAGGACAGCAAGAAAGTTTCACTTGGTATTAAACAATTAAGTGAAGATCCTTGGAAATTGATCGAAGATGAATACCCTGTGGGTAAAATCATCGATGGTGAAATTTCAAAAATCACCAATTTCGGTGCATTTGTTAGATTACCAAGCGGCATCGAAGGATTGGTACATATTTCTGAATATGCTGATCGCGGTGTTGATAAACTTGAAGAGATCCTCAAGGTTGGTGAAAAACACCAATACCGTGTGGTGAATGTTAACAAAGACGAACACAAGCTTGGATTAAGTCCAAAACTTGAAGGTGAAGTAAGAAGTCATCAGCCAAGAGTTGACCGTCCAAGAGCCCCTAAGAAAGCTCCTAAAGTTACTCAAGCTGCTTCAAAAACAAAGAGTCAATTCCAAATTGCTCTTGAAGAACATGCTGCACGTAAAGATGAGGATAAATAATGGAACGTACATTAGCTATTATTAAACCTGATGCAGTGAGCAAAAAGAATGCCGGTAAAATCATTGATATGATCGAAGAAAACGGCTTCAACATTGTGCGTATGCAAAAGCTCACAATGGCCGAAGATCATGGCAAAGCATTTTATGCAGTGCACAAAGAACGTCCGTTTTTTGGCGAATTAGTTGAATTTATCAGCTCCGGCCCTGTTGTGGTTATGGCACTTGAAAAAGATGGCGCAATCAAAGCATGGCGTGATTTGATGGGTGCAACTAATCCAGCTGAAGCTGCGGATGGCACTATTCGTAAACTCTATGCTGAGAGCATTGGAAAAAATGCGGTTCATGGCTCTGATGCGCCTGAAACTGCTGCACAAGAAATTCGTTTCTTTTTCCACGATCTATAAATAGATTGCATTACATTTAATAATGTAATTAAAATAAGAAGGTAGGAACAATGTTCCTACCTTCTTATCGTTTTTCAACTTTTATCCATAGGGGGATCACATATGAAAAAACAATTAACTATAATCGCATTACTGGCACTCGGCAATCTTGCTCTCGCTGAATCATGCTGCAAAGCAACTGCTAAAGCTCCAACAACCAAAGTCGCTGTTGCGCCAATCACTAAAGTTGAACGCACCTACGCAATGCTTAAACCAGAGGCCGTCCAAAAAGGCTTAACAGGCGACATCATCAAATTGATTGAACAAAATGGCTTTAACATCATTCGCATGGAAAAACGCTCCTTGACCAAAAAAGAAGCGGAAACTTTTTATGCTGAACACAAAGGCCGTCCTTTTTATAGCGATTTGGTTGCCTATATTACATCTGGCCCAGTTATCACGTTAATGCTCGAAAAAGAAAATGCAATCACCGATTGGCGTGCATTGTTGGGCGCAACCGATCCTGCACAAGCCAATATGGGCACCGTGCGCAAAATGTTCGCTGAAAGTAAAAGCAAAAACGCTGCACATGGCTCTGATTCAACTGAATCGGCTAAACGTGAAATAAGCTTTATTTTTGGTTGATGTTCAATAACGTTGTGCACCAAAAATTTTTACGGAATATCCTTCGACAAGCTCAGGATGATGATTTTATAAATTTTAAGAATTCTCAAAGTTCCTCATCCTGAGCCTGTCGAAGGATTTTTCTTTGAAAAGATAGAACTATATAATAACTATCGTATGAACGCTTAACAAACATCTTCAATTGTAATATCACAACTTCCATTACAGCACACAAACACCTATAAATACCTAAAATATAGATCATTTTACCTAATTGACCTTTTCTGCAAAACTGTTACTATTAGGATATAAAAAAAGACAAAAAGTGAATCTGGAGGCTATTTTGAAGAAACTACTACTACTATGTATCACATTTTGCATGCCAGCACATGCGCTTATTGAATGGGTACGTATCTATAAACGTGGAAATCAACACATCATAGCATTATCTGACCATCATGGCATTGGTTCTGATGCAATGCGCATATCACATCAAAATGCAATTATTTCACTTGCACAGGAGTTTGATGCACATGTTATTGTTGAAGATAGTGTACATCCAGGTGATCTTTATCAATTAACATCCAAAGAGGTCGCCGATCGAACCCTGAACATACTTAAAACAGATGTAGCAAAAAAGCACATGTTATTCACTGATGTATTGCATGGTTTAACGCAAAACTGTCTCAAAAATAACATCTCGGTTAAAAATGTTGAAATTCGTCATCTCAAACTTGCAGGTTCAATTACCTGGATAAATGAAATAGTAAAAGACCACGGAATCATCAGCACAAGACATATGGTGGAACTATTTGATAATGTTATAAAAGAGATTGAAGCATACCCTGAGTATAAGGATATTACCTTTTATAAAGCGTATATCAATGATGCTGCAAATGCACTCAACCAACTTCTAAATGAACTCAAAAAAAATAGTGAAGATATCTATGCCTTTATACGAAAATCATTTACTCGAAAAAAAGCAAAATCACATGCCAAAATAGTTTGGGAACATATATCAGAATTCACTCAAAAATATTACAATTACCTACCCTATACTTCAGAAGCTCCAAAAAGATACTTCTATGAAATATGCATTTCACACGCAAATGCATATCTTGATCCACGCATTGTGCACGAAATTCACACAAAACATATTCAAAACAATGAAGCAAAACCAATTATTATCGCTGCAGGCGATCTGCATATTCAACATGTTGAGCGCGGATTAAAAGAACTTGGCTACGAACGCACCTTTTATCAAGAACGCACAACCGATAAAAAAAGTGTTGAACAAGCACCTAGGGCATGGTTTAGCTCTTTTGTTCAAGAACAGCTCACACCAGTTGAAACAACCACAAGTTGGTTCAAAAATACAGCTTTATTCACTTTAGCTGCTGGTGTTATAGCATTGAGTGCCTATTGGTGGTTTAGCAAATAACCCATCCGAAAACACGAACATTTCAAATAGAAAACACTTTTTGCCTAGAGCAAATGCCAATTGACAAAGCATGGCATTTATGTATACTTGTAATTATATGAAAGAGGTTATATCAATAAATGGAGATCTAGGTGAAACATCACATCATTGCCCTTTTGGCACTCTCATCACTACATTTTACTAATGCAAGAACATCACAACTTTGCAAAACACTACAAAAAACCAGAGGTCTTTTTTCTAAATCTGAAAACAAGAATCTGGACCTGTTTTTCAAATTAAACAACAATGGCAATGCTGGTAACATCATGCAAAAACGCACACTTCTAAGTGCTGCTAATCTAAAAGGCACTGATTCAGTTATCGCCAAAAAATACCGTCATTTATCACCCTCTGTTGGTGCTAGCATGATGCCAGTGGTAAAGAATCTCTATGATTATGGTGATGAAGATTGCCCGATGGCGCAATTGGTGAAAGATAAAAAGTTTGGCCTATTTCACAAAGGCAGTGATGGCGTTAATCCAACAAAACACAAAGGCATGCCTGGTGCATCACTTGATGCAACATTGGCCGGTACCGTTTTGGGCCATCTAGAAAATGATCGCTTACAAGAAGAAGATGTTCAAGCAAAAATTACCAAACAATGGCGACAAACACATCGCGCTACATTTGGCAAAAAATCAAAACTTTCAGCAGGCAAAGTCCGCAGTTTGCTCAACACATTAGTACAAGCAAAAGAATTATCAACCAACAAAAAAAACAAACCTGCCCCTTATCCCTATTATTATCCTTATGGCATCTTAACTTCTGCATTGTGGCAAAAAGCCACTCAAAAAACAGAACTTAACGAGTATATGCACACCGCAGCACAACACACACCACTATTTTGCACAAAAAAAGCACAACTTGGCAGCCGATTATTAACCGATGAATCATACAGACCTGAAGAACTTGCGGCATCTGAAGACTGGACAGAAACTATAGACCATTATTTCGATACAAAAAAAGACCTACACGTTGCAAGTATCGAATCACATGATAATTATGAACGCGTTGTTGCGCATGAAATTGACAGACGCGACTTTGGCAATCCGTGGCCACCGATGATAAAATATACGCATCTCGGCTTTAAAGAACAAACACCATGGGCAACTTGTGTGGAAGCGACATTACGCGATCTATGCAACCTTATTTTAACCACGTCACAAAAAACGTTTAACATTGAATTATTGCCACAGACTCTCAAACTCAATAAAAATTTCATTAACTTTTATCGCACACATGCTAACTTTGATAAAGTCCACGAGAGAAATGCACATCAAGCATGGATGGATATGGTCTCGGGTCACAAAAATGTTATCTATCGCCAGAACAATGATGAAGATAATGCCTATATAATCGCATCAGGTTTAGACAATTTTCTGCGCGTGCTCAATATTTTGTTTGGCACACATGCACAAGACTATCAAGCTTTAGCAAAACTCATCTCAACGGAACAGCAAACAATTGAAATCCATAAAATCGGTGAACATCAACTATACTTTATGATAACAAAGCCCTCAGGAGCTCTAATCAGTG
Organism: Candidatus Babelota bacterium; assembly: GCA_029262575.1. Classification (GTDB taxonomy): domain Bacteria; phylum Babelota; class Babeliae; order Babelales; family Vermiphilaceae; genus JAKBEL01. The sequence goes on along the minus strand of JAJCZC010000011.1, from coordinate 18,913 downwards.
CATATGTTTGTGTTTCTCATAATGGCGGTCACACTCATCTTGAAACCCCACAACGAGTCGCTCTTTCTCAGACGGAAGACCGCATGAATCTACAGATGTTAAGCCAAAAAAATAAGACGAGCCGCAATAACTCAAAAAGCAACCGATTTTTACCCTTGAACAACTTGATCACACAACGATTATGCAACGAAGAAAGTCCTGATTATTTAGTGCAACCACACAGCCTAGCTGGCCTACATCATTTAGCACTTTCAGCCAAACAATGGCCAACATCACGAGATTGGAATTTAGGCTTTGCTCAAAGAATGGCCACTCATCACCCACATATGAGCAACTTTGCTATCAGCCAAGCAGTCAAAAGTGCCGTGAAAGAAATATGCGAGCAAATTGATCAATCTGATGATTATAAACTATTGCTAAGCACACTCCAACATCAATTGACCACATGTTCATTTGATAATCTTGCACCTGAAATTATCAAAACATTTGACAAAAAAATGCAAAATGAGATCGATCAAAATACCACCTTGCGCACAACATTGCTTGCTTTTTTTGATAGACTTGGCGGCATTAATGCACGATTAGGCTATGCTGGCGATTCTATTTTGGATAGAGCTGCATCTTACAGCGATAAAACAATTCACTTGTTGCTCAAACTTGGTGCTGATCCGAACAAATCTCCCGACTTACTCTATAATGCTTATAATGGCAATCGGATGCATCAACTCAAACTATTAAAAGATTATGGCGTGAGTGTAGATGCAAAAAGCTCTAAAGGAGTGACGGCCCTTCACATTGCCTGTAACGATAAAAATCAAACGGTTGCACTCAAGTTAGTGCAATTAGGTGCAAATATTCATGCGCGTTCAGAAGATGGCATGACACCTATAGATATAGCATTAAAATGGAACAATCAAGCATTTGCCGATGCACTTATTAAAGAATATAAAAAACAGCATAGCGCACCTACCGATTATTCCCCAACACTTATTGACTCTGTTAAATTGGGCTATTTTTATGCGAAAAAAAAGGCAACTGAACTGTTCAGTCGCCTCAAGTTTTGGTAGAAAAAGCTAGTTTTTAATATCGCGTAATCCACACGCCATACATGCCCGCCCCAATGCTGACAATATTGGCTAAACTTAGCCATGCAATCAGTTTTGCACGATCAGTCTATGCATTGTGCTCATTATTTTTTTCTGATAGAATTCAAAACAAAACAATCACATTAAAAAGGAAAGAATAGATGAAGAACATTCTTTTTATGCTATCATTATGCACAACATTACTCACCCTCCAAGCATCATCGGATGATGACCGCACCGGATTATTAATCAATTATGAGCAGGAAATACTCGCCTCCGATTGCTGCAACGATCCTTATTGCACAAAAATATGCGCCGAAAATAAAGAAAAAGAGATAGTATTAGATCTTTTGCGCCCTGTTTCAAATTATACTAAAGCATCACATGAACAAAAAAACGAAGCCTACAGCAACATCCTATCTTTCATAGAAGAACATAATGAACAAAATAAACCTCTTTTTGCAAGCAGCATAAAAACTATCTTTCGAAAATACACAAATCAATTTAAAAATACCAAAACTATCTATATTGATCCTTTACAAAATGAATTTGAACGTTTGTCAAAAAGCTCAAAAAACCAGCAAGCCTTTAAAAAATGCTCTCATTGTAAACGTTCAATTAATAAACTTTTAAAGAAAAAAAATATTTCAGAGCTTACTTCCCTTTTGCGCAACATCGACAGTGTTAATAGTAAAGACCTGCAACTCATCAACAATTTTCTTGAGCAAGAAAAAAAACCGATTGAATCAAAAAAAGCTCTGACCAACATCTTCGTTGCGTTGGAAAAAAATGCTCAAATAGCTCAAAAAAAAGAAACCAAGGATTTGTTTATGTGCAATATTGACCGGAAAGATAAAGCCGTTTCCTGCGGACTTTCTACAATATTTTGGTGCTTATCCCCCATAGCAGTTCCCGTGCAACTGGGCAAAATCTATTGTTGCGCGCTTGATGACTATACGGATTAATACCGCGTAATCCATACCCCATATTAGTGTGTGGCCAATACACCACTACACTAATATGAATCTTTCAGCTAAAAAACCTTATATTTACGCTAAAAAAAAGGCGACTGAACTGTTCAGCCGCCTCAAGTTTTGGTAATAAAAACTAGTCTTTAATAACGCGTAATCCACACGCCATACATGCCAGCACCAATGCTGACAATATTGGCTAAACTTAGCCATGCAATCAGTTTTGCACGATCAACTTGTGGAAAAATTTTATGCACAATGAGCACTTCGGTGAAAACACTGGTGAAAACTGCAACCAAATAGGTGAGCACTAAAATTAACGTTTCGGGCAAGTTAATCAGTTGGCCAAAGCTTTCCACGCCAAACACACTCACACTGCTCATAAATACTGAAACAGCATTCATGAATAACGTTACACCAATAATTTTGAAAATAGATTCACGTGATGCTAAAATATAAACGATAAAGAGCTCAACCAAAAAACCTGCAATAATGAGATACCAACTTGTTGTTTCAACATCGGCCAAATGCGTGGTGCGTAACGGTACGGCTGCACACAAATTGCCAACTTGCGCTAACAAAAAATATAAAAATAGTGCAAAGTTCATCACTTCAACTCCTTTTAAATGGATTTACATCTATTTCTAAAACGTTTAATATATCGCGTTTCTTTCAACATCGATTTAAAATCAAAATCGAATAAAAATATCTGAGGGCAGCGAGTGCATTCTTCATGCAAGTATTCTGAAACACACGGGCCAACGGTTGGATACCCTAACCCAAACCATTCTTTGATGCCGCCATGATAATCAACTACATTCTCAAAGCCCATGCAACGCAAAAGGACATATGCTTTTTCACCCGCATCGCATGCATCGAGTGCACAATAAACAACAATATCAGTAGTGCGATCCCAATTTTGCACCTCATAGATAAGCTTATCGAGAGGCATATTGATTGAATCTGCAATATGGCAATCATGAAACCACTTTTCCGAAAGCACATTAATCACAACAAGATCCTTATGTGCCTTCATTTTTTCATGTAACTCTTCCGCGGCAATCTCAGGAATGCAGCCAAAATCTTGGCATACAATCTCTTGTACTTCTTGTGTGTTTAAGTGGTAAATTTCATCAATAACATTTTCTAATGTTTGCATCACTTCTGAGCTCAGCTGTTTGCACTGTTCTGCATTGATACAACTCATTAATAAGCATAATAAGATAGGTAGTTGACGTAGCATCCTCATAGGTTCTCCTTTTTTGATTTGTAATGCTAACCCCAAGGTACCAAGAACGGAAAACGAAAGCCAAGCGTTTTAGGCTTTCTTTTTTTCACCTTCATTTTGCGTTTCTTCCGGCTCTTTTTCACTCGATCCCTTCTCCTCTTGAACTGGCTTCCGATGAGCCTTAACCGCCTCATCCAAAATACCATTCACAAATTTATAGGCATCTTTTTCAGAAAAGCATTTTGCCAATTCAACCGCTTCATTGATTATAATATTGGCCGGAATATCAGTATGCAAAATTTCATACATTGCATACCGTAAAATCAACTTGGTGCACAGCCCAACACGATCAAATCGCCAATTTTGCAAATATGGCTTGATGCGCCGATCAAGTTCATCTGTGTGATGAATAACATCTTGTGCAGTAGCAAATGCTTGGCTATCAAATGGAATTTCGATACCAAAACCACGCGTAAGATTATCTGCGATAGATTCTAATGAATCTTCATATGAGTTACCTTCTGCTGCATAAAGCAAATGGAAAATTAAGCCGCGAAGTTCGCGACGTGAAAGATCCTTATATGCCAACACATCGGTATGTTCTATAGGCTCATCACCCCTAAATATTGAAGACATATCACGTCCCTAACTTTTTTTTACCCGTTCAATATATTTTGCATCACGTGTATCAATCTTCACAACTTCCCCTTCGTCAACAAAGAGCGGCACCTGCAAGACTAAGCCTGTTTCTAATGTTGCCGGCTTAGTTGCACCACCTTGTGCAGTATCACCACGTACACCAGGAGGTGTTTCTTTCACCTCAAACTCCATAAACAATGGAGGTGTCACGCCAATAGGCTTATCATTGAAATATAAAATAGTATAAATTTCTTGCTCTTTAAGATAATTGAGCACCTCTTCAAGTTGATCTTTATTAAGTTCAACTTGCTCAAAAGATTCTTGATCCATGAAATTATACAAACCACCATCCTCATAAAGGTATTGCATTTGCTTATATTCAAGATCTGGTGAAGGAAACTTTTCACCCGATCTGAAGGTTTCTTCATGCATCAAGCCGGTAATCATGTTTTTCATTTTGGTTCGAACAAATGCACCACCTTTACCTGGCTTTACATGTTGATAATCTAAAACCATAAATGGCTCTTTTTTAAATAAGATCTTACAACCTTTTTTGAAATCGGACGTTGCTATCACAGAACATACCTTTAGATAATGCGGTTAATACTTCTTTTTAAGTATAAAAAAGCAATAAAAAATTGCAATCCAAACTCGCCTTATTATAGGATTTATCTTATAAAAAAAGATACATATAGACACATTCAGATAAAACCTGCTATAATTATAATATCACAACTGTAAATTTATTGATTGTTTTAGGGGAGCATAATATGTTTAGGATCTTTTTTGTGCTATTGATTATACCGAATATACTCTTGGCGGTAAAATCAAAAGAAGAGTTAAAGCGTCTAACCTCGGAAATACAAAAAGAAGAGGCTGCTGGAGAAAAATTATTTAATGAGCAACGAATGAAGATTTCTCAATCAAATAACACTCCCCAGCGCTGCTATAGCGATACTGCACTGCTGCGCCATTTAATGAAAAAAAACAACAAATCAATAGTAATCAAATCTAAATAAGGGAAAACTATGAAAAAATGGGCAATTTCACTCCTATCTGTAAGCATTATTTCTCTACTCTACAGCGCATCAAGTAACAAAAAAATAAGCGGAGAAGAGTTCGAAAAATACCGCAATGAAACAATTCATGGCGAAAACAGGTATACTCAGCAATCCAGATATATCCCTACATTATCATCAATTGCTGAGATAACATCTTCAGATGATGATACACCCGATGAAATCAATGTTGTCACTCCCCGGGATAACCACCAACATGGTGCCTCAACACCTGCGACTGACGACCGAGAATACAACTAGCCATATCCTCGACAACCAGAATATGTGCCCACCTTAAAAACAATTCCTGAAATCATCCATAGCTAAAGTTTGACCGTTCATGCATTGCCCGATACAATGAAAATCATATAGTAAAAAGGGCCCTTCGATATGCGCTTTTGCGCTATTCAGGATGAAATTATGGAAAAATTGAATACGGTAGATCCAAAGATTAACCAACTTATTCAAGCCGAACATGAACGTCTTGAACAAGAACTTAATCTTATTGCCTCGGAAAATTATACATCTTTAGCTGTTTTGCAAGCAACTGGGTCGGTGATGACCAATAAATATGCCGAAGGCTATCCTGGTCATCGCTATTATGCTGGCTGCAGCATAATCGACAAGGCCGAAAATATCGCCATAGAACGTGCAAAAAAGCTTTTTGGCGCTGAGCATGCCAATGTGCAGCCTCATGCAGGCTCTCAGGCAAATATGGCCGCATACTTCGCATTATTAGAGCCTGGCGATACTATTTTGGGCATGAGTTTAGCCGAAGGTGGTCATCTCACTCATGGCCATAAGGTGAACTTTTCTGGTCAATTTTATAACAGCATTCAATACAAAGTGCATCCTGAGACAGAGCAACTTGATTATGACGATATTGAGAAGCTTGCTCTTGAGCATAAACCAAAGTTGATTGTGTGTGGTGCATCCGCCTATTCACGCACTATCGATTTTGAACGATTGGGCAACATTGCCAAAAAAGTTGACGCCTATCTTTTGGCAGACATTGCTCATATAGCAGGTCTTGTTGCCGCAGGATTACACCCAAATCCATTTCCACATGCAGATGTGGTCACCACAACAACCCACAAAACATTACGTGGGCCACGTGGAGGCATGATTTTATGCAAACAAGAACTAGCGCAAAAAATTGATAAAGCAATTATGCCGGGCACACAAGGTGGCCCTTTTATGCATATTATTGCTGCAAAAGCGGTTGCATTCAAAGAAGCACTATCGCCAGACTTTGTTACGTATCAAAAACAGATCATTGCCAACGCACAAACATTAGCTGATGAACTTGCAAAACGTGGCATGCGCATTGTTTCTGGCGGCACGGATAATCATTTATTTATCGTTGATGTTCGCTCAAAAAATATTAATGGCTTGCAAGCAGAGAAAGCATTGCAAAAAACTGGCATAACTATCAGTAGAAGCTGCATTCCATTCGATCCGGAAAAACCGTGGATCACCAGTGGCATTCGTTTGGGCACGCCGGCAATAACAACACGCGGCATGCAAGAAGATGAGATGAAAGACATTGCATTATATATCGATCAAGCACTCACACATCATCAAGATGATGCAACATTAGCTCAACTCAAGGCAAAAGTTGCCACATTGTGTAAAGCATTTCCAATTTATAATGATGGTGGAAGAAAAAAGGGCCTACTTTATTATCAGCTATCGCAGTGACAAACGCTGACGCCTTGGGCTAACTGCATAGCGCATAAGATTGTACAAATTGCTGCACTTTTGTTTGAGCCAACCACCGAAGTTGTTTTTATAAGCAACATAAGCCACAAGGCCTAATGCGGCAATGCCACATGCACCAAATGCCCATTTTTGCCACGATGATTGGTTAGCTGTGCTTTGCTCATCTACGATATCATCAAGGTCTATAAAGCCAGTTTGGATTGGATTTAATGAATATTTTTCTGAAAAATATGCATCGATATTAATGGGTGATGAAATAGATTCTGCTGCTATGAAAGACTTTCTATAAACTTCATTCTTCTCAAACTCCTCTCCCAACAATCTAGATGGTCGAACATTCCTATAAGCATAATAGAACCGAGAACAAAAATTCGAAGATGTAAACTGTTTTAGCTGCCACCCTTCCATAACGAGACGCTCTACAACCTTTTTTATATGCGCAGCACCCGCACACACAAAAACCACATCCGCTTTGGCTGCATAAACTGCACGGTGTATCCTTATATCTAAGAGCCTTTCCGTTAAAGACTTAAGAGCTTCTTTTTGATCTATTGTTAGTGTACCAATAGTTTTATCGATGGGAAGCTGTTTATTGAACACTTCTAATTCTTTATAATCGTCTTTCGAAATACTTGGCTTAATATCCTTCATTAGCGCGTTAATGATCCTTTTTTGAATCCCATTTGGCATCCAATCCCAAAATATCATCTGCCGCAATTCAATATTAATAAGGCTAACATTGCTTTCTCTCGCTTGATGACTCAAGCATAGAAACTCCCGAGCCATATGATGTGAGCCCTTCTCTTGATGGGCATCCTGACAATTATCACAGAAGTTACTAAAAGCTTGCCGCATTTTATTCGGCAACTTAGGGCAGAAGTCTAATTTTAAAGATTCAAAATCCGAAATATCTTCCACAATTAATGTGGCATCTAACTGCTTTGCCCATTTGATAACATCTTCTTTTTGTTGAGCGAGTTGCTCGGCGAAAATGTGCACATCTGAAAAAAGATAAACTGTCTTGTTGCCCTTTTTGAGCACATCAATTGCATAAATGGTTGCATTGGATATATGCACTGCAAACAATGCGCACAAAACAAATAAAAGTTTCTTCATGTTCAACCACCATTTCAACAATTTAAAACTTAAGCAAATCTATAAAGACGCGGAAACATAATCGCACCCATTGCACGCGCAAAGTTTCCTACTTTGCCAAAAAAACCATTTTTATAAGCAACTAATCCAAGGACACCGAATGAAACAGCGCCAACGCCAATAGCGGTCATTGTTTGCCAGGAAAAGAATGATGGCTTTGGTTTAGGAATCATCGCTCGCAATTGCTCATAAGAAAGCTTCTGCCACTGCAATGGTGTTAGCACGTTTTTTATAAGATCATCAACTTCATCAGAATTCACGCACACAAACATATGTTTTTTTAAATGTTCACCCTGCGTTATTGCTTGTGCATAACGATTATTCAAAAGTATTTTTTTGATCTTATTTAAAGCGTCAACTTGCTCAACCGAAAGTTCTGAAACTTTAAGAGATGCCTCATTGTTCTTAAAATTTTCATTCAAAGCTGTGCTCACATGATTGGATATCTTTTGACTTTGCAATCCATGAAGCACACCATTGAACACTTCTATTACTTGCTCTAACGTACAGCTCGGACAATCAAAGAAATAGTCAAAGGCAATGTTGAGTTTCTGAACGATGTCTTTAGTTAGCTCATGCAAAGAAGTGAATTGCGTTTTGGCTTTTTCATCATTTTTTTGGGTAAGCTCTTCATAAAGATCTTGATACAGATTTTTTGGAAATACTTTTAAAAATCCTGGCGTTAGAAATGTGTTATCATTCACAACAATAATCGCTTTGCCATTTTCAAACTGCGAAGCATAATCTATTATCGCCTTTTTTTGAGTCGCAATATTTTGATTTGTTTTTGGACTATATAAGAAGAGATTCAAACCATTTTTAGTGAACACCCTGAGATTTGGCATGACATCGCCACATTGTGTAGATTGAGATGCGGCAAAAAGTGCCAAAACTCCTAAAAGAGCTGTATTTTTCATTATAACCACCATTTGTTAAAAAATATTATATTACTATATTTAATATATATTTTTATCAAATTTTGTCAAATTGAACTATTTTAAGATGTTTTTAATCAATATTAACAGTCGTGCGAATAATTACATGTTAAAGGTGTATTCCTACATTCGTTTTTGCAAGAAAATCGATATCCCGAGCATATGAGGCTTTGCATCAGTCTGCTTGAATCCCTGCTTTTCAAATAATGCTCGTGATGCTTTATTATCAGCATCAATCTGCGTTTCAATAACATCGCAATCAAGACTATTTATTTTTTTGAGTGCAATTTTGAGCAAAAGCTCTTCATTTTCTTTTTTTGTATCAACACCGTTTGGCAAAATATAATCAATCACACATGTCACGGTTGGCCCTTTATACACCTTGAATTGCATTTTACCAATCTCTTTATCATGCTCTTTTACGCATACTTCATATACTCGAAATAGTTTATGCAGGTTATATACCGCTTCATCCACCTTTTTATCATCACTGCTTGAGGAACCGTACAAGCTAAAGCAAAAATGTGAACCGAAAAAAAGTATTATTATACGCAAAAAATTGAACATGACCCCTCCATTTATTTTACGGTTTTACCATCATCATTTTACAAAATATCACACCCCAAATACAATCATCGCTTTTTGAGACACGGATTTTTATGCTATGCTCGTGAACTTAAATAAAAGGAACCGGTCATGCGTTTTACTCTTTTTTCAAAAACAGTACGCACCTTACATGAGCTAAAAAAATATCGCGCTATCTTTGGCCAATTTATCATGTTTGCCTGTGGTGCTATTTTGACCCGAGGCATAACGGTTATTTTTGCACCAATTGCCATGCAACTATTATCACCAAGCGAATATGGCCTTATTTCATTGGCAAATACATTCATCCAGCTGTGCGGATCGATCTTAGGGCTTGGATTACGCCAAGCAGTGCCCATGTTTTATTTTCAATATGATAGGCAAGAACGATACAATTTCATTATTGATATTATCTTGGCATATAGCATGCTTGCAATTCCAATCACAGTAATGGGTATCTATTTTTGGCCAACAATAAATCATTTCGTTTTTTTTAATAATGCTTCATGTTTACTCATTTCGCTTAGCTTACTTATTGCGTTTACCTATTTTTTTGTTGAACTACTGTATCAGCTGTTGCGCTTTGGCCATCGAGCATTGAAACTCACTCTGTTGCAAATTGGTGTCGCCATAACGATGGTTGCATGCAACCTCTTTTTTTTATGTATCATGCACTTAGGTGCATGCAGCCTACTTTTGGGACAAGCCTTCGGGATGACGGTTACGTGTGTGGCTGGCCTCTATATAGCGCACCAACACCGTAATGTAATTTCGGTTGATATTAAAAGAATGCGCACGAGAATGCACAGCTATATTTGGTATGGCCTTCCATTTATTCCTAGCATGCTCCTTAACATGTTGCTTTCTGGCGGTGACCGTTGGGTTTTGGCTTATTTAAAGCAAATGCACGATGTCGGCATTTATGCAGTGGCAAACACATTGGCACAACTGGTGAATATGATTATTCTTTACGCCATGCTCGGATCATATGTGCCATACATGCTCAAAAGGATGCAAGAAAACAAAAATGATATAAAAAATATCGAGCAGGAAAACAAAAAGATCATGTGGCTCTCGATGGGCATTGTGTTTGTACTGCTGATTGCCGGATTCACCTGCACAAAATCTATATTACATTACATTATTCCTGCAAAGTTTCATGAGGCAATAAACCATATGGGATTGTTGTTGATCGGTTCAATATTCTATTTGGGAACCCATTTTCTCAATTGCCTAATATTGCATCACAAAAAAAGCGCCTTTTTAGGCGCAGTGCTTTTGGTACCGGCATTGCTCAACATTGCATTGAACTTTGCATTTGTTCCTTTTTTGAACATTTATGGATGCGTAATCGCTACTATTATCTCATATATAATCTATTTTTTAATTACATTGTTTTATAACAAACGATTAACGGACACACAATCGAATTGATCATGTGCCCGTTTTTTACTTTAATTTGATGGACTAACATTTTATTTTAATGTGTAAGCATTGCCGGATTTACCCAGTTCAACCATAAGTATGTGTTGTATTGGTTGACGACTTACAGGGTCTTCCTTGCCAACAGCAATTAATTGATCATTTGGAAAGTAAAATGCATAATGCCATTTTTTATTATCATCTTGAGTAAATGCGACTTGAAGCTTAAGAACTCCTCCTTCGGCATCAGCATCATAGAGTCCTTCAAAACTCTCATATTCTATTGGTTCATCATCCTCCACGCTAAGCTGAATTTGCGCCACGCCCGTCTTTTCTTTCAAGTCATCTGGAAGAACCATAATTGGCTTCTCCGGGTGACTCAAGACCTCGCTTGAAATAGCCGAAGTTGACACCGGCTGATTAGCTATTTGTTCAAGATTATACGTATGCATCGACTCGTCAATAGCGCGTTGCAAATCTAGATCTTGCACCGGCTGATTAGATGAAGATGAACTGGATGCTACATTCACTTTAGGAGTCATCGCTGACATCCGCTTTTGTATTTGTGGCGGTCCCACTTTATACCCGCGTATCGACTCGTCAATAGCAAAGGTACGTTGCAGCAAATTATTCGCACCTGGAGCTTGCACCGGCTTATTATATGAACTGGATGCTACATTTGGCAACGAACTTACCGAGCTCTTATTTTTGTTGCTTGACTGCGGTATTTGTTTCTTTATAATACCTTCCTTCACGAACATTGGGTTTTTGCTCTGAGCGGCGAGAATATTAACAACTTGTTTATAGTCAGCATTTATTTTCTGATTCGCCTCGAGCCTTTTTTTATTTTGATCTTCTTTGGCAGCCTCTCTTAATAAAGATGCCATCTTAGTCGTTTGTTGAAGCAAGCTATCACTAATAGAATTTTGTATTGCCGCCTCTAACGCTTCTTTGAATTCGCGTCTGGCAGCATCCTTACAATTGAATATTTTACGATAGAAATGCCTTTCAAAAAGACGTGATAATGGCATTATAGCATCGATATAACCTGTACTTATATACTCATCAAGGCCTTCTATTTGTTTAGCCAACTTCAACGTTTTTGCACTCGAATTGACCAGCAACAGCTTCAAAATATCTTTTTTTGCGGGAAAATCTTTCGCTGCAACAAAAAATTTTATATCATACACCGTAGGCATAACATTTAAATCGATAAATTCTTGAATTCCATTCAAATCTTTGGTGTAACTTAAATATGTTCGCCCATCATGCCCTCTATATTCATCAGGAACAAAAACCTCCCCGCGCCAATGATGAGGATGCTTTGCTACCAACTTTAGAGCCACATCCGGTCTTCGATTTGCAAGATATACAAAAAAAGGGAACGAAAGATACTTGGTGCCATAAAGTCGCTTTGGCCGATTAGATTCAACAGCCAGAGCTAAGTCAAGGAGTCGGTCGACCTCCTTTATATTATTTTCGTCAAGCTTTATACCGATCACATCAATAAAACGATTAAGCGGATCTTCTGAACCGGTCGTTCCAAATTCAAGAAGAGCTCCTTTTGCATCAAAACTTTTTGGTATTCTTTTATCACTAGATTGATTAGATGATGAAGCACCAATCACATCACCAGCGCTACTCATTAACAAACTTACTATCAACACATTCAAACACTTCATATCGCCCCTTCTATATTTATAATAAAAATACATGCATGCAGATTAAAGCCAAACAATCCCTATCTGAATTAATTATACTAAGGAAAAAGATACAAATCAAGGGTTTTTCCAAGAACAACAGGGCAATAGCGTGAATAACTTCGAATTTATAGGCATTTTCCAGGGGAGAAAGGAGGCTTGTATTATTTTAGATTTTTTATCAATAATAGGTGATTTTTCAAGTTGTGAGGTATCAGATAGCTCAAAAAAAGATACATTTGCCCGCCAAAGGCTCTTATTAGCTAATAAATATACAGCTGTTTACAAACCCTATTAATGAGTTCATACTGATGCATAAAATGTGGTGATGAACAATACATTAATGATTGTTTCACCTTATTCATCGAAGGATACAAAATGCGATTCACACCAACTTTGTGTTATGTGCTTTTGTGCAACCTTTGCCCATCACCATTGCTCGGTGTCAAAAAAACACCCCTTATTCCACGCCTCAACCTTCCGCAAGAATCGGCTCAAAAAACAAACAGTGCCAGTCGACCACATACGATTGAACGGACAACCGTCGCTGCAAACCCCCAAGAGGAAAAGCAAGATACCCGACCGCACACGGTGGCTCGTTCAATATTTAAGGAAACTGCATTTTTTCTAGATCGGCTTTACCCCGGAACAGAACAATCATTTAGATCAACAATGCCTATGCACCCAAAGCAAGCTAATGATCCTGAATTAAAAGCAATACTGGAAATTTTTAGTTAGAATTCAGAAAAAGTTGCATCTGACGGTGCAGCTTTTTCTAAACAATTTACCTGTTGGTTGAATGTTAAACATTGTAATAGCACTCGCGTTAAATCTAAACTATCACCTGTTTTATAAAGATGCGTTTTTTGTGTACGTTCACTTATGTCGCTTGCAATAGTCTGCGCACCAAAATATTCCGCCTCAAGCAAACTAATACTCGGGCCACCATCACTTAATGTTGGACGCACAAAAACATCTATTTTTTTCATTAATGGCCATAATTCATGTTGGCCGATCAACCAATAAACACGATCGTTCAGATTATGCTGTTCTATTTTTACTTGTAATTGAGCAAGATATGTTTCTTGCTCGACTTTACTCAATACTAACACTAAAGCGCTACCTTGAGCATCTTGCGCAACTGAAATAAATGCATCAATACATTGATCAAAGCCATAAAGATCTTTGCCTTGCCAAAAACGTAAAGCTGAACCGTTGCACAAAATAACTTTTTTATATTTTGATAAAAAGGCAAAAAGCTCTTGAGGATAAGTACGCAAAATTGCAGCCTCTTCATCAACATCTGGCAATAAAAATGCCGCTTCAATAGATGTTGCACATAAAGGCATGATACCATTTTCAGCAAAACTATCGGCCGTCAAACTGCCCATGAATACGATATTATACAAATCATGCATGAGTGAGCGAAATTTTTTTTTCCAAGATTCACCTCGCTGAGATGGCCAACGCCCATTATGCTCAACCAACGTAATATCAAATGCAAGAAAACGCTTTAGCCAAACAATACATCGTAATTCCTGCAAACCATTAGGTAAAAACAACGTATTAACATATACTTTGTCTGGCTTAAATTTGAACATCACGTAAATAAGATGTATAAGATATATAAAAATTAGCCTATAGCGATAACGAGGCTCACTATAAAAATGCTTTACCACATTGCGTTGCTGCTTAAATTTCCTGCCCACACGCTCAATATGCACTGAAACACCGCCCAATGGGGGCGGTGTTAAGCCAATAATCAAAATACGCTTATTTTGAATGTTATCCGAATAGGAATGCTTTAATACTTGTTGGCTATTTTTTTTCACTTTTTTTCGATCTTCTAAAACGGTTTATTAGCTCTTGTGATTTGGAAGGCTGCAACCTTTGGATTTCCTTTTTTAGCCTTCTTACTTCTTCTTTTTTTAATGCTTTGTAGCTTTGCAATAATTTTTGAATTTCAAAAATCTATTTTTTATTAAAAGTAAAACCCCTATCTGATTTCCAGCTTTGACGATTTATACGCTGGATCAATTTGTCCACGGCTTCATGTACACTCATAGATTTGTTGATTAACTGACTTCCACTTGTATCGGCACCTTTTTCGAGCAGCGCCCTTACCGCCTCAACATTACCCTTCATAATTGCAACATCCAAAGGCGACAATGTTTTTGAACGAGCTAATGATCCAGCTCTTCTGCGCCCAGATATATCAGCACCTTGTTCAACCAATGTTTTGATATATTCTCCCGTTTTATCTCCTTTTGTTCGTGCTGCACTATCCAATAAGGCAGTCGCCACATCAATACCTTCTTTTTTAACAAGTTCACTCAAATCTTTGAGCGCATCTGGATCTTGATCCAAAACTAAACTGAATGCTCATGTGCGAACTTTTACATATTCACCATCTGTTGAGGCCACCCTAAACTGTTCGCTTGGTTTTTTGTCATCACTAGCAGAACAAAATATAACTCCATGTGCACACAAAAGCAAAGATACTACAACCAATTTCATAACGCACTCCTTTATTTTAATAAGTTTAAATGCCCAAATATGGCATAAACCTATAGAGAGTGATCGCGCAATGTCAATTATTTGATGCTTGATTGCCCAGTTGCTCTAAAAATGCAAAACACTTCTTAAAGTTATGTGGCAACAAATAACCTATTGCAATATAGCATGAATCGATTATCATCTTACATAAACAATTTAATAAGGAAACAATATGAAAAAACATATATTATTAGCTGGTTGTTTTTTTGTGCTTTCAATATTGGCTATTAAAGATATCGCCATTAAGCAAAACAAAGCACAGCTTGCATTCAATGCATGGAAAAAGTGTAATCAACAAAATCCAAACAATTGTGAGCACCTATTCAATCAATTCATGCAAAATCAGAAAGCTCTTTTTGCTTCAAATAAACAAACAACCGTCATAGAGCGTCATGCCAACACAGTCGCCTCTTTGCTCACAAATTAAGGTTATTTTCTCAAACCATAATTCTGCTAAATAAAGACAAGCAATCACATCATCGCATTTGGGGAAACTTCTTAAATTTCACTTGCTTTACGACAAACAATTAATTAATAACGGGCACACAACCGAATTGATCATGTACCCGCTTTCTACTTTAATTTAATGGATCAACATTTTATTTTAATGTGTAAGCATTGCCGGATTTACCCAGTTCAACCATAAGTATGTGCTGTATTGGTTGACGATTCACAGGGTCTTCCTTGCCAATAGCAATTAATTGATCATTTGGAAAGTAAAATGCATAATGCCATTTTTTATTATCATCTTGAGTAAATGCTACTTGAAGCTTAAGAACTCCTCCTTCGGCATCAGCATCATAGAGTCCTTTAAAACTCTCATATTCTATTGGTTCATCATCCTCCACGCTAAGCTGAATTTGCGCCACGCCCGTCTTTTCTTTCAAGTCATCTGGAAGAACCATCATCGGCTTCTCCGGGTGACTCAATACCTTACTTGCAACAACGGAAGTTGGCGCATGTTGCCTAACGATTTGTTCAAGATTATACGTGTGCATCGACTCGTCAAGAGCGCGTTGCAAATCATTTTGAGCTAAACCTTGCGCCGGCTGGCTCGACGAACTCGAGGCTGCATTATTTACATTTGATTTCTGACTCCTGATGAGTTCTCTTAATTTATTGAAAGAATCCATGGTTAATTGAGTGGCAATACGGTCCCCCTTGTTCATATCATAAACCCTGTTCGGTTCAGCGTTTGCCAAACTTAAAGCCGCACGCCAAATGACTCGAGCATCAGATGCAGTAAAGCCTAATTTTCCAAGATACAATACCCCATTAGTTAATGCATCATCGAAATCTTTCTGTGATAGCATCTTGATTGCATTAAGCAACTTTTTATCCCTAAGCTGAATCATAGAGGCCAAAGTCTCCTTGCTTGCTTGAGGCGGCTGTACACTCACTGATGAAGAACTAGAAGACACATTTGATGACGAGCTGGTAAAACTCGTTTTTTCTGAACCCTCGACTTTTTCCAAGAATTGTTCGATTCCCTCAAGCCTTTCTTTTTCTTGAGGATCAAAAACTTCACTTAGCATCTGTTTAACTTGCTCTAATGGCTTTACTATAGAACCAGCACGATTCCCAAAATAGCTCCTTAAATTCGGATCCTGCCCTAAATCTTTGACAAGAAATTCTATAAACTCTTTGCTCGCACCGCTCCTTATAGCAACATTCAAAGGCAATGCATAGAGTGGAATATTGTCCTCTCCGATAAGCTGTATTTTCATTTTAAAAAATGGACTCAATGCTTCCTTGATCTGCGCCTTAGATGCACCATTCTGCAAAGCTTGATCAGCCTCTACAACAATCTGTGCAAACATCGGTGTAGCATTATGAAACGGCCTTCTCTTTAGGTCACTATCTGAGTATACCGAAGTAGTATACTTGCCCTTTTCAAATTTCACTCGACGGCTCCGACCCATTTTTCTATGATCATCTTTGATGTTAAATGAAAAATCTTTTTTGCCAAACGACGGCTCATTCGATGATGATGAGGCACCAATCATATAACTCGAACCACTCACCAGTAAACTTACTACCAACAGATTTAAACAACGCATACGGATCTCCTTTTTTTAGACCTTATTGCTCCACTTGCCTATTTGTCTTTACTTGACTCCTTTCCATCATAAACAATCCCTAATAGCAATTTCAACCTTTTTTCTAAGGCGGCGCAGGATAATTGCTTAATAACTTCGAATTTATAGGTGTTTTACAGGGCAGAAAGCTTTTTTATTTTTCTTTGTAAAAAACCATACCCTCTTTTGTCGAAAAAACTGACTGGTTTTTATAATTTGAGACAAGCACAATTAACAAATAGTATATTTAACAAATAGTATATTTTCTGGAGGCGTACAAGAAAAACCCAAAACTCGCAATCTTGGCCGCTTACATTCAAGAAATGGATAATTTTAACAACTTACATGAATAATACGCCGAAAATGAGCACGGTTGTAATTACAGACCCTTGCTTAATCTGTTCAAAAAAGCCCTATTTACACTTTGCAAGCCAAAAGAAGAAGCTGCACAATAAAGAACGCATAATGCGGATACTATTGCCGACTATTAACAAATTTGCGCATTAATAAAGATTATTTTTCTGCGCTATGCACCCGTTTTAATTCAAACAAAGCTTTGAGCATTCTTATGCCACCACCCATAATATCAAGTTTACTACCAGCTTTATCATTCCAAACAGTTGGAATCTCAACCACATCAAAACCATGCTTTTTGGCAAGATATAACACCTCAACATCAAATGCCCATTGCCCTTCTTGCATGTCGCTGATGATTACCTCAATAACAGAGCGTTTGAATAGCTTTGCGCCACATTGATAATCAGCAAAGTTGATGCCAAACAACGTACGAACAAAAAAGTTATAAATATATTTACGCCCCTTTTCTTTGATCCAAGGACGTGCGGGAGTAACTTTTGATTCGGGTAAATAACGACTTGCAATCACACCATCACGACTATGCATATGTTCATAAAGATCAAAGAAGTATTGTGGCTCGGTGGCCATGTCTGCATCAACAAAACCGATATAATCATTATCACGTTTCAAGGCATTCTGAAAACCTGCAATAATAGCCAAGCCCTTGCCTGCTTGTTGCAGATCTAAAATATGAACCTCATCACCTGCATTTTCTTGAATTTCGCGCACAACATTAAACGTATTATCAGTACAACCGTTGAGTACAACTAAAAACTCAAAATCAACTTTTTCTTGATCTTTTAACATATTGAAATATTGATGATACGTACGCAATGTTTTACCAATGCGATTTGCCTCATTATGGGCAGGAATAATTATACTAATTTTATCCATACATGGTCCTCCATCGTTAAAAAATGTTCTTTTTATTGATTATACCATGAATATAACGACAAAGTAAAAAACTCACTTGTAAAAAAGCCTCAAACCCTTGAAAGAATGAACGTTACTTTTTACCCTAGAAAAAAGATATAAATTAAACACCTTTTAATACATGAGGCTCGCATGAACAGAATATGTATCTTACTTGCTACCCTTTCATATTGTGCATATATTTGCTGTGCAAGTGATGACCAAGAACCAACTGCTAGACTCAAAAATGCACTGATAGCATTGTGTACAAACTCAAAATCTGATAGATCAATTTCCGCATTTACACGTAAAACTGGCCTTAAAAACACTGAACTCCACTTAGGCTGGTCTAAACTTCAAACTGTTTATTAGACCTTATGCGTAATTAATTTTGCAAAAAACATAAGTTGTCCAATGCACAAAATTGATTAAATAGCGACCATATTTCCCAGTTTAAAATTAAGCAAATCGGCTACATTTCTAAATACTTGATTATATGATCGGATCGGC
>JAJCZC010000010.1 GCA_029262575.1 Candidatus Babelota bacterium | reverse complement strand
TGGCCATACTAAGGATGTCCCGCTTTGTTTGCAAGAGCACAATGCAGGAGAAGATCAGTATACTGTTCAACATAAGCCGTGGAAATTGGTTACATCAGTTTCATTTAAGGACCGAGATAGAGCTATCAAGTTTAAACAATATCTTAAGTCTGGACCCGGTCGTATTTTTACCAAAAAACATTTCCTATAAAAGGCCTTTTCTTTTTGATCCAAAATAAGATCGATGATGGCATCAAGCTTTGTGCGATTGTTGCAATAGGCTCTTTCATTAAAGTTGCATACTTCCAGAATTTCAAAGCCTCGTCTTTGGCAATATTGCTCTAGGCGCACAACTTGTGCAGGAAGGGAGTTGCCGGCTTCGCGTTGCTCCTCGGTGCTAACTCGTGCTATGAGAATTGCTTTCATGTTGTGCCCTTTATGTATGTGCTTTTTGTTGTTGTTGGTGTATCAGAAGAGGTGGGGATTACCATTGATTTGAGATAGTCATGCATAAGAAAAGCCAAGTACATATAGGGACTTGGCTTTAATCTAAAACTAGAGAGAGCTGATTGTGATATAGATGTGTTACTGCCAGCCTTTGCGATATTTCAGTGGGCAGCGACTAATGATGCTGTTAAGTCGATTTAGTTCCTTAGGGGATTTCATGTCTTGCTGTAGTAAGCGGCTTGCAGCCGAAATACACTCTTTTTCAGTCGGCGCGGGCCCTCCTAATAAACCACCTGAGCCTAGCTGCCTTCCACCTGAGCTTAGCCGAGGAACGCCTGAGAGGTTAAAGTTTTGGGGGTAGGAGTTGCTTAGAGAAGTTGCGCTCATTGCATATGCACCACTCAATAAGAGTACAATGCTCAATAATAGTTTCTTCATGCTTATTCCTTTTTATGAAGTTTATTAAAGATATTAACACTATATATTCTTATGGTAACAATGGGGGGGGGGGTGAAAAGCAATGGTTTGATTGAATTCAAAAGGGCTTAGGGGTTTCAAAACTCCTTGAAACCCCTGAAAATAAAATTGGTAAATTGGGTGAAAAATAGAAGTTTTTGATGGCGGCAGGGCCACGATAGATCTTTTTTCAATGCAGTAAATTCCATTAAATAATCTCGAATCACATCAAAAGGGTTGGGGGTTTTAGGCAGGTTCAAGTTGCGCGCATCGGCCATTAGTCGATGCCAGGTGCGCCGAACATGGTGCGCAATTTCCGCATGCTCACATGTTGCAAGGCCATTTTGAGTCCATAGATTTGCATGGCTGTGCGCGGGTTCAAAAGGGGGTTATTGATGATCATTGATGCAAGGAGCCCTTTTTCTGTTGCGGCTTTGAAGTCCAACAATGGCGGGCGTTTTTTTCAATTTCATCAAAATAGTGCACAAGCACAGTGCGTGCAGTGGAGACCCTAAAGAGATCAGCAAATGTAAAATCTGAATCTAAGCCTAATTTCTTGAACAATTGTTTTGTTCTTTTGGTGCGGCACAACGGCAGGCCACTGCTGGAGGTCGTCGGGACATTAAAATCTTTCAAGTAATACATGAGTTGTTCATGTATCAATATTTGTCTTTGGGAAAAATAAAAAGCTGAATAACGATTTTGTGTGTAGTGTTATCTTCCGCATAATGCGGTGATTGTATCCACGTGTTTGATGAGTGGCTCAGGTTTCAGCCTGATAACGCCAGTCGCTTTCATGATACTGCCTTTTATTTGAATAGTTTGTGATGCACTTATGAGGATTTGGAAATAAAGTATATAGGGGGTTTTTGGGGAATGCAAGAAAAGAAGGCTATGCAATCTTTACGCATAGCCTTTTTTCTTCAAGTTGTTAAATGCAATTATTTTACTATCGTACGCTTGATAGATTGAAAACACTTGTGCTCATTGAGCCAAGCAAGCAAGGAGATACTCCTGTTAAAGAATAATTTTATTTTTTATATTCTTTTTCTACTAATCTAATGATAGTTTTCGTGTCTTCTACCTCTTGAGAGTAATGTTCTATGTATTGTTCAAGGCACTTCTCAAATTTTTCAAAACCTTCTTCATAAGTTGAGTTTCGTGTCTCTGTTACTGTACTGGTATAGAATTGGCCTTCTTTTTGTATTTCTTTTTTGGTTGTATTAGGAAATGAGCATATTGGATAAGACCCATGGCCGTCAATATCAAAGGGAATAAAAGTTGAATTGTTTTTTATAGAGGTTCTTATGGGCGGATAAATTAGAAGCACCTTTTTAATTGATCGAAATTTTATGAAGGCCTCGCGTTCCTTATCGTTTGCGTTCTGCCAATTTAGAGCACTTCCAATAAAGTTCGTGCTCTTATTCTGAAGCTCATGCAGGGAAAAGAACTGACGTTCTTTTAAAAGGTCGCCCATTATTTTATGTTTGATATTGCAAAGCTGTTTAGCTGCAAGAGTAGCGCTTAGGAGTTGCTTTTTTGTTTTCAGCTTTTCTTCTAAGGCTGCTTTAGCGTCCGCAGAGTAAATCAAGAAAGGAAACGTTACTAATGTGATTACAGCAAGATAGTATTTTTTAATCATAATATGCCTTTGTGTTGTTTTTAGTTGTCCAGATTTAAATGCTCTGAAAGGAGGAAAATAAAGTTAACCTTGCTCCTTTAATTGTTGATAAAAGTAAAAAAAAATTTTTTTACAAGAGTTTCCTTTGAGATTGTTAAGAAGTGTTATTTATATATCGCATAGCACTATACTATTAATTTTTAATGTTGTACATCTAGTTTTTATTAAAATTTACCTTTAAATTCATGCTTGTTTTCGTATTCTCTTTTTTGTTATGTGGTCTTGGGCGTCTAAGTTTACTTTTTCGAGCGCCTGTCCTCTCTTTCCAGGGATCTTAATCGATTTGGGTAAAATGGCCGTGAAAGCCTTTTTTTGAGTTGATTGCTTGTTTTTGCTCTTATTGTTTGAGGATGAAGATGCTGCGTTTTCATTCAGAGCAGTTGCCATGGCAATCGTATAAAATATAATCAACTTTTTCATGTATGTTTCTCCTTTGCCATTAAATA
Organism: Candidatus Babelota bacterium; assembly: GCA_029262575.1. Lineage (GTDB taxonomy): Bacteria > Babelota > Babeliae > Babelales > Vermiphilaceae > JAKBEL01. The sequence continues at coordinate 5,804 of JAJCZC010000010.1, read as the reverse complement.
GCTTAAAAATTATGCGATATACTAACGCTTTTTTGAAATTGTACAGTTAAGTGCGGTTTTTATTTTTTGCACCCATAATTTCATAACAGTCAATTTTTAAAAAAAGTCAAGGCAAAACTTTGCGAAATGCCGAGTGCTAACTAAAAACAGCTAAAAATTCCAAAAAATTACGTTGGGTTCTCGGGGGAGATTGGTTTAACCTGTTCAAAAAAAGGTTTAAGTTTGTTTTATAATTTTATTTCTAAACTCAGACAAGAATAGAATGCTTTCAGTTTTGAAAGGCTAATAGTTATCTCTATTTTGCGATTTGTAGAATGTAACCAAGAGTTGACGCCAGTTTTCGCTTATCCGGGCCTTCAGGCTCGGCAAGCTTCTTCTGGCTTACGCCAACCCGAAAAAGCCGAAGGCGGCAACAGGCTAAGAAGCGTTTTTGGTGAACATGTTTCGAATAAGCGAAATTGGCTATTCGCCGACGCTCAGAGAGTTTCAACCTTCATTTTAAGATTCGCCGACACTTCGAGACTTTCAGTCTTCCAAAACACATTTTTTAAATGAATCATAAAAAAGAAAAATCATGTATTTCGTTTATCTCCTCCGATTTGTAACTTCTCCGGAAAAAACCTATATTGGCCATACTAAGGATGTCCCGCTTTGTTTGCAAGAGCACAATGCAGGAGAAGATCAGTATACTGTTCAACATAAGCCGTGGAAATTGGTTACATCAGTTTCATTTAAGGACCGAGATAAAGCTATCAAGTTTAAACAATATCTTAAGTCCGGACCCGGCCGTATTTTTACCAAAAAACATTTCCTATAAAAGGCCTTTTCTTTTTGATCCAAAAATAAGATCGATAATGGCATCAAACTCTGTGCGATTGTTGCAATAGGCTCTTTCATCGAATCTGCACACTTTCAGGATTTCAAAGCTGCGTCTTTGGCAATATTGTTCCAAGCGTACAACTTGTGCAGGTAGTGAATTGCCGGCTTCACGTTGTTCCTCGGTGCTTACGCGTGCGATCAATATTGCTTTCATGTTGTGCCCTTTATGTATGTGGTTTTTGTTGTTGCAAGCTGATCAATGTAGGATAAAAGGTTATATTCAAGATAAGAGGCCCTTCGATATACTTCGACACGCTCAGTACAGGCTGCTCAGCGAAATTGAGCACTTTCGTGCACTCTCGCCGACGTTGAAACTATGGCGGACACGCAGAATGAACCAATAGCACGTGGATTTTCTTGTATATTGTTATCGAACCAATCGACGTTATGCAGATGGAAATGATTAGCTATTGATCCTTTCAGGGAAATAATGGATTCGAACCATTGTTATGTGTGTAGTTTTTGTGCTACACTTAGATTATGAGTATAATAAAAATTGGTATTTACAGTACAGAATTAGGGAAAGCTCCATTTAAGGAGTGGCTAAAAAAGCTTGATAGTAAAACGCGAACGAGAGTTAGAACAAGAATTGATCGTGTTAGATTTGGCAATTTTGGCGATTGTAAGCTTCTTAAAGATGGAGATGGTATTAGCGAGCTGCGAATCACTTTTGGCGCAGGATATCGCATATATTTTGCCAGGGACGGATTAGAGCTTATTATTCTTTTGGTTGGTGGTGACAAGGGGAGCCAAACGCGTGATATCGCAAAGGCTAAAGAATATTGGCGTGAATATAAGGAATTAAAATGAAAAACAGATTAATAGATTATCAAGAAGATTTAATTGAATCACTACGTGATCCACAAGAAGCATTGAATTATCTCAATGCTGCTCTTATGGATGAGGATGAACGCATCTTTTTACTTGCTTTAAAAAGTGTACTTGAGGCGCAAGGTGGCGACATGACTAACCTTGCAAAAGAAGCAAATTTGAATCGCGAAAACTTGTATCGCATTCTTTCGCCAAAAGGCAATCCAAAATTAACGAGTATAAAATCAGTCCTTAATGCTATGGGTCTTGAACTTGCAGTTCAGGAGCATAGAACAAAGCCCTAAATAATCTCCATTCTGCCGCAATAGATCTTTTTCCAATGCATCAAATTTCATCAAGCAATTTCGAATAACCTCAAATGGGTTGGGTGCTTTAGGCAGTTTCAAATTGCGCCTGTCCGCCATAGCTTTAGCGAAGTTGCGTGCATCGGCCATTAATCTATGCCATGTGCGAGATTTGTGTGCGCCAAGCATGGTGCACACAAATCTCGCATGCTGACATGTTGCAAAGCCATTTTGAGTCCATAGATTTGCATGACTGTGCGCGGGTTCAAAAGGGGGTTATTGATGATCATTGATGCAAGGAGCCCTTTTTCTGTTGCGGCTTTGAAGTCCAACAATGGCGGGCGTTTTTTTCAATTTCATCAAGATAGTGCACAAGCACAATGCGTGCAATTGAGACCTTAAAAAGATCGCCAAGCGTAAAGTCAGAATCGATGCCTAATTTTTTGAATAATTGTTTTATTTTTGTACGTTTATTGAGGCGAGCCTCCATGCGTAAAATCTCAAACCTGGGGCGATTATATAATTGATCAAATAGGCGCAAAAAGGTTGCAAGATCACTTAGGGATGCAGGGCTTGTCCGCATAATGCGGCGATTGTATCCACGTGTTTGATGAGTTGTTCAGGTTTCAGCCTGATAACGCCAGTCGCTTTCATGATACTGTCTTTTATTTGAATAGTTTGTGATGCGTTTATGAGGGTTTGAAAAGAAAGTATATAGGGGGTTTTTGGGAATGCAAGAAAAAAAGGTTGCGCATTTTGAGGACACAACCTTTGTGATATTTTTAGGTTTTTTAAATTAAACGCTTATTGTTCTGAGCTAGCGCACATAAACATGCTTGTTGGTAGCAGGCAAAGTGAAGAAAGAAAACTAGTAAGTCCAAAGGTGCATACCGTTAATGTTGAAAAGATTCCGCAGGCTCCCATGCATTTGGCGCAGCATACTTCACCAAGGGCTCCTTCTTTTCTTTGAGCTAAATATTTTTTGATTTGTTGGCGCTGATCATCTTTAAAAGCATTCAGCATTTGTACTGTTTTAGGTATCTCAGGAAAAAGAATCGTTTCTTCATTTATAGTGAATTTTTGATTCATAATATAATTAATTAAGGCTTCTTCTTTGGCATCTGTAGAATCGGATGGAGCGTTACAACAACCTAATTCAAAGAACTCATATGGGCTTGTGCAGCAACGCTGTAGGTTGCGAGTGGTTCTTTTTGTATAACTATCATCAGGTGAAATGGTTTTATTTTCTTTCTTCATGATAGTAACTAATGCTGTCAATTGATTTTGATTAAGGGGTTCATTCATAGCGTGAACTGTAGAAATGAGTGACGTTGCCGATAAAAGTAAAAAAAACTTCTTTTGCATGAGTTTCCTGTGAGATTGTTAAGAGGTGTTATTTATATATTACATAGCACGATACTATTAATTTTTAATGTTGTACATCTAGTTTTTATTAAAATTTACCTTTAAATTCATGCTTGTTTTCGTATTCTCTTTTTTGTTATCCTGTTATTGATGCTTTGAGCTCATTCTTGAGTTTTCTTTTTATGCATCGTATCATGAGAGAGGTCTGCGGATAGCAGTTTCATTATTTTCATCAAAATCAATTTTCAATCTCATGCAAGAATAGAGGGTCTTTATTCGATTTAAGTTGGACCAAACTCCATTTGGCCTGTAGTCGTCGTTAAATCCCACACAAAAGAAAATAGCAGTGACCAAATTAAGTCTCCATTAGTTTGATTAAAAGAGTTGTTCGGAGTCTAGGTATTATTGCTATAACAATGATTCTAAAGATTTTTTAACATTTTCCTGTTCAAGATTAGTTGCGGATACAATAGCATAAAGTGGGTAGGAATCAATATTGTTATGACGAGAATAGTTTTGAGTTGAAAAGCGTATTCCATAGGGTGACAGAGGGCGTGTTTCAAGGAATAGGTTAATGCTTCTCAAAGTTGATCCTTTGCCGCTTTTGACTTCAACCGGAACTACTTGTTTTTTTTGAATGAGGTAATCAACTTCCGCTACGCTTGTACGGTTTTTGCGATTCCAATAATATAGATTTCTTTTTCTAAGGGGATCACTATAGGCCAAAAATTCTTGACCAACAAATGCTTCGACGAGCGATCCTTTATTTACGAATTCCGAAAGTGGATCAACAAACCAGCCTGCAAGATCAAGGTCAAGCGATGCTTGGCTGAGGCCGACATCAAGAAAAATTGCTTTATAATCAAGTGGATCTATTTGTGCTCCGAGTGGTATTCCTTGCCCAGATGAATGAAACACCTTGTGTGCTATGCCAGCAGTAACAAGTAAATCAAGGGCTGGAGCAAGTTCTCTTTTACGATATTCACCTTCTATGAGGCTATATTTGAATTTGTTGCCAAGTTGGCGCGGAATACTATTGAATACAAGTTCCACGTATTTAATCTGAAATTTTCTTGCATACTTACCAAAGTCTTGGCGATAGGCATCGAGCAATGAATAATGAATTTTAGAGCAACGTAGTGGATCTTTTGTTTTGCTCCAGCAACTAACTATTTGTGGCATACCTCCAATCGCAAGATATTCCCCAAGTAATGAAAGTGATTTTTCATGAATGACATTACTTAATGGTTCTTCGAGTTTATGCATTAAAATTTCTTCGATTAACAATGTTTCTTGTTGCGCTGCCAAGAATTCCATAAATGACATTGGATACATATAAAGTGATTGAATGCGCCCCACGGGAATCCCCACCTCTTCGATAGCGAAATCTAGTAGTGAGCCGGCAGCAATAACATGAAGTTCTGGTATCAGTTCATAAAAATAGCGTAGTGCCAAAATTGCTTGTGGGGCAACTTGTATTTCATCGATAAATAGAAGCGTTTTTCCGGGAATAATAGGCTTTTTAATCAATACTGATATTTCTCGAATAATGCGTTCTGGTTGTAAATCTTTTTCAAAAATTTGTAGAGCTTGGGGCAAAATTTCCAGATTGATCTCTATAAAATGAGTGAAAGATTTGCCCAATGCGCGTACTGCATAGGTTTTACCTACTTGTCGCGCGCCTCTTAACAGAAGCGGTTTTCTATCTATGTCTCCCTTCCAGTCATTTAAGTGATAGTCGACTAAGCGCTTCATGCGACTCCTTTTTTGGTTAAAAATCCAATTGGTTTCACATTGTTTTTGGTTGAAAATCCAACTTAATTATATATGTTTTTGGTTGAAAATCCAAGATGTTTTCGTTTTTTATTGAAAATCGAACAGAGCTTTGTGCTTTGTTGGGGGCTCTAAAGATGAGAAGGACAGCTAAGATGGTGCTATCTGTTAAGTCCTTCGACAGGCTCCCAGCCTTCGCATAAAGCTATGGCGGACAAGCAGGATGATAAAAATTGTTGATTTATATATTGAATATAAACATATGCTTATTTATCCTGCCTGCGCGTCGAAGCCTTGGCGAAGACGTGAGCTTGTCGAAGGACATTTCGCTAAAATTTCATACGACAATAACGCTATACAAAAATAATTTCCGGATAGGCTCTAAATGAACCTTGTGTATGGTACCGCTTTAGCTGTAGGTTTAGTCTCAATTTTTAGTATCGCTCTATCTTCACTTATTTATGAATCTTTGACGATAGCGAGGATTATTCTTTGTAATTCAGTTATTCTTCCCATGGAAAAACAATCCATTTATCAGTTTCTTCTATAAAATAATCGGGTTTTATTTTTGAGTGTTTCTTATAAAATAAGACAGCGATTTTGACAGCAGCTTCCGGGCGAAGCTCCTTCAATTTTTTAATCACGAAATCAAGGCTGTCACCTGAATCAGTG
>JAJCZC010000009.1 GCA_029262575.1 Candidatus Babelota bacterium | reverse complement strand
GGGCGAATTACCCTTTGTCTTAGGAGTTTTTAGCTGTTTTGGCTTTCATAATTTTGTTAGCAAATGTTTAATCCTGCGTGTCCGGCATAGACATAGCAATGACGGGAGTATTTAACGTAGTTGAATGTATCGAAGGGGTGACCGCACGATCTTTTTGGGCGCTGGATTTAGATTTGGTGATGAGCATGCTTGCCCGAAGTAGCCCCTAGGCAGAGTTGGATCGATACGCAATTCTTCGAATTGCACTCACGCCTAGGTTAAAACTTCGCCGCACAGGCAGGATGAGAGATGAAGTATTTATGCTCCAGCTTTATCTTGCAATATTACGTGCACAACGGAAAGCATTTCCTGTTTGTTTGGCAGTTCGGTAACCTTCCATGTTGGCTCTGAAGTGATGGTATCCAGCGCAAGTAATGCTGCTTCGTCGGGTGTTTTTTTCGCTGCAAGTGCGCCGTCAACTGCGCGGATAGTGCGTTCGCTTTGTTGATAATGGAGCACGAAAGTCTTGTTATCCATATATTCATAAGAGCTATAAGGGTTGCCTCCTTGTCCACCATTAAAATAAGCATCAGGAAAAATAGCTGTTTGAGTGAGTTTATCGTCACTTGTGATATTGCAATATTTATCTGCGAGAAGATGCATAAGGCTAAATTTTACTGCAGCGGTTTTAATGATCTCGACGTGTTCTTTTGTGTTTAATTTTTCGCTCAAAAGTTTGTTAAATTCGGGTTCATACGTGTAAGAAAAGCTTGTAATTTTATCAGCTGATTTGAAGCTTTGAAATATGGGGATAAATTTTTCACGCAAAAACTGTGCAAGTTCAGGAGAGTTTGTCCAAAAGTTTGCAACCATACGGGATGGAACTGGCGGATCAAAAACGTTGAGATCTTGTTTTAGGCAAACGCTATAGGGCAATTTAGTTAATGCTTGCTCATTTTGTGCGGTGCCAACTTTCACAATGGGCAGAAGTGTTTTAGTTGCGTCTTTTCGAGCCGCGCTATAGATCAATCCCGAGGTTAGCAATAGGGTTAAAGAGAGGTATTTCATAATACTCCTTTTTTTGGATTAAAGGGGAGATCAAAAAATTCATCTGTATCATATGCAGTATAAAATATAATGTCTATCGAATAATATCTATTGGTTTAGTGCCTCAACATTTTGGGCCATAATGCGTATATGCGAACCTCTTGAGTTTGAATAATAGTTCGTGTTACGTTTCACGCATGGAGATTTAAAGGGGAGTTTGTCTTATGTTGCTTAATATATTTATTTTGCTCTGTTGGATGCAAAATATGTTTGCAGCAGCAGGTGATAATAAAAAAGATAAGTTTGTTATTGGCATGCCAAGAAAGATTGCTCCTGAACATATTGTAGAAGTTGCTGCTGCACATCAAATGCGAGCATTAGTTTTTGAAGTGCTCAAATGTGCCCGTAAAAGTTTGAATGAGTCAATGTATTATTCCGATGATGAAATTGCTGGGTTTCAGGATTATCCCTATGATCAAGATGACGTGTTTCGTATAGATAAAGGGCTTCTTTTTTGTATTAGTAAACACAATGTTCCGGGCATTATTTATACCCGCTGGGGCGTGTGGCATTTTGTGAAAAATTGTACTTCCATAGGATATGATGTGGGAAAATTAGGTATTTGGGAGGCATTGTGTGGCAATATTATTAAAAATGAACGTATTGAGCTCAAGCCATTTGGGCGTCCAGCATCGCTTGGCAGCGAGCGCATGTATATTATTAAAAAGGTTGGAGATATAACCGTGCAGGATCCTTTTGAGGCATTTGAGCCGCCAGCACCACAAGTGTCACGCTTGCAAACTATAGTTTCAGGCGTATCAAAATATATTACTGTGCCCACATCAGCGGCTTGCAGTGCTGTCTCAAAAGGGCTCAAAAAAAATCCTTTCGCCAAAAAACAAACACAGCAAATTATTCCGCAGCGGTATTATCCGTTAAATCGATATGATTCCTTGCCATATACAGCTTTGTTAAGTGATAATGAAATATATTGGTTGCAGCTTTCACAAGCATATAAAAAGTTGTATTGTACAGAGAATAAAAAAAAATGAAAAGGAAGGTGTATAGAAGAAAGATATAGAGGCATCGATCCATATAACCAGAGCTACCTTAATTTTAATGTAATCAGAAAGCCTCTGGCTTTTAAGCCTGGGGTTTTCTGGTTTCTCGATAGCTATCGAGAATGTTTTTAGAAGATACCCCAATCGGCAGGATCTATTCCCTCTGATTTCGCTTCTTGCTCAATGTATTGGTGTTCGATTTCGCGAATTTCTTTTATAATTCCCAAAAGTACCGAATCATAATCTGATGTTTGCATAAGCATAAATTGATCCATAAAATCATGTTTGCCTTGAAACTGCAATCTTTCATCCAGATCGGACGGCACGGAAGGATAAAGTTCCCGTAAATGTTCAAGAAGTTTCGCAGTTACTTTTGATAATGTCCTTTATAACGTGCATCATCACTAATGATCGACGCGCCTTATGTTGGATTGCTTTTTCATGCGAAGTCCTCTACCATATTTTAATTATTTAAAATAGTTTGTTTTCCTGATCGCAATAGGTTGATTACGCGCCAACCCTTATTACCCATTTGTTTTTGATATTTAATTAAGTATTTTATGGCAGATTTTCTTGATGCATCCTCTTCGGCCTGAGCTTGAAGTTTCATATTTTGTGGAGCAACTTGGCTATTTATTATTGCAGGGCTCACCGAATGACGAATTGAAACGAGGATCTCTTTGTTTGCAGGATCTATGTCAGCATCAAGGTCATAATTAATTTTATATGTATTGCTTATGTACCATAAAAGTAGTGGTAGATAACCGACAATTGCCTCTTTGTTGACATGGGCAGGGCTAATTCCGGTAAACTCTACTCGAATATTGTATATTTTTCCGCCATTTTCTTGAGAAGCTTTCGTTTGAATAAGTGCTTTTCTTGCTCCCCAGTTGCCAAATGTATTGGCTAAATTGAGCTTGAATATATTGATTGAGCCAATAAATTGGATATGGTCGGAGGTTGAATAAAAATGGTAGAGTGTTTTGAATTTAGCAGGATTTGGCGTAAACCATTCAAAATCGGTACGTATCGGCGTATAAAGGCTTACAATTGTGTCGATTGGGCGATTGGTGAAATGCGTTGCCACATTGACTACATTTCCTCCGTGGCTATGAGAAATCGTGTTTAAACTTAGATATTTTTGGGTATCTTGGTAATAATCCCTTATCAATTCTGCAAAGAACTGTCCTGCTGCCACACGAGCATTGGCATCATTTTTACCTGTCCACTCGAGTGCAACAACTTCCACAGAATCACCAAGTGATTCTGCATAGGCTAATATATTTTCGAATGTTTTATCATCTGGATGATAAAATTCTCTGCTTTCTCGGGCAAAAGTTCCATGAATCGAGAATAACACCTTTCTTGGCGTATTCAAAAGTTGTTCGTTGCTAGGATTATTAGTATTTTTGTTAAAATAGTAAGCGCGACGGATATAAGGTGCTTGATTTTTTTCGATGCCGGAACGTTTCAGCTGGGTAATATCTTGCCAGTATGGACGCTTTAGCTTTGTGATCACCTCAGTTTGTCCTTGGTCTTTTTGCGTTGTATGAGACCAACTATATGTTACGACTAATTTATCGCCTGACCAACTAAACCAACCGGATTTTTTGAGCGAAATTGTGATAGTAAGATCATCGCCTTGGTGCCCTTTTTGATTTTCGAAGGTTGGCAACTGTTCCACCTTGTAGCACTTTTGATCCGATTTTTTACGAAGCTTGAAATCTAGTAAAAAAGTGAAGTTGCCTAAGTTAAGTGATGCATTAGATCCTACGGTTATATCTCGTCCAAATTCTTCAAAAATGGGTTGTTCTATACCGATTTGTTTTTTGCCTAATATTTCAATGGGAACCGTTGTCTTGTTGATAACGTTTAAATTCCCGTTATTTCCCTGCAAATTGAAGGTAAATAGGGCAATAGCATGGACATAGATAGCAATTTTGGTCGATTTTTGAAACATTTCACTTCCTTATTCTAATTGGCTTTGATATTAACTATACGCCTCACTGTTAATTATTACAAATTGAAATAGCAAACCGCAATAGTTTTATAAACGACGCAGGAAAATTGTGCGAATAACTTCGAATTTATAGGTGTTTTACAGGGGAGAAAGCGATCATCATTTTTTGGGTTTCTTATTTAAAATAGATCATTTGGTCCTTGCAGATTCCCATAAAAGGTTGTCGGCGAGCTCATAGGAAAAAATGCTGGGGTAATATAGATGCAGTTTCAGATATCGGATTTCTTGAGATACGAGGTCGCTTTCATGTTCCTTTATTATATCTAGATATGAGGGGCTTGAAAGATTAATTTCTGTTGCCGATAAAGCAATATATCCGCCAAGTTCTTCAACTGCTTTAAAGATTGGTTGAATTTGATCGGTCCAAAAATCTATCGTTTTACCCGCAGGCATAGCTACTGTTGTCCAATTGATTTCTTCTTTTTTTATAAGAAAAATTTATGGTATATTGTCGGCCATAATTCATATAAAAATGGGAGAACTTGCTACGATAGGCCTATTTTAGGCAATATTTCTATTTGTTTGCATATAAGCTTGCTCACAATTTTATAGCAATGGCTCCCAATCTTGGGTAGACTGTGAGCATTCATATCTGATGTTTCACAGGGGAGTGTGTCATGCGGAAAAAGCTCGTGTTTTTTGTAGTCTCAGTGATTGTTGTTACGTTTGTTCTTCTATATACACCACAAACAAATCGATCGAATCAGCCATGTTTGGTCAATCCTATGGCGCCCGGAACTATCGTTATATTAAATGGTATTCCAGCTGTAGGCAAAACCTCAATTCAAAAGGCGCTTCAAGAAATTATGGAAGAGCCCTATTTATCATTGGGTGTTGATAATCTGCTGGTGGGGACACTGCCTGAAAAGTGTGTTACCGGTGATTTTTTAAAAAAAGAAAATCCTAAAGACGGTGTTAAGGGTATGCATGGATATTATGCACAAGATGAGCAGGGAAAAATATTCAAACTCAAATTTGGACCTGCCTGTCGCAGATTGATTCGCGGAATGCATCGTAGTTTTGCAGCGATGGCAAATGAGCAAAACAATGTCATTGTTGATTATATTTTGTATGATCAGAAATGGCTGCCCGATTTGGTCGATGCGCTTTATGGCTATCGCGTTTATTTTGTTGGTGTGAAAGCGCCACTTGATATTGTACAAAAGCGAGAAAAAAAACGTGGAACTTCGCCCGAAGGACACGCAAGAGCCTATTATAATAAGGTGCATAACCATGGTGAATATGATTTGATTGTCGATACGCTTGAGCTATCTCCTGAGGAAGCGGCACAAAAAATCAAAACTTTTATAAGTGAGAATCCTCATCCAAAGTCGTTTCAGCGATTGTATAAAAAATTAATTAAATAAAAAAATAGGATATTGGTATGAACACAGTGCAAATGGTCTTAAGTGGTGTAACGTTGTTAGTGTATTGCGGTATTAATGCAACAGTGTTGGCAGGTTTGTTTAATCTTGCCCGTCCGGCACTTTCATTTATGCGAACTTGGCCATATCTTTTAGTCAAAACAATGCTTTCGGTGGTGATTGTTTTCAGTTTTTTTGCGCTTATTCTGCACATGTTCTGTTGGACAGCATCTATTGGCGAGTGCTTGCAATGTATTTGCCCGGTGATCACCGTGGATACTTTCATTATGCAAAGTAATATGCCATCCACCATTCTGTTTTTTGTGAGTGTAAGTTTTGTGCAGATGGCGCTCATTGCAATTCCACGAGGTTTATTGCCATTAACCTTTGTTGCCATGACTGGTGCAAGCAATTTGATTGCAAGTTTGCTTAAATTGGGCATTATTTCGTTATGGGCCTAAAGAATGTAGGAATCGATTTCCTTTTTGAGCTTCAAAAACTTAGATTTTACAAAATGTGGTGCGGTTTTCAAATTTAGGTCGTCCAGTATTTTTTTTGTCATTAAATAATATTGACGTGCATATTCAATGTAATCATGATTTTCATTGGCATGGTCAGTCCATAAGCGTGCCGTGCTCACTAGCTCATTTGCGGCTCGAAATATGTTGTGATATCCCTGCGTATCTCGGCCGGCTTTAAAGTATTCATGTGCTTCTTGCTCAAACTTTGCAATAGTTGATTCAACATTTATTTTACGTAGTATCAGTGTGTTTAATGTTTCAACGCTTTCTTGCATTTCTTTGAGAGCACACCTATAATCCTTACTATTGAGCATGTCAAAGGCCTTTTTTAGGTAAAAAAGTGATTGTGGCCCATTTTTGATCTTGAGATAATATTCACCTGCTTGGCATAGCTTAAGAGCCTCATCAAAAGTATCCATAAATTCCTTTTGTGTGCTTCGCCTCGCCTCAGAAGATGTGCTTGCTTTTTGCTTTAGTGTTGTAGTAGTTAATTCACTATTCAACTTGTTGAGTATCTGTGCATTCAATGCAATAAATGTTGTGCGCATTTCTGTGGGTGCATTTGTATAGTTAATAGCATTGAGCATTTCATGCGCCTCTTTAAATTCGTTGGCTTTGCATAGTCCAGTGGCAGCATAAAAAGTATATAAAAATGCTTTTTGCGTGTCTCCCCGTTGTGTTGCATAGCTAGCTTTATCCATAAAAGATGTTTTCCAATCATAATCGAATGATAGAATGTGCTCTTGAAAAGTGTTATGCCACGGATTGCCTGGTGCATTGCGTTGCATAAAACTTTTTAAGCGAGCCTGTGTTGGCGTATATTTTTGATTTTTTCCAAGTTCGGCCAGGCTTAAAATTGTTGTTTTTGTATTGCTAGAAATGCTACTCCCATTGTTAGAGTTGCTCGCGGCGGAAAGTCCTAATGTTACACATAGGATTGAAATGGCCAGTGTAGTTTTCATTTTCCAGGCCTTTTTTGGCTATGTTTTTTTTGCAAAATTAGCCTGTTATGAAATAATGCTAGTTCGTCCTTTATTGGGTTGTTTAGGCTGTCAGGTGCGGTTAAAAAATCCCATTCATTCCAGAGCCCAGATGCCCATATTATTAGTTCGTATGGCTTGCCTGGGTTAGACTTCTTTATTTTTGTTTGGGCCAGAGTTTTGTTGAGTAGGTCATCGGCTCTGCTTATTTGAAGGTAATTTAAAGAATCGCAGATAATCCTTTCCTTCGGTAAATTATGGAGCATGTTTTTAACTCGCGCTGTTACCGTATAAATGCGTTCTAGCATCATAACAACATCATCATTTTTAATGTTTTTTTTGATTAAATCATTGTTTGATGCGGCTGAAGCCGTAAGCCCGAAGCCAACAGCAAATAGTAGAAAATGTTTTTTATTCATTATATGTATCCCTTATGACATCACTGTAAATATTACCAGTTTGGTTATTTTAAATGCTTTTGTTCCCCGCCTATATTACAAATTGTACGCTCTTTTTTGAAAATGTCAAATAGTGTAGAAAGTGTTTTCTGTCGTATACATACAAGATTGTTGTTATTTCTATGCTTATTGGAGTAGAAATAAGTGAAAAGGAGTTAAAAATGAGATTATTCTATTCATTTGGTCAATTTTTAATTACGCAGTGGGTTTGGGCAGTCACTTTTGCGCGAGCACATCCATTGATTAATATGCTGGTCATGCTAAGCATTTTGCTTTTTTATGCGAAGGTAAAAATCGTTCCGGCAGTTTGCTATGCATTTTTTTCTCAGCTGTTTGCAGTTATCACTTTTACTATTTTTGTACATGGGGTGCTTGATAAAGTTTTAGGCATCGGTTTTGCTCAACATGAAACCGCGTTTTTAATTCATCCATTGGCAGCATGTTTTTTACTTGCGATGATCTATACGGCATTGCAGGCATTATTTTTTTATATGCTTTCTTTTTTTTATACATTGCCGGTCCAGCAATATAGTTCAGTAGCTTTTGCAAGCAATATAGTTACGGTGTTTATTGTATATAAATTTTTGCCGACGTTGTGAAGCCAAATGACACAGATTTTTACATACTCCTGCATTATTATGTGGTTGCTTGAAAATTGTTATATGGCCATTGCTTTTGAGGTATACCTTAAAACAAATACCTTGAAAATGTTGTTACTTATGTTTGGTTACAATGTTTTGCTTATAGCATTTGTTTGTTTTTTTGGGATGCCGTTATTAGGACAAGTTTCATTTGTACATGTGCAAGAGGTGGTTATGGCTTTTGTTGTGGTTATGCAATTATTGTTTTGGCATTTGCTTGGGCTAAGAAAGGCGCTTAAAGGGATTTTGGTTGCGCAATTATGTGTGTGCGTTACGCTTATTATTGTCTATTTAATCTATTACAATGTGAACTGAATGAACGAGCAAACCAAAAAAGAATTAGTTACCTATTTAGCCGAATATATTACATCACAAAAAAAAGAAAAAATTGATGCAATTCTGGCCATGCGAACTCAGCATATCACCGTAGCGCTAGAGGACATTTTTCAGGCGCATAATGCAAGTGCGATTATACGGTCGACTGAGTGTTTTGGTGTGCAAGATATATATTGTGTGCAGGATAAATATCGCTTTAAGGTCAATCAAGGTGTTGCCAGGGGTTCAGCATATTGGATGAATATACACAGTTCGCCAACAATTGAGGATTCATTTAAAAAACTAAAAAAAGAGGGTTATCGCATTGTTGCAACAACGCCGCATGAGACCGCAACATATATTGATACTTTGCCAATAGAGCAAAAAACGGCGGTGGTATTCGGCACTGAATTGACTGGCATTAGTCAATACACGATGGATAATGCTGATGCATTTGTGAAAATACCTATGTTTGGCTTCACGGAAAGTTATAATGTTTCAGTTAGTGTTGCCCTTTGTTTATATGAACTGACCAAGCGTTTGCATATATCTGACATTAATTGGCAATTGGATGAAAATGAAAAAATTGACATAAAGCTGCAATGGTATCGCAGAATTGTGCGCGCATCAAGCGAGCTAGAAAGGGTATTTATGCAAGATCGTGAAGCCTAGCGTTCATTTTTTTTGTTAAGATATGGTATCCTTAGGACAAATTGTATTTGTGTATTTATTTGGAGGTTGTTCACGTGAAGAAGCTATTTATTTTATTGGTGGTATGTAGTTCTGCTGCATTGTTTAGTGCATCTATGGGCAAAGATGAAAGAGTGCTTGAGTCTCGTGATCAGGTTGTTGCGCATTTGAATCTAAAATCGCAAGAGCCTATTACAAGCAAAGCGTTTGCTGATATTGTTCTAGAATATGTTAAGGCAAATGTTCATCCAATTATTGCCCGTGTGAGGCATGATGGAACACATACTATTTATGATGCATATCAATTTAATAGCCTTGTGTTCAAAAATAAATGTTTGGGCAAGCCTGAAGCTGATATTTCTCGGAAATCGTTTCTCGATCCTATGAGCAAAAAACGTATTTCTGATATACGTTACTTTATTTTGTATTCGCCAGATGGTGCATTTGAAACTATTGGATCATTGGCAGGAATGAAACGTGATACATCACGTAACGTTTTTGTGCGCGCATTATTGCATGCCAATAACCCGCAGATTCCTTTGGCAAAAAAAGCTTTAACATTCCAAGCTATTGGGCAAAAATATGCGCAAGGCAAGGGTGTGGGAGCTGATGCGCAAAAAGCATTGTATTGGTATCAAAAAGCAATCAATCAAGACAAAAGCCCAAGAGCAAGAGCTAAAGGAAGTTATTCGATTGCGCAAATGTATCATCAAGGTCAAGCTGGTGTTAAAAAGGATTATGCAAAAGCGGCTAAGTTTTATCGTGATGCTATAGAGCTGGGGGCGGCAACTGATGTAGATCAAAAGAAGGTGAGCATAGGATCTGATGAATGGAGCAGGTTTAATTTAGCGCGCATTCTTGCGCGTGGGGGGCATGGCGAGGATAAAGATTGGCCAACCGTCCAAACATTGCTTATGGGCTTAATAAGAGAAGCCTCTATTGTCGAAGTAAAAGACCAAGCAAGGCAGGCTTATGAGCGTTATGTTGCAGAAGCTAAAAAAGAGCAGCAGGATTCAACTGAGGGCTATATGTTGAGATTTGGTAGTCAAAAGCAACGAATGTATATACCGAGTGATGAAGCGAAGAAAAAAAAGCTTGAGGCTATGGCTGATGTTTATAAGGTTGATCCGAGTGAAGTGGAAGATGTGCGTGAAAAGTTACAGAAAATATTGAGCTCATCAAATGGAGATAAAGATGAAGAAAGCGCGACTCCACATGATGATGGTAATTAAGTAAGGTTTTTTTCAGCGGACGATTCAGCTTTTTTTGGATTAGCTCCATGCTCTTGCATGCCAAATTCAACTATTTTATCAATAAAGGTCATCGGCTGAATGCCAATCTCGGCTGCTTGATGAAATAGCACAGTGGCAGGTGTCATGCCAGGCAATGTATTTATTTCGATAAATACAACGCGTTCTTGCCCTGTTGGGCTTGTGTTTGCATTTTGATAGAAGCAATCAATGCGCGCGTATCCTTTGCAGTTAAGGGCGCCATAGATGCGCTCAACTTCATCTTGAATAAAACGCAATGTTTTAGCTGGCAGTGATGCAGGTGTTTGATTTTCGCCAGCACCGGGTAGAAACTTTTCCTCAATTGATAAAATATTCGCTGATGACAATGCTTGGCTTGGTGGTAATGCTTGCGGTGCTTCATTGCTTATGCAGCCCACCGTGAGTTCCATGCCAGTGATGCATTCTTCGACTAATGCATATGTTTTGTCGTGAGAGAATAGTGCGTGTAACGCTAAGGGGATTTCTTCTTTGTTTGTTGCTTTTTGCACCATAACACTACAGCCATCATCATGAGGTTTGATGATTACAGGAAGTTTTAGTGTATCAACGATGTTATTAATCGTTGCTTCAGGATTGCGTTGAATGTCCTCTTTTTTAACCAGTAATGCTTTTGGGGTTATAAAACCTTCACCCCGCAAAAAGTTGCACGTTTTGAATTTATCCATACATAATGCGCTGGCCAAAACAGAAGAACCGTTATAGGGCAATCCTAACATTTCAAGTGTTCCTTGAATTGAGCCATTTTCACCTTCGCCACCATGTAGACCTATGAATACAAAATCAGCAATGTTGGGCAAATCGGCCCATTTTATTTTTGTATTATGATCAAGCAGTGATTCAATCTCTTTGGTTGAGTTACGAATAAGCAATTTTGGGCCAATCGGAAACAGTTCAAGGTTGCTTGAAACAAATATCGTCGTTATTTCATATTTAGTTGGTGAAAGTTTATAAGCAATGTTGCGGCCAGTCTCAAGGGAGATTTCACGTTCGTTTGATCGGCCGCCCAAAAGGACTGCAACGTGTAATTTTTGTGTGAGCATCGTGTCTTCTTTTTGTTCTTGTTTGATTGCTGCATCAAGCATGCCGTATGCGTGCAATTCTGTTTCGATTAAATGATTAATGACATGGGTGTGATTCATGTCCGATTCGGCTGCTTCGCGAAACAAAAAGCTTGCCGGTCCCATGCCAGATAAACTATTCGGGTCCACAATAACAACCTCTCCATCCTTAGTTAAAAAGCCATCAATACGTGAAATATTGCTGATGTCGAGTGTTTGTGTCACTTTGACGCATACCTGTTGTATAGCATTCATTTGTTCTGGCGTGCATCGGGCAGGGGTATGTTTTGATGCACGTCCAGGCATATATTTTTGATCATAACAGAAAAAACTACTGCCGCTTTCAGGTACAATTTCAGTGGGAATCAGTGGCATGATGTTGTTCGTTGCATAATTGGTTAAACTTATGCATGAGAATTCCATTCCCTCAATTTTTTCTTCAATCAAAACGGCCTGCGGCTTATCAGATATGTAGCATGCATCAATGACAGCTTGCTTAAGTTGTTCTTCATCATAAACAATGTGTACGCCCAAACTAGAGCCTTCTTTTGAAGGTTTAACAACCAGAGGGAAGGTAAGTTCTGTATTCGTGAGTTTTTTTTGCACAGCATTTAAGCCATCTTTTTTCAGCTGTGTAACTTCGTGTGCATGTATCGAAAAACCCTTGGGGACGTTGATGTCATGGTGATGTAGTATCTTTTTTTGTACGATTTTATCCATGCACAATGCACTTGCAAAAACTTTGGAACCCAAATATGGAATGCCTAAAACTTCTAAGAAACCTTGCAATGTGCCATCTTCGGCAAATTGCCCGTGCATTGCGATAAACATGAAGTCGATCAACTGTTTTAGGTCATCCCATGCAATTTGTGTTGCTTCTTTTGTTAGACGATGGACAAAGTCGGTTGTTTTGCCGCGATGTAAAAAGTGCCATGGCAGTAGAAATAGGTCCCCTTGTCGTGTTTGAAAAATTGGAATGATGTTATAGCGGTTGGCATCTAAGTGATCGCACACCGTGCGTCCAGAATTGAATGAGACTTCATTTTCGATCGATTTGCCACCCATGATAACGCCGACGCGAAGTTTGTGCATATCGTCCTTTTTTGCAAAGATGTCTTTAGCAGCTTAATACTCATCGCACCTGAGCGTACCAAATGCGCCTATTTGTGCAAGAAAAAAAGTCAAAAGTGTGCTATATTAATGTATTCAGGCCAAATTGTTGTTTTTTTGAGACTATGCAGTTTAAAATAGGCCATCGATATTTTCAAGGAGTATATTATGATACTTTTTATTCTTTTATTATTGAGTTATAATTGTGCGATTCTTACCAGCGCTAGTAATAATCAAGAAAAATATTACGTTGCTTGTAAAGATCAAAAAACTTATAAAGTGCCGGAATCACCGCCAATTACTATTCAAAGTCCTGCGAGCAGTCTTGATGCTTCACCAGTTCTTTTTGGAGTTCGTTATCTCGAATTAATGAGAAAAAACTCAGAAGAAATAGCGGATAAGCGCCTAAAAGCACAACAAGAAAAAGCAAAGAAACTTCTAGAAGAAAAAGAAAAGATAGCAACGGCCAATTTTGCAAAATGTATGCAGATAGTGGCAGTGTTAGGTGAACATCCTGTGGAAACATTAAAAAAAATAGATACGGGTGATAGCGAATTGGATGAAGACAGTGATGATCGTGGCGACAAATCATCAAGTAGTGATGACGATTTATTTAATTTGGAATTATAAATGAAAAAAGAAGTGAAAATTAATCGGTTTATCTGGATTGATTGTGAGATGACAGGTTTAGAGATTCAAAAAGATGTGCTGCTTGAAATTGCAACGATTATTACTGATGTTGATTTGAACATCATTGCCGAAGGTCCAGAATTGGTGATTCATCAATCGGATAAACATTTAAACGCTATGATTCCTATCGTTGACGAAATGCATAAAAAATCAGGCTTAACTGAAGATGTGCGCGCCTCAACTATTTCACTCGAAGAGGCTGAAAAGCAAACTTTTGAATTTTTGCAAAAACATTGCAAAAAAGAAGCTGGTGTCTTGGCTGGCAACACAGTATGGCAAGACGCTTTGTTTTTGCGCAAATATATGCCGCGCATTACCGATTATTTGAACTATCGTATTGTTGACGTTAGCTCAGTTAAAGTTTTGGTCAATCAGTGGTATCCAAAAGATCCCTATACTAAATTTAAAAAATCAAAAACACATCGAGCTCTTGCTGATATTCGTGAATCGATTGACGAACTGCGTCATTATCGCAGGTACTTCTTTCGTGTCGATTCAGTTATGGTGAAATGATTGTTTAAAAAATAAAGGCCACAAACTTGTGGCCTTTATTAACATTGATTGACGATACGTTTGGAATAATATATTAAGTGTTTTTCATAACAACCAATAACTTTTCGAGTTTAGATAAAACATTTAGTTCATTTTCTTTTGTCGTTTTTGTCTTGCCGGTGGTGGTGTCTTGCCAGCTTCCCTTCATTATTTCAGGATCATTCAATCGTGATTTGGTTGTTTGAATCTCACCTTCAATCCATTTGATAGCACTTATTCCGCGATTATTTTTTTCCCATGCAGATATGCCAAGTTTTTGTAGTCTATGAGCATGCGCAATGGCTTCTTTTTCAGGGGCGTATCTGATTGAGCAAAAAATGAAGCTGTGCCACAGATTACCACCATTCGTTGTCTTTGAGTGGGGATTCATTCCACCTTTGAGTAGATATTCAAAAAGGGCGCGATTTCTTGCAAGGTTGTTTGCCGCATGCAAAAGATTCATCCCGCCTGTTACGCCTTGACCATGGTTGATAACGTCTATTTTGGCGCCATATTTTTCTAGTAACAGAATGGCTTTAAGCGATTTTGCAAAGAATATTGGCTTATCAGAATGAACGCCTTCTACTTTAAAATTAGGGTCAGCCTTTTTGGTGAGTAAATAGGTTGTAAATTTGATATCATTATTTTCTAGGGCATAGCATAAGGGCGTATAGCCGCGAGAGTCATTTGTTGGTATATCTACCGTAGAAACACCATGTTCAATAGCCTCTAGGATGATTTTCTTGGTTGTTTCCCAGTCATTACGGTATGCCGAGTCCATGGCATTTATAATTGTTCTTTCATTGTTGCTATTCGATGCTCCATTCATCGATGATGATAAACAAAACATAAGCAATGTTAAAAATGTTTTTTGCATTATGGACAATCCTTTAATTAGTGATTTTTTAAAAATTATTAATAGTGTAAACAAGTGTGCGGCTTTGGTCAAGAATGAAGTTATGTTTACAGTGATGCAATAGTCATAATGGGTTTGGCGTAAAATAAACTGAGCTTTTATATTGTTTTTTGCCAATAGCTTCGAACAATTGATAGGCATAATGCATGCTATCGATTTTGAGATAAATAACGCGTGAGAAGCTATTTTTTATTTTATGCACAGGGGGTTTTGCGGGACCCAATATAGCCGCATTCAGCTCTAGTCTATCATTTGCATCAAATAATTGGTCAATTATATTATTGGCATCCAATTCAACCTGTTGTTCGTTCGGTGCGCGTATTTCAATTTCAACCAAGCGTGTGCATGGTGGATAGTTAACCTCTTTGCGCACTGCAATTTCATCATGATAAAATTTAAGGTAATCAACTTCGTGCATGTAATTAAATGCATGGTGTTCGGCCATAGTTTGCAGAATAACCAAACTTTCGTCAGTTTGTCTGCCGGCACGTCCGGCAACTTGAATGAGTTGTTGTAATGTTGTTTCGGTCGCATTATAACGTGGAAAATGTAAATTCAAATCTGCCCAAATAATGCCTACCAAGGTAACTTTGGGGAAATGGTAGCCTTTGGTAATTGTTTGTGTGCCTATAAGCATGTCGAGATCACCGTTGGTGAAGTCTTCCATTGTTTTTTTCCACTCTTTCTTCTTTGTGCTTGTGTCCATATCTGCACGAGCAATGCGAGCTGCTGGAAAAAGGTTTTGCACAATGGTTACTAATTTTTGTGTGCCGACGCCTTTTTTGATGAAGTTTTTTTCTGGTTGCTCACATGTTGGGCATTCTGGCGGCAACACGCGATGATATCCGCAATAATGGCAATTTAAAAGGTTGTTTTCGTGCAATGTTAAGCTGACAGAACAGTTTTTGCATTCAAAAATAAAACTGCACAATTTGCATTGTACAAAAAAACTGTGTCCGCGCCGATTTAAAAAGAGGATGATTTGCTCTTTTTTTTGCAGACGATCTTTGATTGCGTTTTGTAATGCTTGGCTAATCCAAAAATTACGTCGTTGTTTTTTGTCAGTTAAGTTAACAATGTTGATATCAGGAAAGTGACCAGCAAAACGTTTTTTGAGCTGGAAAAAGTGCCAGCCACGCTGTTTAACATTGTATAAAGTGTTAACTGAGGGTGTGGCAGAGCCGAGCACGATCGGTATGTTGTGCAGCTTTGCTCGCATGATTGCAGCTTCTTTGGTATTTGTTTTTGGATGTTTTTTTTCCTGATAGCCAACTTCATGCTCTTCATCTACAATAATGAGTCCTAAGTTAGGCAATGGCAGCAAAATGGGCACATGTACGCCGATAATAACGGTTGGTTGCTCGTTAAGTAAGCGTTGCCAAATCATTTTTTTATCTTTAGCCGATGATGCTGAGTGGAAACTGAGCAGTGTAATATCAGATGACAATTGCTGTTTGAGCAATCGTTCAAATTGCAGTGCCAAAGTAACTTCGGGCAACAATAAAAGCGTTGTTTTTTGCTCGGCATAGGCATGTTCGATTAGTTTCTTATAAACTTCGGTTTTACCCGATCCGGTTACGCCATGTAACACCGTTGGTGTGAACTTTGATTGCGTAATGTTAGGGTGCACAAAATCAAATACGCGTTGTTGTTCGTCGGTTAATTCAATCTTGTTGGCTATTTTATGCTCAGGCTTTTCGATTGCAGGGGTTTCAGCTATTGGTTTTTGCACAACAAATTGATGGATGCGTTTCAAATAATAGGTTGGTTCAGTTTGATAATATTGAGCCAAATGTTGAATGAATGGCATATAGTGCGTATCATTGGGCAATGTTTCGATGCCCTCAATTAAGCGGATTTCAAATGTGCTGTTTGGTTTATAACTGAATGTACGCAAAACCAAGGCTTGCGCAATTCGTTTTTGAATGGGAACGCGCACAATTGAACCGGTTAAATCATGTTGAGCAAGATTGGTGGGTACTTCATAGAGTAATGGTTGTGGAAAGCCTTTGAGTAAGCGAACTTGGATAAACATATATACATCTTACTTTAATTTTGGTTAATTTTATATAAGTGAATGATGCAATCGCATAAAGGAATGTAATGTTACAGCTAATTTTTCTCTTAAGTGTATCTTGTATTTTTGCAAGTGATAATGAAGGTACGCCATTGCAATATGATATTTTGAGCAATCAGCCTGAGCAACCGAATCGTTTAGGTCAATGTGCGGCAGCAACATTAAACTGGTTGCTGTGTTGTTGTGGCTTAACGTGTGATATTTTTGCATGTTGCACGCGGATGCCAGAGCCTATATGCGAAGATCCAACGTCATGCAATCCTCTTGGGAAACATATTGACTCTTATCAGCCGGCACAAGAGGGATTATGTCATGAAGGGTGCTTTTTAGCTTGTCCGTGTCTTTATAGAAACCAGATACCATACGAAGGTCTTAACGAAGGTAATTAATCAAATAGGGG
Source organism: Candidatus Babelota bacterium (assembly GCA_029262575.1). Lineage (GTDB taxonomy): Bacteria > Babelota > Babeliae > Babelales > Vermiphilaceae > JAKBEL01. The sequence goes on along the minus strand of JAJCZC010000009.1, from coordinate 10,681 downwards.
AGAAGTCGATGTCAATTTGGCGTTGGATATTGTTTGGTGCAACGACTGTTTTCGTGAGCGTTATGCTGTATTGTTATTTTAGCTTTGGTAGCTGTTTATTTTTTGCGCGTTTTTTATATGAGCCAGGTCAAACCGGTTCAATAGTGCCAACATCTCGTATTGCAGCAACTGAATTGATTCAACCAATGTTGGCAACACAAGCGCCACGACATATTCTGGAGGTTGGTGCGGGCACTGGGCCAGTGACTGAAGTTATAGTGGAGCATTTACAGCCTGGCGATATTTTAGATGTGGTTGAAGTTGATGACGAGCTATGTGATCTACTCAAGCAGAAGTTTGGCTATCATGAGCAACTAGGCATTCATTGTATGCCGGTTGAGCAATGGCAGCCAGATTATCAATATGATGCAACTATTTCAACCATACCGTTGATGAACTTAACGGCTGAGCAGATTGCACCAATTTTGAAGCAGCTTGAAACATTGACAAAGCCTGGCGGGAGTGTTTCATATCTTGAATATATTGGTGGCGCTGAACTCAAAAAATTGTTGGCAAATAAAGATGAATCAGAAGATGTGCAAAAAAAATTAGCTTTATTTGATGCATTTCAGAACAAGCATGATACCAATACTGTTTCAGTTATGGCCAATGTGCCGCCAACTTATGTGCATCATGTGGGGATTAAAAAAAGTAGATAAAGCTGAATAATGTAAACAAAGCAGTGCAATGTGCGCTTGTATTGCACTGCTTTGTGTGTTGTCATTCTAGTATGAGAGAGTTATTTCTTCTCAATTTTTATCATGTTATTAGGAGATGAGATTGCGTTTCCATGATTTGATCAAGAGTTTATTATGTTACGGTTATTACTGGAAGAACTAGCAGCGCTTGAACTGGCGATGTTTGTGATTGTTGAGTCCGTTTTTAGCGAATCTTTATTTTCATAATTTTCTTGTATTCGGTTGAGCAATTTTTGTGTTTCGTCTATTGTCATTGATGTTCCATCTGATTTGATGCGAATGGGCCATAACTGCCAACTTTTAAATTTATCACTGAGGCTTAGGATGCCAAATGAATCATAGTCGAATCCGAATTTTTCTTTGTTGTCGCTCATTTGCATGCTTTGTTCTGAGCCGGGAGATAAATTGAATGTGCATACTAAGTTTTTCCATACTTTGCCAGAGCTTTTAGCGGCCTGTTTTTGCCAAAGCTTGCTCACGCCTGTGTCAGTGGGCCGGTTTTTACCATCAGCGTTTAAGATTGACATCATCATATACCAATCGCCATGTTGGTGCGCTCTACACACCATGACAACTTGTGGGTCACTTTCATTTTTGCAGCTATAAAGGTGCTGTAAAATGGCCGCAGTTGTTTTAAGGCCGAATTCCCATGCGCGGGAATTTCTTTCTACATGTTTTTTATTTACTAAGCATTCGTGTTCAGAGGAAATTGCTTTAAGCTTCTGTATCACCATTTTATCAACGGTTTGTTTTGGGCAATAGAATGGCTTCTCCCCTTGAACCATAAAGTCGCTCCACATAAACCCCGTTTCCGAGTGACTATGGAGGCGTTTTGAAAGGGCCCTTTGGTTTGAATATGTTGTTCTGTTGTGGGATAAAGGAATCCCTTTACATGAATTAATTGGTGTTACATCGGCAACTGATATTTGTTTTAGCTCTTTGTATACATTTTTCATATCTGTTGCTGATTCGCATGTGCGAAATAGTTTTTTTGCCTCATCGGGCAATGTATCAAAGTTGGTTTTTTTGAGTAGGTCGCCCATCAAGTGATTAACGTTTTTTGCTTTATCTTGCAATAATGGCTTTGGGTTGTAGCCAATTTCTAAGCCGCCGTGGCAGCAAAGAATGTATTTATTGTCGCTTTCCGATCCAAGAAACATCGCCGTGGGTAGATAGTTATAAATGCGATAGATGTTTTGTGTTTCGTGAAGTTCCATTTCAAATTTTTTGATTAGCTCTGCATGTAAGCCATATTTAATGTTGGCCTGAGCTTCTTCGTGGTTGCCACGTATTAATATAACATTTTCTGGATTAATATTTTTGAGGTGTAGCACAAGTGCGAGTGTCTCTGCCCCATACCATCCTCGATCAGTATAGTCGCCCAGAAATATAAGTTTTGCATTCTTGTCAACAACTTCAAGCCCCGTTTGCCCTCCAAGGATCTTTTTTTCAGCAAGATAACTCATGAAAGCCACCAGTGAGTGCAGGTCTCCATGTAGGTCTCCATGAAAAACACAGGTTGAGTTGTTAGGTAACACAAGTTTTTTTATAAATGGTTCGTAGAGATGCGCAATGGTGTTGTCGTAAAAATCGGCATGAGGCTGTTGATTATTGAGCCATAGGCTATTTTGTAGGTTCGAGGATTGCTTTTTGATGAATTTATCTATTGTGTCTAAAAAAAGCTCTTTTGAAAGAGGTGTTTCAAAGGTTTGATGCTTATTTATTTTCACTGATGATCCAAATGCTTTACGGCAAGCATTTTTAATGCTTTCGCCTTTGGTCATTTGTTTGCTTGGCTTAGGCTCGTCGAACTTATATTTAGGCAACTTTTCGCATATCGTTACCCATTCTTTCAGCGTTGGGAATTCTTTGTAACTCTTTGTTCGAGTAGAAATTAAGCTCTTTAGGGCTTCTTTGACTTTATAATGTTTTGCTTGATTTTCTGTGCCAAGAAAACGTTCATTTCTGCGCTTGAATTCGCGCTCTTCTATTTTGGTGGAAAGCGCTTTTGCTTGATCTGCCTTATTAGAGTTGTATCCAGCATAGACTGTAGCAGCCGTTGCAGTACTTGCGGCAGCGCTCAAAACCCACTTAGTATAATTATTGTCTCCAGCATAGATTGTTGTTGTGCAAATTTGTAGAGAAAATATGATAATTAATGGTTTAAGGTAATTTTTTATTGCACCCATATTGAAAGTCTCCGGTTTGTTGTTAAGGGGTTATTTCCCCTTAATTTAAAAGATATATTCTCTTTTATTCTACACTTATACTCGCATTTGTAAAGCTTTTCGACGCCTTTTTTGTTGCGATACTCAGTTTGTCTTTTTTTTAGCGGGGTGGTTTGCTTGGTAGAGAGTGAAGTTATGGTCTTATAAGGGGAAAAGGCTAGTGTCAATATAAAAGTCGTGCTTATGAGATGAAAGCGCGGCCTTTATATTGATAGGCCTATTTAATTTATCTGCAAGGGTGTGAAATAACGTCGAACATTAAGTTTATGCCATTGCGAGCCATTTCTTCTTTTGGATTGCGGTACTCAACATATTCATCTACCACTTCAATATATTCGGGTCCTTGATAATAGGTGTATCGTGGTTCGGGATGTACGTATATGATACGGCGAGCAGGACGGTGCCTGATATGACGATGCTTGATAGCTTTACGTGGGCGATATGTGCGATATTTACACCATTTTGCTTGAGCAGGAGCCACACTTGCGATTATAGCTAAAGTAGCCAAAGATATAGTTGTTTTGTTCATAATTCCCTCCAAATAGAAGTTAACATAATCTTTGTCAGTTTGGCATATTAATTCAGATTGTCAAGTGGTTTTTGGTGGGCATAATGCCGAATTAGTAGTATACTGTGAGATAAATACACATAACATAAAAAAATATTTTTCGGCGGGGCTTGTTTTTTGCTGGAGTTTTGTCGAACAAGCAGGATGATTATGAAAAAATTTGATTCAAAAAAGACTCTGTTTTTAATCGATGGTAGCTCATTCCTATATAGAGCATATTATGGCTTGCGGCCATTGCACACATCTGCAGGTGAGCAGGTGCAGGCAGTATATGGCTTTATTCGTATGATCAAAAAATTAATCGATCAATTCAAGCCTGAGCATATTGCATTAACGTGGGATTCACCGGGCAAAACAACACGTCATGATATGTTTGATGAATACAAAGCGACGCGTCAAGCACCGCCAAGTGACCTGTTTGATCAAAAAGAACATATCGCAGCATTTGCTGACCTAATCGGGCTCAAACAAATTGCTATGCCGGGTATTGAAGCAGATGATATCATGTATTCACTTGGGTTAGATGCACAAAAACAAGGTTATGATGTTGTAATTGTCACATCTGATAAGGATATGGGGCAAATGATTGATGAGCATACGTTTATGTATGATTCATTCAAAGAGGTAATTTTAGACATTGCAGCATTCCAAGAAAAAATGGGTTTTCCGGTGGCAAAATTGCCATTCTATTTTTCACTTTTAGGTGATAGTTCAGATAATATTCCAGGTGTTAGAGGTATTGGCAAAAAGGGTGCGCTTGAATTGGTGCAACAATTTGCCTCATTAGATGATGTTTATAGTCGTCTTGATGAAGTTCCTAAGCCGCGCATGCGTAATGCGCTTGAAACATATCGAGACAATGCATTTTTGAGCCGTGATCTGTTTTTATTGCAATATCATGCAAGCAAAGAAACAGTTAAAGATTTTGCGTTCCAGGCAAATAATTGGGCAAATGCGCGTCCACTATTTGTGAAATTTAATTTCAAAAGCTTACTCAGAGAAGTTAATGGACCACCTGCGCCAAAAGTTGTGGGTAATGTTGGCGAGCGGCAGCAATCATTGTTTGGGGCAGCCACAGAAAGCGCAGAGCAACCTAAAAAAAAGCGCATTAAGCATCAATTTAAAAAAGTAACGACAGAAGCTGATTTGCAGCAGTTAGCGAATGCTTTAATCGCAAAAAAAATCTTTGCATTAGATACTGAGACAATGGGCATTAAGCCGTTGCAAGATCCGATTGTGGGCATTTCATTTTCTACTGAAATTGGCCAGGCGTGGTATGTGCCATTTGGGCATAAAGTTGAGGAGGCACAGTTATCTCAAGAGCGTGTATTTGAAGTTCTTGGGCCAATATTACATGATGCACAATACAAAAAAATATTGCATCATGCCGCATTTGATGTTGCGGTGTTATGGGCAGCCGGGGTAGCGCTCAAGGGCATTGTTTTTGATACCATGCTTGCCGCAAAGTTGGTCAATAAGTCTTGGCAAAAGGCAAGTCTTAAGGCGCTTTCTGAGGCTCATTTAGATGAAGTTATGTTGAGCTATCAAGAGGTGGTGAAAGATAATAAATTCAAGGATTTTTCACAAGTTCCACTTGATTTGGCCACGCAATATGCAGCAGCAGATGCGCATCAAACATTGCAACTCAGAGATATCATGTATGATGCGCTCAAAAAAGAAGAGCTAATCGGGCTTTATGAGCAAATTGAGCAGCCATTGCAAGATATTTTGATTCAGATGGAGCAAGAGGGCATTGCGGTTGATACTGAAAAATTGGGCCAATTGGGCAAAAAGGTTTCTCATGATTTAATTGAAATTGAAGATCATATTATTGAATCTGCCGGTGAAAAGTTTGCTGGCATCAATTTAAATTCGCCAAAACAGATTCAGCATTTATTGTTTGATGAGCTTGGCCTGCCCCCACAAAAAAAGAGCTCAAAGGGTAGTTATTCAACCGATAGTGAAGTGCTCAAAGGGTTGGCAAAGTTGCACCCAATTCCTGGTATGATTTCAAAATATCGTGAATTGGCAAAGTTGAAAAACACTTATATTGATGCGTTGCCGACCTATGTTTATGCAAAGACACGCAAAATTCATACAAGTTTTAGCCAAACAGCGGTTGCCACTGGCCGTTTGTCCAGTTCTGATCCTAATTTGCAAAACATTCCAGCCGATACGCATGGTTATGGTATTGAGATTCGCGGTTCTTTCAAGCCAGAAAGTAACCATTTATTTGTTTCAGCTGATTACTCACAAGTTGAATTGCGCGTTATGGCCCATTTATCACAAGACCAAAATCTCAAAGATGCGTTTGCGCGCAATGCTGATATTCATGCCGAAACGGCAGCGCGCTTGTTTGACGTTTTGCCAGATGAAGTTGATCATCAACAGCGTCAAATTGGCAAACGCATTAATTTTAGTGTGCTTTATGGCATGACGCCTTATGGGTTATCAAAAGACTTGGATGTTCCATTTGGTGATGCAAAAAAATATATTGATACCTATTTCGAACAATATCCGGGTGTGAGTGCATGGATGAATCAAGTGGTTGAGCAGACTAAAGAATTGGGTTATGTGGCAACTATGGCCGGGCGTCGTCGTTATTTACCAGGCATTTATGAAGCAAATAAGGGTTTGTATCAAGAAGCGGTTCGTGTTGCAGTTAACACTGCTGTCCAAGGCACCGCTGCAGATATTATGAAGATTGGTATGATAAAATTAGCTCACGCATTCCATGAACAAAAGGTTCCAGCAAAAATTTTACTGCAAATTCATGATGAACTTTTGATCAGTGTGCAAAAAGGGCATGAGAAAGAGGTTGAACAGATTGCAAGCCAAGCTCTTGAGCAAGTTGTGCAGTGGGATGTGCCGTTGCAAGTAACCACACGTGTTGGCGCTGACTGGAAAGAGGTTACAAAGTAACTACTTTTTTGTTTTTTTCTTACTCTTTTTATCTTTGGGCTCTTTTACGGTTTTTTTCTGTTCTTGTTGTTCATTGTCATGACTATTGAGCCATTGGCCGAGGCTGCTTTTTGATTTTTCTTTTTTTTTCATTTTCCCGTCCCGATAATAGTTGTTCAAAATGTTGGGCCTGACAATGTTTGTCAGGCCACATTTTTTTATTGACCGTGATGTTGAGCTGTCTTGCACTTATCATCGCCGCAGCCACATGTGTCAGAGCAACAATCGCAGTTTTGGCATTTGCAGCTGCCACAGTCTAAAATAAGATCAAAAGCTTTCATTATAAGCTCCTTATAAAAAAAGTTTAAATACGTGGATATCTTCATCCATATCCATAGAGTACCATGCTGATTTCCTATTTGTAAATAAATTGGCGCAATAAAATTGGAGTTGGAGCGAAAAAAAGGAGTTTTTAGCTGTTTTTTATCATTTTTTAAATATTCGGTTATAGATGTTACATTGTGTAAAAAGACTACAGGGCTTTCTTGGGCCTTCGATCTTTGACTTTTGCCTATGATTGGGCTATAGTATCCGTATATAGAGCAAATCTAGGTTCTATATTTCTTTTGAAACAAAAAAATAACGAATAACCTGAAAAGGAATTGCGGTGGCAACCAGTAAATCGGGTGGAAGTACCCAGAATGGAAGAGATAGTCAGAGTCAAAGATTAGGCGTAAAGCTTTTTGATGGCCAAGAAGTAACCGGCGGTGAAATTATTGTTCGTCAACGTGGTACACGTGTACACGCAGGAGAATTAGTAGGATTGGGAAACGATCATACATTATACGCTAAAGGTCCTGGATTCGTTAAATTTCATTACGGCCATAAAGGCAGAAAATACGTTTCAGTTCTTCAAGAAAGAAAATAATTTTTAATAATATGCAACTTTGTTATAGACAGATTGATAAGTGCGTCGTAAGATAAAGCTTTGTTATGAAGATACATTGTACGCAAATTAGTTTATTTTGACGGAGAGTTTCATGGTCAATATTCTACAATATCGCAAATTAACTGCTTTAGTTTCATTATCCATCCTATTGGGTGCGGCAGCCTTATTTTTCTATCACATGCAAACACGTGGTTATGCATTTAATTACAGTGTTGATTTCACGGGTGGGACGCAAATTCTTTTAAAATTTAATAAAGATATTCAGGCTTCTGATATTTCAGCAGCACTTAATGAACAGTGGCCAAACGCGGTGTTGCGTAAGTTTGGCCAAGATGAATATCTCGTTCGTGTGCAAGAAGTTGCCAACGATCCACAAGGTTTATCTGTTCATATGATTGATGCCATTAAAAAAGCGCAACCTGACCATGAGGTTACTGTTCTTGAAAATGAGGCAGTTGGCCCGGGTGTTGGGCAAACATTGCGCTATAAGTCCTTAATGGCAATTTTTTATGCACTATTGATATTGCTTGGCTATATTGCCGTTAGATTCTGGTCAATAGGCTTTGCAGTAGGCTCTGTTGTGGCTTTAATTCATGATGCTCTTATCATGTTGGCCGTTTTCTTATTCCTGGGTAGAGAGATATCAACTAACGTCATAGCGGCTATATTGGCTGTATTAGGTTATTCTATCAATGATACCATTGTTATCTACTCTCAAATACGAGAAAACCTAAAGTCTATGCACGGGGCATCTATTTATGATATAGTTAATACAAGCCTGAATCAGACCATGCGCCGTACCCTGTTAACCAGTATTTCTACGGGTTTAACTGTGGGAGCGATGTTTGTATTGGGCGGAGAGGCCTTGAGAAGTTTTTCTTTAGCGCTTCTTATTGGTATAGTTTTCGGCACATATTCCTCGATTTTTATTGCAAGCCCGATTGTTATGCTATTTTATAAAAACAAAAAAAGCTCTGCTGCATAAAAAAATGAGCATTTTATTATAAAACATCAAGATCATTATAAGTAGTAATATAAGCATTCAAAAGAGATCATTTAGTATTTTTTGATGCCTATTTTCTTTCATGAGGTAGGCATTATTGTAATTTCAGTATTTTCCAAATCAAAGATCGTTATGGTCGAAGGGGGCCATTCATGTCATTAATACAGGAGTTTATCCTGCAACAAGGAGGCAATTAATGAAGGTACATGAAACAGTACCAGTTGCTAATGAATCGACTAAAGATGAGGCAGCTGTGTCTGCGCAATCATCTGAAGGGGCAACGACTGCAAAAAAAACTGCAGTAAAACCTAAAGCAGCGCCAAAAAAAGCTGCCAAAGAGGTTTCTGTGACGCAAGGGGAGGCTATAGTAAAAGAGCCTGCACCTCAAAAAGCAGAGCCGGTAAAAGCAACTGAAAAAGGGACACATGTAGAGAAAATAAAAAAGGATGAACGTAGTAGTGCAAGGCCTAAGGATGTAAAAAATGGCGTAAAGCGTCCAGTGCGCCATTCAGATCAACCCCGTTATTCAGATCAACGTGGCCATCAAAAAAATCATCAAGGCCATCAAAGCAAGTTTGACCCAAAAAAACCATTAGATGAGCGCTCGTTTAACGATTTAATCTCCTATGCGCGTCGTTTTGGTATTGTTGGCGCATCTTTGATGCGCAAGTCTGCACTTGTTGAAAAAATTAAATATATGGAAGCACATCCGGAGCTTGAAATTCAAGTTGAAGGTGTGTTGGAGCGTTTGCCGGATGGTTTTGGTTTTTTGCGATCATCTAAATTTGATTATGTTTCCGGTCCTGATGATATTTATGTTTCACCTTCACAGATTCGCCGTTTTGGCCTCAAAACAGGTGATACAGTAAGTGGTATTATCAGAAAACCGAAAGAAAATGAAAAATATTTTGCTTTATTGAAAATAAGTAAAGTAAACTATGATGATCCTTCAAAGGTTGCTGATCGTGTGCCTTTTGATCGCTTATCTCCGTGGCATCCAACTAAAAAATTTAATTTGGATTATAACCCAACGGTTATTTCCACACGTATTATGGACCTGTTTTCTCCAATTGGTAAAGGGCAGCGTGGTTTGATTGTTGCTCCACCAAAAGTTGGTAAAACAGTGCTTCTTAAAGATTTAGCCAAAAGTATTGTTGCAGAACATCCTGAAGTGCATTTGATTGTATTGTTGATTGACGAGCGCCCTGAAGAGGTTGCAGACATGAAAAAAACAGTGCTAGGTTCTTCAGCTGAAGTGATAAGTTCCACCTTTGATGAACCACCAGAGCGTCATGTTGCCGTTGCAGACATTGTGCTAGAAAAAGCAAAACGTCTTGTTGAATCTGGCAAAGATGTGGTTATATTGCTTGATGCGATCACTCGTTTAGCCCGTGCATATAATGCAACTGCACCTGCATCGGGTAAAGTATTGAGTGGTGGGATTGATGCGAATGCATTGCAAAAGCCAAAACGTTTCTTTGGTGCAGCTAGAAACACTGAAGAAGGTGGATCATTAACTATTATTGGTACTGCATTAGTTGAAACCGGTTCGCGTATGGATGAAGTGATTTACGAAGAGTTTAAAGGTACGGGTAATATGGAAATGCATATGACGCGTAAACTTTCTAATCGTCGTATTTATCCTGCATTTGATATCTTGCAATCGGGAACACGGCGTGAAGACTTGTTGCAACCTGAAGATATTCTCAACAAAGTTTGGGTATTGCAGAAATTCCTTTCGACCATGAATACTATTGAAGGCATGGAATTCTTGATCAAAAAGATGAAGAAGACAAAAACGAATCAGGAATTCTTAGAATCGATTCAAAAGAAAGGTAGTTAGTTTTAACTACTCTTGATATGAAATAAAAAAGGACTCACTATGTGTGAGTCCTTTTTTTGTGCTAAAAATTATTTTTTTGATTTAAATTACCTAAACACATAAAATCCCAAACCGCCACCAACAAACAGCAGGGCCGCACCGGTCAAAAGTTTAATGTTGCGATTTTTTTGCTTTTCTGGATCATTATTGGCATCTTCATCATCATTGCACAGATTTTTATATAAAATAGCTGCACCCAAAAAGGCTAGTGTTGAGCAGAAAAAGCCTTTTACCGTATCGCCAATACCAGACTTTATTGTTGTTTCTAATTGTTTTATTCACGTAACCAGAAAACCCCTGGCTTTTAAGCCTGGGGATGAATGGTTTCCCGATCTCAATTCGATGTAAAGCTCGTTAGAGCTTTTGCAAAGAATTGATAGGCGTGGCATTCTGTTTACGATGGTAAAATATTG
>JAJCZC010000008.1 GCA_029262575.1 Candidatus Babelota bacterium | reverse complement strand
TATGCTTACTAAAGTTTAAGTATTTTTTAATTTTTCTTATTCTCTTCAGGAATCATATCCTTTTATTTTAGAGAGTTAAATTTTAAGAAATACCTGACTTTCTAAAAGCCTATTTTTCTTTGTGGAAATGCAGCACGCATGCAGATAAATATCGCAGGCATGGAGCATGGGGCTTGTAGCTGAACAAGTTTCAACGTGAAATAAAACAACAATAAAAATAATACATAATAAATTTAAAGGAGATCGTAATGAAATATACTCACATAGTTGCAGCAGCACTTTTAGCCTTGTTTTTAGTCGGATGTAGTTCTGATCCAGGTGATGGTAAGCCAGGTCAATACCCACCAAGCCAGAATGTTTTAGAAGATCGTGAAGGAATGAGTGAACTTAACACTGCCCTGGAAGAAACAGCAGAACAAGAAAAAACTGTAATGGATACAATAGAAGAAGCAGTTGAAGAGGCAATGGAAGCAGTAGAAGAAACAGTAGAAGAAGCAATAGAAGCAGTTGAAGAGGCATTTGATGATGACGAAGCTGAAGACGACGACGATGCTGATGATGAAGCTGAAGACGACGACGATGATGAAGCTGAAGAATAATTAATCTTTCATGCTCAACGAAAATGAAGTTCATGGGACACGTTACTTATCTTTTGGCGATTAAGAATTATGTCCTCTGAACTTCCTGAACTTCCTGAACTACTGAACTAGCTGGGTTCGCCGCTGTTGAGATCCATGTGATTTGGTAAGTCTGGTGAGTGAAATCGCATCGACACGTACCTATAATTGTCCTGTAGGCGGCGAATTACAATTCACGCTGCCATCTGCGTCTGAAATAGATCTCGGCAATGTGATTTCCACCGGTACTCGTTGATATTGGGCGCCCTATGAAAGTTAACTTGGCTCTACTCAACTAGAGCATAGCGGAAATGACAGTAACTAAACTACCTCAATTTACACCAAAGGCAGCGGAGCTTTGGGCAACTATTCCAGCCACAATGAAATCTCAATTACTTGCCAATGTGTTTTGCTCTTACTGCCGTGATGCTGTAAAGATCGTTGATTTCAAGGGCACTGTTAGTCGCGGCGACCTTGTGCTTGATTCTTCTAGCAGAAAGGAAAGGTGAGCAACGGATTTATGTGGTGACGGTGAATACGCCCCCTGAATATGCTTGGATACATGATCGCTGGCCTAGGTTGGTGAAGTTGTCTGGCTGAGTTGTATGGACTCACATGCGATTTGATACTTTTGGACTTAAATCATGATTAGAGCGTACAGTCGGCATTCTATCCAGACTAATGGAATGGACCTACCTTGCCTTAAAATTTGTACAGGAGTACAAATTCTTACCGGCATCCAGGTGCCCTAATTATTTAACTGTAAACAAGGGAGGTCCATAATGAGGATTACAACAATAGGTATAGATTTGGCAAAGAATATTTTCCATTTTCATGGCGTTGATAAAAACGGCAGGATTGTTTTAAAAAAGAGGCTTGGCAGGAATAAGGTGTGAAAACTCGCCGTTAAAATTTCTTGTGGTGAGTGACGTCTGTATTTATTGAGTTTATGCCTGTAAAGTGGAAAATTCATGCAGATATTCGCGCTACTTTTAACGGGCCGTGGGAATTAATTTTATTTCGATCCAAATTTTCGAGTTTTCACACAGCCTGGACCCATTGAAGCCACTCGTTTCATATTGCCAAATGACAGCATGCCAACGGAAAGCAGACTGTCGATTCCGCTGAGACATATGAATGACATACCTTTGTTGGAATTTATCCAAAATAGCTAAAAAATTCAACGCTGATTGACAGTATGTCGATCTTTTCAATGATTTGGATTCAAGATTGTTTAGCAAAAGAATGAGAGAATAATTATTCATAAAAATTATTGCGAATGATAATGATTGGCATTACAATTACTAAATAAATAATTTGCTGCGAGGTTAACGATATGCCTCAATCCCGTTTAACAGCCATGGTTTTAATTGTGTTGTTGGTGTTATTACTAAGTCTGAGAATCGCGCTTTTGTTCATTTTTTAAAACGCTTTCTTTGTAGTTCGATCCTTGTCCCCCGTGGTTTACTATTACGGGGGTTTCTTTTATTATTTTGAAAAATTCATTTTCTAATGGAAAATCTGGGATGAATGAATAAATTTGCTCCGCGCGCCCTGCGCCTATCCCCGCCGCAAGACAGCGTGGTATTACGGCGCAGAAAACCAAAAACGGCGCGCTACGCTGACTTCAAAAACACAAACTAGAAAGCTCCCCGTGGCAAGACCACGGGGAATTGCAAGTTCAATCTGTGTATTACTTGTTAATTAGCGCGCAGAATTTACCAGGCAATAGCATCAATACTTTCCAGCAAAAATTTATATCTAATTGTTTATATATATAATTGTTTTTCAATTGGAAACAATACGCCAAAAAAATGGTAAATATTCGATGTTGTAGTAATTTCCCATAATCCAGGTCGAATATTATTCGTTGCCCAGCTTGTTCCTGACATGATCAATAATAAGATGAAAAGCAGTGACTTATGC
>JAJCZC010000007.1 GCA_029262575.1 Candidatus Babelota bacterium | reverse complement strand
CTATCAATAACATCAACATTAGAATCAATTGTACATACTTTATCTAAGACAATATCCACAACAGAGCCTAATACATCAACCTTACTATCAATCGTTTCGGTTAATTCAAGCGCAATTTCAGCCTTACTTTCAATTGCATCAAGATTAGAGCCTAATACATCGACCTTGCTATCAATTGTACAAACTTTTTGATCAATTACCGTAATTTTTGAATCCAGTTCATCCACTTTACTGTCGATAGTTTTTACTGTTTGATCAATTACATCAATGATACTATCTTGTGCCGAAATCAATTCCGTTACAATTTCAACCTTGCTGTCAACCACACACAGTTTGCTTTCTACGGTCATAAGATCAAGATTAAGAACGTCTACCTTACTATCAATGCTCATTACTTGATCATTAATATTCTCTGCAAGGCTATCAATTACATCCAATTGGCTAGAAAGAACATCTATATCACTCTCAATCGTGCAAGCTTTATCTTCAATCACAGTTGATTTTAAATCAATAACAGCCACTTTACTTTCAAGATTCATTGCTGGACCAGAAAGTACTTCTAATTTACTGTCAATAACACACGCTTTTGATTGAATTACCGCAATCTCTGTATAAACTCCGGTAAAATCTACGTCACAAACAAGCATTAAATTTTCTAATTTTGATTCTGAAGTGCATAGTTTTTGTTGAATTTTCTCAATCACTGTGAAAGTGCCATCAAATTCTTCGATAACTTCACTGCTAATTTCATCAACTTTGCTATCAATAGTTATCACATCAAGTTTAACTTCCTCCAACTTACTCGCGACACCATCTAATTGACTACCAATCTGGATATCTAAATTCTCCACCTTACTCACCGCTTGATCAACACCACTGCTGATGAGATCAATATTGGTGCACGTATCAATAAAATCCGCCTCCTCGAGGGAAGCCAAACTGCTAAGTGAATTTTCCATTTCGTCAACTTGACTAAAAGCAATATCTAATTTGCTGCATAATGTTTGTTTTAGGCCATCGATCACGGTGAAAGTGCCTAAAGCATCAACGCTTACCTCTTCAACAAGACTTGAAATAATATCAATGTTGGAATTGATAAGGCATGCTTTATTTGAAATTATTTGCTCATCTATATTAATAATTTGAACTTTAGAATTGGTAACATCTAAAATTGACTGAGTTGTACATGCTTTTTGTAAAATAACATCAACGGTGGTAAATGTTCCAGAAAAACCATCATCTACATCACTAATAATAACATCCAACTTACTCTCTGCTGTACAAGCTGATTTATTATAATCAGCAACTAAATTCCACAATCTATTGCCTGGAACAGCTGCCGAATTGATACAAAAGCTGTATAACAAAAATACTATCAATATAGAGAGTTTCATTTTTCGATTATTTTGCATGAAGGTGGATCCTTTTATCATTTTTATCAAGAGTGAAGATGCAAACTATATACACGGACCTTATCATTATTATCCTCTAAAATTATGGCAACATGTTGATATTGGTCCATTTCGTTGGTGGTGGGTCAATAAATGAACCTGCTTGACTCACGGTAGCAAACTTTCCAGTCAAATTTGTACCTGTTTGATCAGGTCTTGCAAAATTATAATTTGCATTATTGGGATCACCCACAGCATTAGGATTAAAAGAAAAGTTGCCTAAATAAGTATTTACCACTGTTGATGTAGGAAGAATATCAACAAAATCTTCTAGATAATTTGGAGCTGTAGCTGCAGAGTTGTCTGCAATAACACTATTGAAAAGAATGGCATTAGCAAGCATAATTGCGCCTGTTCCATCGACTTTCAAATTACCACCTTGAATGCCATTATTTTTAATAACATTGAATGAAGTATCTGAACTCACATTCATACCGCTACCACCAGAACTACCGATAAGACCAGAAATTAAGTTATCCTTTACAACCAGACCATGCACTCGTCTTATAAAAACCTCGTCAGTAATTTTGCAATTTCTTATGCAACTTCCATCATACTCAACGTCACGCCCATCAAAGGTTATTTCATTAAAAAAACAATTTTTTATAACAGCACCCAAGAGATGTGGGCCATCTGTTCTATCAAGCCTAATACCAACAACATTGTTCAAAAGGCAGCCTGGATTGCGGATCACTATATCATTATCAGCTTGTACATTCCGTATTTGCCAACCCTCCGCAGTATCGATATCTATAGAGCGCATCGGTGAATTTACACAATTGACATATTCGATAAGACCATTAGAGCCATCTGCCCTAATTCCAGTATTACCTCCATTAACGGTTCCATTGCAAATTCGCACCCTCCCATTATTACCAACCAGTATGAGAAATGCATTCATTGTGGCTATACTTTGGGAAACCATATAATCATTCAAATCGAGGACAACATCACTTTCTGCGATAGTAATGGCTGGACTCGTTCCAAAATTTATAACATTTTCTGCTAAATAATAGCGACCTGGCGTCGAAATGGTATACGGTAAGTCAACTTCATATATTGGTGTACCAAGAGCATTATTCAAATTTATAATCGAAGTTTCTAACTGATCAGCTTGTAACTCAATGGCGCAAACCTTAACCAATAAGCTATCTAGTGCAGTGTAAACACCGCTAAAATCAAGCTGATCTTGACTGGAAACAAATATATCAGCCAATGAGTTGGCAACATCTACCTTCGAATCAATCATACATTCTTTAAATGAAATAATTTCAACAACCGTAAATATAGGCGAGAGGTCGAGAGTGTCAACTAAACTATCAATCAAGCTCTGAAGGCCGCTATCTAGTTTACTATCCACCGCCTCGAGCACACTTTCACTTGTGCATAGTATATTTTCAATCGTATCTAAAATTGTCCATGTTGATGCAAAGTCATCTTCGAGATTCATTGCTTTCATGTTGGCCTCGCCAATTAACGGACCAACAATATCCATATTGCTTTCAATAACACAAGCCAAACTTTCGGTGATATCAAGCTTTGAATTGATTGCATTGACTGGCAACTGCTCAATTGAAGAACACACCAAATCAACGCGACTTTCAACCGTGAAGACGTTATCACTTGAATCTGTTATTATATCCAATTTACTTTCAGTCGTTTCAAGCGATGCATCTGTCACATCTAAATTAGAACATATCGTAAATGTGTCATTTTCAATGTTGCAAACTTTGCTTTCGATTGTTTGCATATTTTGATCAATCG
>JAJCZC010000006.1 GCA_029262575.1 Candidatus Babelota bacterium | reverse complement strand
GGAGAAGTTACAGATCGGAGTAGATAAACGAAATACATGATTTTTCTTTTTTGTGATTCATTTAAAAAATGTGTTTTGAAAGACTGAAAGTCTCAAAGTATCGGCAAATCTTAAAATGAAGGTTGAAACTCTCTGAGCGTCGGCGAATAGCCAATTTCGTGTATTCGAAATATGTTCACCAAAAACGCTTCTTAGCAAATGAACTTCCAGATCCAGATTTAAGATATTTTTCAAAAGCCGTTGCCTTCAGTTTATCTTTAAATCCAAGAAATACTATTAGTTCCCATGGCCTATAGGGCATTGTATACTTTGAACCACCCGAATTGTGTGTTTCAAGGCGCTGCTTTAGATTTGTAGTGTTACCAATGTAAACTTTATCAGGATGAGCAATTGACCTAATCAAATAAACGTAATGCATAATTCATCAATAATAAGAGGGAGTAAAGCTTTGGGGACTGCCCTACTTCGCGTTGCTGCGCAACAGCTACGAAGGACAACCTTCGCTATTTCTATCAAAACTTATTTTTATATCTTTTGCCTTTAGTACTGGCCGTGCCAACCGAAGCTCGTAAGAGCGAAGGTTGGCGTCCCCAAGGGGATTCGAACCCCTGTCTCTGCCGTGAAAGGGCAACGTCCTAGACCAGACTAGACGATGGGGACGTCTAATTTTTGAGATCAGTATGGAAATTGTGTTTCCTTCGATATGCTTATCTTGTGATAAACTACTCAGGACAGGCCTTCAAAAAAGTATTTAAATACTCATTTAAAGAACTGGCTTGCCATACAAAGCTTGCTGAGCGGAAACGCTCGGATAAGCGAAGTATGGTGAGCCGTGCTGGGCTCGAACCAGCGACCCACAGCTTAAAAGGCTGTTGCTCTACCAACTGAGCTAACGGCTCACACAATTTTTATTTCAAGTAAAATGCACCTTTTGGATAGGTACAAAATCAAATTTATAGGTATACAAGCCGTTTGTCAAGAAAAAAGGCCTTTTTACTGCAACATTTTCAGCTTTTTTTTTATATACAGAGAAAAGCCTATAAGGGGCAACCCTTAAACCCTTTCATTTATCCTCATCCATGATATACTGTGGCCAATTTAAACAAGTATTTTCATGCAAAAAGGAACCCTATGAAGCTTATTTTTAAACTGGCATTGTGTTTTTTTTATTCATTCTCACTTATCAATGCACAGCATATTGAAACCATATATGGCACATTTGAAATCAACGAACCAGTTATTTTGGAACTTCTAGAATCAAAAGCATTATGCCGACTCAAAGAGGTACACCAATATGGCGTTGACCACTATATTCATCATACAACATTGCCCTATTCGCGCTACACTCATTCAGTAGGTGTTTTTGCACTATTACGTAAATATGGGGCACCATTATTGGAGCAAATTGCAGGTCTTCTGCACGACGCTTCGCACACTGTATTCTCACATGTTGGCGATCATGTTTTGGCACAATTGAACAAAAGATCCGTAGACCAAAATAATGAAGCATATCAAGACAACAAGCATGAATGGCTACTCGCACAAACTGATATTCCAGGCATTCTTGCTAAATATGATCTTACTTTGTCTGATATAAATCACACCAATAATGTATTCACTATGCTCAAAAGCCCACATCCTGATATATGCGCTGATCGCCTAGAATATAATCTATACGGTGGCTACATTGAAAATTTATTGAATAAAGCGGACATTGATAACATGCTAAATAGCCTACATTGTCAAGACAGCCAATGGTTTTTTGATAATGTAAGCTGCGCACGTAAATTCGCGAATGTTTCCATATACCTGTGTGAACATGTTTTTGCATCTGCATGGGGCAATAGATCATATGATTTTGCGGCACAGGCGTTGTTACGCGCTATTGATATCAACCTGTTGAACATGAACGATATTCACTTTGGTCGCGATGATGCAACTTTTGCTTTATTACAATCAAGTGACGATGCAACTATTATCAATGCTCTCAACAAATTACTTAATGCAAAAAAACCTTATACCCCATCTAATACACACAATTATGACTTTACTTATACGGCAAAATTCAGAGGCATTGATCCTTGGGTACAAACAAAAGATGGCCTAAAGCGCCTAACCACCTGTGACACATCCTTTGCCCAATATTTTAACAAAGCAAAAAAACGCATTGGGCGCAAACATTATTATTTAGAACAAAATTAATCGACTTATTGCACAATAAATTAGTACACCAAGAATGTCCATCGCTGTTGCCAAAAATGGGCCGGCTGAAAATGCAGGATCAATACGCAATCTTTTGAGTATCAAAGGGACCAAGCTGCCAAGCGCAACTGAAAGTAGCACAATAAGGCCAAGCGTCAAACCAACGACAATGCTATACATATATGAACCCGTTGTGATCATAACACGAATGAATGCTGCAATGGCAATGAGAAGACCTATACCTGAGCCTATACATAATTCACGCTTTAAAAACTTAAACATATTCGATTCACGAATTTCGCCTGCAGCCATTCCTTGAATGGCAACGGCTGAAGTTTGACTACTGGTGTTTCCACCAGTACTAATAACCATAGGAATAAAGAAAAGCAACACTACGCCAAGTGTAGATTCATACATATGCAAAATAACGCCTGAAACCGATTCAACTAAAAGAAGAATAATCAAGATGCCACTACGCTCATAAAGCAACTTGAAAAATGGCGTGTCAAAATATGATTGCTTGAGTGGAGTCATAGCAGAAATCCGTTGCACATCCTCACCAGCTTCTTCGACTAGAACACCTGCTAAAGTATCGGCCGGCACAACACCCAAAAACACACCCTC
This sequence comes from Candidatus Babelota bacterium, assembly GCA_029262575.1. Classification (GTDB taxonomy): domain Bacteria; phylum Babelota; class Babeliae; order Babelales; family Vermiphilaceae; genus JAKBEL01. Next base: position 9,354 of record JAJCZC010000006.1, on the reverse strand, counting down.
TGGGCTCACCACTGGTGCATTGGTTAAACCATAATGCACCATTTGACGAGCAACACTATCTCGATCTTCGCTAACGGGTAAAATAAGATCATTTTTTTTCATGAAACTTGAAATGCGTTCTTCAGGTGCATGTAACACTAAATCTTGTAAGTCGATATACCCGAGCAAACGTTGATTCTCATCAGTTATATAAATGCGTTGGTAGACATCTTTATCTGGCCTTAACCGCTGTAAAATGCTAATGCTTTTACCCACAGTAAAATCTTGCATAAGAGTGAAAACTTGTGGATCCATAATACCACCAGCAGATTCTGGATGGAATTTCATCAATGCAAGTACGCGCTCACGCTCTACTTGATTAAGCAAGTTCATATAGGTGCGCAGTTCTTGATCGGAAAAAAAATCAAAAAGATCGGTCAATTCATCTGCTTGCAGCGCGCTTAAAATTGCCAGCGCATCTTCTTGCTCAAGTTGAGACAGAATATACACCTTACGACTATCAGGCAACTCCTGAAAAACGCCAACCTTTGTTTTTCTAGATAGCGCTAAAAACAGTATGCGGAAACCTCTGTGATCAATATCTGCAAAAAAATCTGCCATATCAGCAGGATGCATTTCAAGAAAAAGCCTCCATAATGAAGCACCCAATGGCGAACTTTGCTCTGCTACAACAATTATATTTTCTTTAATTTCCTGTAACAAACTTTTATTATCCATGAGTCCCATCCCTTACAAGCTAAAAACTACTAGATAGTGGCATTAATACTTATTTTCTGCTATTTTTTTAATATATGATATCCCTATGCACTTGTCTATTGCATGTGCCTATTTTCTGGAGCACATTAGATGAAACCCATTTTAATTGAATATGGTCAAGAGTTTGAACTGCCTGTGGATCCGCAAGCACCCCAAGAACGGATAGATGTTTTTTTGCACCAACAGTTTCCAAGCTATACACGAAGCTTCTTTCATCGCGCCATTGAAGATGGTTATGTGAAAGTGAATGAAAAAGTTGTTGTGAAATCTGGTCACAAAATTAAACCTGGCGACGATATCTATATCATGTTTCCAAAAAAACGTGAAATTACAGCCAACATGGTCAAAGATGCACATATTCCAGTCAAAATAGCATTCAAGCATTCGCACTTTATTATCATTGAAAAACCAGCAGGCTTGCTTGCACATCCAACCACCTCAACTAGCAAAGAAATATCCCTCTCTGATTGGTTAATCCATAACATTGATGACATTGCACATGTAGGATCAGTCGATCGACCTGGCATAATTCATCGATTAGATAAACTAACTTCCGGCTTAATGATTATCCCACGAACCAATTATGCCTATGCACAGTTTGGCGAAATGTTCCGCAATAGAACCATAAACAAAACATACTATGCGATCGTTAAGGGCCATCCGCCAAAAAAAGGCACCATTGATCTTTTGATTGGTCGCCATCCGGTAGAGCGAAATCGCATGACAACCTATAAAACAGAACAAGAAGCCAAAACAAAATCTCGCCATGCTATCACACATTATGAAGTTGAACAGTACTTTGAAGATGAAGCACTTGTGCGCATAACATTGGAAACAGGCCGCACCCATCAAATTCGAGTACATTTTGCAGCAATTGATCATCCAATAATAGGCGATCCTGTATATGGCAAACTAACGCATTTAATTGATCGTCAAGCATTGCATGCAGCTGAGTTGAGCTTCGATTTTGACGGAAAAAAGTTTGAAATAAAAAGTGAGCTTCCTGAAGATATTCAAAAGCTTATCACACAGTTCAAGCCTATTGAGCACATGTAGCTTCAGGCACACTACTTAAACAGTGCCAAACAAGCAGGAATATTTAGATGCAAGATACCTCCATACTTCACGCACAACGATTTAAGCTCTGCAGCCGAAAGCAATTCCTGAGCATTAGCATAATCACCCCTTTGCAATAGATGCACTATTAGATCTGGCAATACTGCTTTTTTGCCGATAACTTTTAACGGTAGAGAAATTTCTCTACCCTTGAGCCCCTTTACATCAAACATTTCAAATCTCATTTTAGGCTCGGGGGTACACATGCCATAAGCATGCCCAATACTCAATTGCCCACTACAAATAATAGCTAAAGTTATCTGATATTTAACATGCTCGGCATTTTTTTTGCTAATTTGTTCAAAAAAATCTTTTGTGATTAATAGATTATCTTTCATGCTCTTCTTTGAACTCAAAGGTGCAAGGGTTGCTGCACGTTTGAAATTCCCAACATCTTCAGCGCTATATGCGGCAACACCCACTATAGCCAAACAGTGAGACAAGGGCCTCACTACACTGTTTGCATGCGCAAAATAACGTAAAGTCGGTTTAAAATAATGCGTTTCTCCAATAAAATGCTTAACGCGCATACTGGGTGATTGGTTGCGGGAAGCTTGAGGTGAGCTATCTGGCGTGAAAGCAGCACAAAGCTCTAACACATTACACAAGATAAAAAGCACAAATATATTTTTTTTCATAATGGCCTCATAAAAAAAGTATGAATTTAAACTAGTTTTCTTAAGGGTGCCGCAACCTATAGATGACTTTGAAGTTTTTTATTAAAATAGCTCTCAAAAAAGTGCTTGCATTTTTTTTAAATCCGCAATAGCATAAGTCGGAGCTAAGAAGGAATTGTAGTAATGAAGCCCGTCTAGAAAAAAATTATCATGTCTTAGCTCAAAAAGTGCCAATCGCGCTCCTTTTTTCATTTCATTTTACTTTTTGAAGCACGTCCAACAGACGCATGAATCTTATTATAACGAATTGTGCGTTTTTTTAATGCATGAAACTTTTCAATATAACGACCCACAATCTGCGGATTATTCAACACGACTACATTCTCTTGATTACTCAAACGTGCCGACTTTGTCCAATTAAACGATCCTGTCCAAACCAACGGCTTGCCATCAACGTTATCTAGAAATATTGCAAACTTATTATGCATAATATTCGACATAGTTGACGCATTGCCCGGTGATCGCTTTGGATCATATACAAATATTTGTATGCCCTTTGGATGCAACAATCCAATTTTAGTATAACGATCATGCAAAAAACCCGGATCTGCAATTAGTTCAATCTCTACACCCCGTTCTTTTGCACGTATTAATGCATCTGCAATCTGTTTATCAGTGAAGGTGAATATTGCCAGATATATGCCTTTTTTTTCTTGCTCAATAAGATTGATTAACTTTTGCTGCAAGTCATCATCAGGCGAAAAATAAGCTTCATTTACCGTACATTCATCATGCCCATATGTTACTGTCGGTGTTTTACGCGGCGACATATCTTCTTGGTGTAGCCCAACAATAAAATGTGTTTTACCAAATGCAAGCGGCACTTCGAGCAATGTTTTACGCGCACGTGATTTACGAGTACTTCGTTTTAACTCTAATTCAGGTGGATATACTCGTGAACCAACAAGGAGAATGACTATTGCAAATAAGGTGAGTATACGAAATGGTTTTTTAAATATTTTTTTTGCTCTCATTGCTTTTACCTTTTAACTTAAACTGCCGTATGAGAGCTTACTATATAATGTCACTGCGTGACCAGCGTTAGTTTTTTATATGTTCTTAGAGAGCCATCTTTTATATTTTTTAATCTTTATTTTTGGCGCGCCCATTTAGTTTTTTTGCTTTTAAATCATGTGTGTCCTCAAGGGAGTCCTTGCCGACCCCCTTAAGAATCCCGGGCAAAAAAAGGGAGTGCCCTTTTTTAAAATCCCCTTCGGCGCGTACTCAGGCCATTATTTCTTCGGACTTCGTCCTTCGAAAAATACCATCGGACGCCCGGCAGGCCTTATCCTTAATTAAATAAATTGACACCTTTAGCGTATATGCAAGGCACCCGTCTTCGCTAAAGCCACTTCGGGCATAGCAAAATTTGCCGCAAATCTGAAGTTAGTATTCTTAATATAGTAGAGGGCCGTTAGCGTATATGCAAGGCACAAGATCGAACGAAGTGAGAGTGGTGGCCGGCAGGCTACATTTGCCCTTACATACCGTGGCTGAGTGATATTGCAGATTAAAAAACTTACTTCGTTACCGCGTAATATACAATCATACACAGCAAATGTGAGCCGATTTTATACGCGACAAGAGATCCAACAGGATGTTGGTGCCCGGGATTCTTAAGGGAGTTGGCAAGAACTCCCTTAAGGACGAAAGAGACATGCAAAAACAAAAAAACAAGTCGAATGAATATAACTAAAAAAAAATAATAAAAAAATGATGATTAATATTATCCCACACGGGATAATCTAATCACCAAATTTATATCTCATTTCAACTTCACCAATCAAATCACGCCGAATATCACGCGTTGCACGCACACTAATATCATCTGATAACAAATATTCAAGCTCAAAGCGCGTATCTTCAGTTAAACTAAAGTTCTTTTGAATCACTGCACGCCAACGATCACTGATGTCAATTTCAATTGCACCACGTAATCCACCACGACCACTTTGATCGATAAAGCTTGGCACTAAATGAATGCGGCGAAACGGCTTGAAAATACTTCCAAAATAACGGCTCATATTGGCCGCACTTTGATCATAGCCAAATAATATAGATTTGACGTTTTGCATAATAAGCGCAGGCATCACAATATTGAGTGATTCTTCTTGCGAGCCTACAAGCAACAATGCAATAATCTGCTCTTCGCTTAATGTTGGTGAAGCCTCAAGGCTCACATGCTGATTTTGCAATGAACCGGTCACATGCAAATTAATGTTATTTTTTTTGATGGTATTTTTTGCTTGCAGCTCAATTAATGGATCATCCAACTTGCCAGGTAAAAAGTGTAATGACCCTTTCGTGATATATAATGGTTTATAGGGAAAATGCAATTGCCCAGTACTTAAATTAATCGAACCTGTAACCTGCGGGTCATGCACCTTGTTTTTTATGGATAAATCAATGCGCGCATCAGTTTGCAAAAATGGTGTTTGTACGCGAATCGGATATTTAGTTTTGATATTGATATCACATTGCAAATCATCATCTCGCGTATCAAAAGAATAAGCAGTAAAGTTACGCATATTTTTTTGAAACACATCAGAAAATAAATTTTCTTTCAATTGTGAACGATCAATAATCAACTTACCTTTAAGCAACGCACCCGTATCCTGCTTTTTGCTCAAAAGCACTGAACCGGAAACCACTGCGAAAAGTTCTTTTTCAATATTAAGCAAACAATGATCAAGGATGACTGGAGCGTATATATAACGTGGACTTAAGTCATCCGACAACGCAAGATGCATTTTTTTACTGCGTACACTGCCATTGTGCAATGCGCACACCAAGTCAGACAATGTACACTTTCTACCTTGAGGGTTAATGTGCAATGAACAATCAAAACCTTGCACAAAGTTATAGGTCCGAGGCAGGCGGATAGCGCCATCCTGCAAATGAATGTCCGCGTTATAACATTGTTGCTTTTTTTCAATCGCAATATTAAATACGCCTTCGCCCTGCACATCATATTGCGCATGTTTTTTGATCATATCTTTGACAACAACAAAATCCACGAAGCCTTTATATTGTTGTTGTTCATTGCCTTCAACCCGAATCAATGAGTCATTATGCTCGTTGACATACTTAAACGTCTCTAAATATATGCACGGATCATATAAAGCTTGCAATATATATCTATTTTCATCCAATGTGCCCTCCGCTTGAATACGCGCACCTTCCACATTAATATGACCCGCTGAGGTTATGTGATGTTGCGCCTTTGCATGCGTGGCTTTTGCATCATAAGAAAATTTCAATTGCCCTTGCGTGTCAAGATCGCAACTAATAGTTAAATCTTCAGGCAAAATTTGCCAATCATGCTTTGGTGAAAAAGTAAGTCGTGCATTATTTGCAACGTGTGCATGAACAGTTCCTTGCTCGGGTACACATGACCATGCCCCTGCCACACAGGCACCTGAAGTTCGCTGGAGGTATAAACTTCCACCAACACACTTCTCTCCAGCTTGATGGCTTTTTTTGTTGAAGGTCATCTTTGCAAGAGAACCAACTTCTGCATCTTGCCAACGCATTCTTTGTGCCAAAATATGCCCATGCAGCGCAAACTGTTCATCAACGCGCTGCATTTTTGCTTGCACTGACGCATGGCCAGATAAACGATTATCATCATTATCATTAGTTAACATATGCCAAACATAATTGAGCGGCACCTTTGCTTCAATTGAAGTTTGCAGACGAGTGCCATCTTTTTTGATTAAAATCGGATCAATAACAAATGAATGATCAACATTTTTTAAACTGAAGGTTCCTTGATTATGATGCCATCCGCCGGAAATATAACAGGGCATAACCTCAGTTCCTAACTGAGGAATCTCAATTGAAGCCGCACCTTTACAACAAATGTCGAGCGTTGGTTGTCCATCATATGAATCAAATTGCAAGGAACCTGATGCCTGCTTAAACAAAATACGATTTTGTGCCAGTAACGAACCATCATAAAGATCAATAGTCGCCTTAAAACAGTTATCGATCTTTTTAAGCTGACTATCCCAATGCAAATCGAAATAACGTTTTTTTTGCGCATCCTCAATTGCCAAATGAGCATCATCACATTGCATCTTTTTTAAAAATGTATACACACTCAATTGCGGACCAAGAAAAGCTAAATAAATATGATCTCCAATCGCCAATTCATCTTTGTGTAATCGAGAATAGGCATGCAAACCGTGCATATCAATGGTAAGATCAAATGAACCATACAACAATAATTGCCACCAAGAAAAGCCTATATTAAACTTCTTTGCGCGCCATGACCAATCCGATCCAACTTTTGGCATAACTTGCAGATCTTTCAGGCACAATTGCCCTTTGAGCAAAAGGTCATCTAATTTGCAAGATACACGACAATCAAGTGCATTCTGAAATTGCGTAATAAAACAGTCCAACACTTTTTGCTGCATCCATGTATCATGTTGAGCAATGCACCCAACTAAAAAAAAGCCAACAATGCATGACAACAATAGTTGCTTTAACATCTATTTTGTTCCTAAAAAACCTATTCAATCAGCTGCCATTTACCAGCATAACGATATTTTCGCAAATAGGAATAAGGCGCAACCGAAGCAGTCAAAGCATATAATGATCCTTGCGCATCAATTATATAAACAGTCCCAGCGCTTATCACGCCATCTTTTGAGCATGATATGCAATTATTTTTGAACGTACAAACCTTTGTAAGCATTTTTTTTGGTGAGGATGGGGGCCCTTTAACGCCTGGAGGCGCCCCAAAAGAAACTCCTTGTGCCAACTGATGTTGCTGCCCTTTGCATGTATAGTGATTACTCTCAATGCCCAAATCAACACAACATGTTTTACCAACCAACATTGCATGACGCTGCATATATAAACATGCTTGATAGAGGCCATCCAACTCTGAACGCGCATAACCACGCTTGCAAAAATGTAGCTGGCCAACCGATAGCATTAATATAAATAGCATCAATGCCAATACAATTAAAAGCTCAAGAAGAGTAAATGCTTTTTTTTGCCTCATATGACTCCTGATATATCTTATTCTATTCTTCAATTGTCCCCCTAACAATTGCAAGTAATTGCACTATAAAACATTGCAGTGATTATCAAAATTTTCTAGGATAAAACTTCATAGAGTAAAAAAAAAGAGAGGATTTTTTATATGAAGCGTATTTCAGTATTGGTAATCTACCTATTTGCACTATCCAGCCTATATGCCGGCATTCCCACTTCACCAGGCCAACGTGTTTGGGAAATTGCAACAGACAATCTTGACGAAACCATTACCATTGAAACAAAAGTCGATGATCTTGATAATAACATTGCAAGTGATATGGATGGAACATCCACCGCACTTGATGACCTTCTTGCCAAAATGTGCTCCGTGCAAAGCCAAGCAGAACAATTATCAACACAAGTTAATATTGTTGAAGTTAATTTTAATGATGATGTTAGCAAACTATGTGCAATTGAAAGTAAAGTGAACGCACTAGAGCAACAAGTTGCTGCAATTGATACACAAAACACATTCACTGCACTTGAGGCACTCCAAACAACATTGTGCAGCAAAATCGAACAATTAAACGCTGAACTTGCAAATACAGAAAGTGAAATCACAAACATCACACAACAAGAAATCGATCACGCACAAACCATCGCAAGCAAACTTGATGTAGCAGACAACAACATAAACACCATTAACTCTGTTCTTGATAACATCACCTTTGATGCAAATTTAAACACCATCGATAGCCTAATCGATATAATTGATATATGCCTGCAAACAATTGATAGCAAATTAGACCCACTTGAAAGCACCGTCGAAATAAACTTTGCCGGCACCTTCACAGCACTTGATGCTAATTTGCAAAAAGCATGTACTATCGAAAGTTTAGTTGATGCTATTCCGATGTCATTCGTTGCAGATCTAACCGGTGTATTCACCTCTTTGAGCCAACTTGATCAAACCATCTGCACTATTGAAAGCAAAGTTGACAACCTTGATATGGATGTTATGACCATTGAAAGCGATATCGATATTCTCAATTCAAACATTGATCAAACTTTGTCCAAGTTATGCATTTTGGAAAGCAAAACTGATATTGCATCATGCAATGAATGCTCTAGCTTAATGGAAAACATTAGCACAAATTTAAATAACGACTGCTCTATTTTAGAAGTTTTGAATAACAACCAATTACTCGAAAAAACCTGTTCGATTGATAGCAATGTTGATGTTATCATCAACAACTTACTAACACAAAACAGCAAACTTGAAGTTATTGATTCCGAAACCGATATTATTGAAAGCAAAATATGTGCAATTGATATGAACAATACCGCTGCAAGCAAATTGGATATTATCGATTCCAAAATTGATGCTGATTTGATACAGACCGATACCATCTGTGCAATCTTAGAAGAGATAATCGGTATCGGTGGATTAGCCTATGTGGTTAACCAAGATGATGACAACATATCAATTATTGAGCTTGCAACTATGACCGTTATCGGCTCTCCGATATCGGTAGGGAATACTCCATATTGTATTGCAATAACGCCTGATGGCACCTTGGGCTATGTAACGAATATCAATGATAATAATGTATCAGTTATCGATCTCTCAACCAATATGACCATTGGCTCTCCAATATCAGTGGGAAACGGTCCGTTTGATATTGCAATCAGGCCAGATGGCGCTTTTGCCTATGTAGTCAACAGAAATAGCGATACCGTATCGGTCATTAATCTATCAACTAATATAGTTGATGCCACCATCACCGTAGGAACGAGCCCTAGAAACATTGCAATC
>JAJCZC010000005.1 GCA_029262575.1 Candidatus Babelota bacterium | reverse complement strand
ATGCAACGGGATAAGTTAATTTACGTTCAGTTTTTCTGATCATTTGAGCTCCTCTTTATGTTTTTAGACTACAAAAGAAGAGCTCATTTTTTTTGAAATGTCAATCCTGAACAGATCTTTCAGTTATTTGCGGAGGTCCTGGTATTTAACATGTTTAATTGATATTTTTACTCGTAAAATTGTGGGTTGGCACATATCTTTGCATCTTGACGCTAATGCTTGTATCCATGGTAACCCCGATATTATTAATAGCGATCAAGGCTGTCAATTTACGAGTTTTGCATGGGATAATATAAGATTCCTAGAGTTTGAATCACTTTTGGTCTTGACAATGGGGGCCACTATAGATCTTGCCACAAATGGTTTAATGATAAAGATACTACATTATTATTAGCTTTGATTGATGATGCAACGGGAAGAGTTGAGGTTTTGTTTGCAAAAGAAGAAACAATTGAAGATTTCTCTACTCTTACGAAAAATTATATAAAAAAAGCATGAAATCCCAAGGAAGCTTTATGTTGATCGGGGCAAGGCTTTCAAAGTAAATACACATAATCCAAAGGGCATTAGGCGAATACAGTATGAGCGTATATGTAGTTATCTTTCAATAGACGTTGCTCACGCATATAGTCCACAAGCAACAGTTAGTATAAGCTTGCCTTTAGTTTACCAATGATGCTTTTTTGACGACTCATTAGACTTTCGATGATTTTGATTGCTTTTTCATACTTCACATTAATAGCATCCTCTTTTTGTCTGAATTCAACAAGGTCTTTGTTTGAAAGATCGCCTAATTGTCTTGCCTCATTTTTTACTTGTTCAATTTCTCTTTCGTTTTCACTTATAAGTTTTTTAAATTCTTCGTTAAGTTTACGATACTTGCGAACAGCTCGCTCCATCAAGTCAAATCCATTATCTGCTGCATGTGATAATTGAGTGGCGCCCAAACAGCTTAGCGCTATAAATAATAGTTTCTTCATTTTTCTCTCCTTTTTAATGAAGATCTGACTTAGTTACACATCTTAACTTTATGTTAACGATTGAGGGGAGGGAAATGCAATGGTTTAGTCGAAAAATATTTCCTAACAACAAAATGATCTATTTTTAATAAAAAATCTAAAAAGACGTGAGTTTCTTCCTTCCCTGTAAGGCACCTGCAAATTCAATGTTATTCACCTTATTGCCCTGTGTGTTATCATTAATCTATTGCATATCCAATAAAAAAATAACTATAATTGTAATAGTAGTGGTTGTTGTATGTAATCTTTTTTTAGGAGATATGATGAAAAAGCAAATTTTATTTTTAACGGTTTTTTTTGTGTACGGTGTATATGCTGAAAAATTACAATCTGTGCCCAAGTTGATCGAGCACTTTGAGGGTCTTCAGGGCTCAAACTCTAAGGATCAGGAGTATAAGGTTTCCGTAAAAAAATTGGTTTCTGCGTTTGAAGATGATATGGAAATCGTAGATTTGAACGATCGATATAAGTTGTTCAAAGCGGCCAGAGAAGGTGATACAGAAAGTATTTTAAGGTTTTTTAAGAAGCTAAAGCCATCATCTGAAGAGGCGTTGGAGGCAATTTCAGTAAAAAATAATAAAGAGCAAACCCTTTTGCACGTTGCCGTAGCGTATAGGCATAAAGATGTTCTTAGGGCTTTGTTGGGTATTTTGTCTATTATGCAAGCTGAAGGAAGGAACATAAGTAGTATCATTAATGCCCAAACAGATCAGGGCAAAAACACTGCTTTACATTATGCTGTAGGGGCAGCAATAGAGGGGAAGCGTGGTTGGTATTTTGTATTGAAATTACTCGATGCTGGAGCAAGGCTTGATATAAAAAATGCTGAAGGTAAAACCCCAATAGATAGAGCACGAGAAAATGCAGATAAAAATCCTAACTTAGCCGGTTTTCTGGAGTGGATAGATCTAAGAGCAAAGGCTCAAGGGCTCTAAATTAAGGTTGTTGTTAGAAGTTTAGTAAAAAAATAGGTACCGTGCTTACGGTACCTATTTTTTTACTAAACTTCTTGATTACTCCTGAAATAGTTTGTTTTTTAACTGGCTTGTAAAATATTCCTCTATATGGAAAAAATGCGTCCATAGAATTGCATGATCTTAATGTATGATATTATGAACAAATTTATTGCATAATTGTGTCATGATCTACTAAAATATATGCCATCAGATGGTTAATTTAAAAGATTTTAGGGGGAAAGATGGTATTCAAACGCAATATTCGTTTCAGGCTTGAGGCTGCGCTTAAAACATATCCGATTGTTATCGTATCTGGAGCACGCAAAACGGGCAAAACAACATTAGCAAAACAGTTAGCTGAGCAAAAGATGTATGATTACGTCAACTTTGCTGATATACGCAATGTTATTGCTGCGCAAGATGATCCAGTAAGTTTTATCAATAAGTGTGAACAACCGGTTATTTTTGATGAGATTCAACGTGTGCCGGAACTGTATTTAGCAATAAAACAGGATGTTGAGCGTAATTCAATGGCCGGCAGATATCTTTTTACGGCTTCAATAGATTTAAACCAAAATCAAACATTTAATGATCTTTTGGCGCAACATAGCCATTTTTTGCCAATATACCCGTTATCGCAAGGGGAATTATCCCATAATTTTGATGCATTTATTGATATAGTTTTTGGCAAGGATCTTTTGGTTAATAAGTCTTGTGTTGCCTATTCGCGAAATCAGCTGTTCGAGCGTGTGTTTATGGGAGGGTTTCCTTCCGTGCAAGAAGTGCAATATGAGCAGAGAGACGGGTGGTTTAACAATTATATTACCTCAATTATTAATAATGAAATCACACGTATGATGCATATTGAGGGGAGCACAACAATACCACGTTTATTGTTTACGTTGGCAAAGCATGCAAGTTTGCAGATGAATGGTGCGCTCAAAAGTCGCCAAACAGCTATTGCCGTCACAACGCTTAATCGTTATATTGGATTGCTCAAAAATTTATATATTCTGTATGCACAATCATCGTTGCCAGATGAAGTAATGTCACGTGTGGCAAAAACAGCTAAACTTTTTATGATTGATGCTGGTTTTCTTGGATGGTTATTAGATCTTAATATATCAAACATGCATATGTATAAAGAATATGCAGATCAATTGCTGCATAATTTTGTATATAATGAACTGCAAAAACAGCTAAGTTGGAACACTACACAAGTGAAATTATATCATATGCGTACTATCAATGGTGTTATGGTTGATTTTGTGCTCGAAAGATCAGATGGTACATTGGTGGGCATTACCGTGAAAAATAACAATAATGTTGCTGCAAAAGATATAAAAGGGCTATTACAGCTAAAAGAATGTGCAGATACCCCACTTCATAGTGGTATAGTTCTTTATCCAGGCAATGAATCGATTCCCATGGGCAATCATATTTCTGTTTTGCCCATAAGTGCATTGTGGAGTTTTGGCAAAACAAGTTAGTCAAGCTCGTATAGTTCTTGGGCAAGAACTGAATATATTGCGATGATGAGAAATGTTGCGAAGTTGCAGTATTTCATGATAATCCCTTTTTCTCTTGCCTTTTATTGTTAACATAGAGTATTCTATAGTTATAGCTGGCTTTTATCTATTTCGAAGTAAATTAAGCTAAAAAAAAGCTTATTTATGGTTTAAAACAGATAACAACAAGATAATTTCAGTTTGACAAGATTCTTTTTATAGAGTACACTTTCCCTATATGAATAATAAAAAATTAGAAAAAATAGTATATTTACGTTCAAATGGAGTATCCAAAATGACGAAGTTTTCAGATTTAACATTAAGTTCAGAGATGCAAAAGGCTCTTGCAGAGCTCGGTTTTGTGTCGCCAACTGAAATTCAAGAAAAAGCAATTCCAACGCTTATTGAGCAAAGTGAAGCAGATGTTCACGGTCAAGCTCAAACAGGTACAGGAAAGACGCTTGCTTTTGGTATTCCATTAATTGAACGTATTGATCCAAAAAATAAACATATTCAAGCATTGGTTATTGCACCAACGCGTGAATTGGTTACGCAAATTGTTGAGAGTCTCAACAGTGTTGCTAAATATAAGAAAGTTTCGATTGAGCCAATTTATGGTGGTGTTTCTATGATGCATCAAGAGCGTGCCTTAAGAAAAGGTGTGCAAATTGTTGTTGGTACCACCGGACGTGTTATGGATCATGTCCGTCGCCGTACGCTCAAACTTGATACCTTGCGAACACTTGTTCTTGATGAAGCAGATATTATGCTTGATATGGGATTCAAAGAAGATATTGATTTCATCTTATCTCGTGCTCCAGAAAAACGTAGCATTTGGCTTTTTTCAGCTACGGTTAAAGCGGGCATTCAAGAAATTATTAAAGATCATATGCATGATGTACATGTTATGCGTGTGAGTCCAAAAGTGGTAACCACCAAAAATACACAACAATTTTATTGCATGGTCAGCTCGCGAGATCGCTTGACTGCAATTTCTCGTTTTATTGATTGTGCACCAGATTTTTATGGTATTATTTTTACCGAAACAAAAGCATTAGCAGCAGAATTACCGCAACAACTTGCACAGAATGGTTATAAAGTTGATGCACTACATGGTGATATGAGTCAGGTTTTGCGTAACAAAGTAATCAAAAAATTCAAATCAAAAGCAATTAATATATTAGTAGCAACAGATGTTGCAGCACGTGGTATTGACGTTGTTGGCCTAACACATGTTATCAACTATTCGTTACCTCGTGATCAAGAAAGTTATGTGCATCGTATTGGTCGAACTGGCCGTGCGGGCAAAGAAGGTTGTGCTATTTCATTCATTAATCGTAGTGAAGTTGGGCGCGTTAAACGTTTGGCAAAAAAATTTAAAGCAGAAATTAATGAATTAACCGTACCAACCTTTGATCAAGTTTTTGATGTACGTATTCAACAAGCTTTAACTTGTTTGCAGCCAGATGGTCAAAAAATAATCTCATCAGACATGATAGGGCGATTGCGTCCATTAATTGATAAACATTCAAAAGATGAGTTGGTCAACGGCATGTTGCAGTTGTTGGTTGAAAAGATGGGTAATTTAGATGCGCACAAAAAAGATATTGTTGCCCCAAAAGATTTACCAAGAAGATCGCATGATGTTTATGCAATTGATGATAACATGCGTGAGCTGATGCTTAATGTTGGTACAATTGATGGTGTGAGTCAACAAGATGTGCTCAAGTTTATTGTCTCTTCTAACAAACTCAAACAAAAAGATATTGCGAAATTACGTGTTATTAAAAAACGTAGTTTCTTTACCGTACCAGCCAATTGTGCTCGTGACATTGCGCGTGCATTGGATAAAAAGAAATTTGGTGGAAGACAAACGCGCGTAAGCTTTGCTTCAAGATAATGTCTCTTTTTATTTATTCTTATCTGCCTTAGGGTAATCCAAACTATTGTTTTGGTTGTTTCAGCTTGCTATGCTCCCGGTGAATCTTTAGCCGTGAGGGTAGTGTTATGAAAAAGATTATAGTTTCTGTTTTATATGTCACGCAACTTTTTGCCAGTGCGCAAGATGATGTCAAAAAGCGCTGTTTAACCTTAATGGGTGAAAATCAAATTCAAACGATCAAAGGGATTTGTACTATTGATAAAGAACAAGATATACAACCCGCTGTTCATTTGTTCACCACTAAGCGACTAAAAAAACGAAAATATCTACCGGGCAAAAAGAGCTATAGTGTTCCTGCATTGGCCGTAGTGTGGCTACGTATTCAGGATCGTAAATCGCTGCAAGATTGTCCGAATACAATACAACAAGAGGTGCAAGATCATTTAACTGCGCAATTAAAAAAGGCATTTCAATCAGATTTGCTAAGAAATGGGCGAGGGGATGAGATAGTTATGACAATGCTTTCTATGTATGCAATTAAAGATCAAATTCCGATAAAGAAAAGGCTAAGAGCTCGGTTAAAAGAACTACACATTATACTCTTGTTTGGTGACACCTTTTTTGAAGGCTATAAACGTTATGATGGTACTTTGGTTAGTGGAAAATGTACGCGAAAAAAAAAGATCAATTTATTTAAGGGTAACGAATTAATGCAAGGTGTGCCGCGAAAATATATGAATTGTCTACCAATAGTGATGATCAATCTAAAAAAATGGCTTGAGCATTTAAAAAAGGATGATCAATAAGGTGCTTATGCGCATGATCATACAGGTCATTGCTCAAGATTGACCAATTGATGTATTCTTTAAAAAAATGGAGGTGTTATGAAAAAATGGTTCTTTATGCTGTTGTTAATACAAATTTGTTGTAAAGCAGCTTCTAATACTAAAACTTCAACGTCTTATGATGAATCTTCATGTCATGCAAAGAATGACTCTGAAAACATATTGCTCGGCGCTTCCTCAAATTTTGAGGTTGAGATTCCCAAATATAATTGGTATGGAAGAAAGCAACGATTCCGCAAGGCTGCTGTACTTATGATATGCTTAAAGTTGCAAGATGCAAAAAAGGGTGATGATGCAAGAATGACAGTTCAGCAAGAGTTTATTAAGTTTATAGAGCAAGAACTTATAGGCACCAAAAATATCTGTCCAGTGCATATGCAAAAATTGCTGGCCAATATTTTGTTAAAAGGTGTGCAACATGATTCAGTCACTCGGTATGGTGAGCCCCAAAGTTGTAACTTCTGTTTAAAAATTGGCGATACCTCTTGGAATGGCAGTGCTAAATTTGAACAGAAGACGTGTTACTTGCACTGTATTAAGGAAAAAATTAAGTAAGCTTAACTTATGTCTTAGTGTCGCTATGCATTACTCACCTTTTTTTATATTTGATAGCATCTATTCTTTGTTATCAGTTTTGCTCTTCAAAAAAACTATAAGAGTTATTCTCCCTGAGTGGAGTAAAACGACGTATCAAAGGGCATTCATTCTAAAAAAAAACAGGAGATAACAAAAAAAGAACAAAGAGGTTGCTCGATATCGTGATAGTAAGATTTAGCGAGCTCAACTTATGCCTCAACGCCGCCATCTTGTTTATGACCACATTTTTTATCAGAACAGATTAATGTAATCTTGCCGTCTTTATCAATTTTCTTCATGAGAAATGGCAGTTTACAGTCTGGACACGCTTTTTCTTCAATATCACTGAAAATAGCAAACTTACATTTTGGATAGTTACTGCATCCATACATTGTGCCACCACGCCATTTGCGTTGAATGATATCACCTTTTTTGCAGGTAAGGCATTTGAATGAGGCTTTGACCTGTGGAATATATTTACATTCAGGATAACCGGAACATGCTTTAAATAAGCCAAATTTTCCGCGAACTTCGCGTAAGTTTTTCCCACATTTTGGGCATTCTTCTTCGAGAATTTTGGGCGCTTCAGCTTCCACTAAGGTAATTTTGCCTTCTTCATCACGTTTAAAATTTGAGGTGAAGTCACAATCTGGATACCCCAAACAGCCCAAAAATGCACCAGCTTTACCAAAGCGTATCGCCAATTGATGTTGTTTACATTTTGGACATTGCACATCTGTTGGTTCAGCTTGTTTGACTTTGTCTACTCCAAGAAATGCATCTAAATCTTTTTTGAATGCTGCATAAAATTCACGTAATAGGGTGTCTCGTTCAAGTTCACCTTGCGCAATTTTATCAAGGTCCTCTTCCATTAATGCAGTAAATTTAACATTCATAATTTTGGGCAGATTATCTACCAACATTTTGGTTACTGCCATACCAAGTTCAGTTGGCATAAAGCGTTTCTTTTCAAGGACCACATATTTACGCGCTTGAATCGTACTTAAAATTGCTGCATAAGTAGATGGTCGGCCAATGCCTTCTTTTTCCAACTCTTTAACCAATGAGCCCTCAGAATATTTAGGTGGCGGTTGTGTGAAATGTTGCTTTGGTGCAATTTTTTTCACATTAAGATCGTCTTGAGCTTTGATATCTTTGGGGATGACAACTTTTTTCTCTTTTTCATCTTCATCGACACCATACACTTTCAAAAAACCGTCAAATATTAGGGTAGAACCGGTAATTTTAAATGTGTATTTACCTCCGTCAATAACAACTTGACGTTGTGCATATTGAGCAGATTTCATTTGACATGCAACAAAGCGCTGCCAGATCAACTCATATAAGCGAGCCTCATCGCGTGATAAATATTGTTTTGCAAGCGATGGAGTAATGGTTGTATCAATAGGACGAATTGCTTCATGAGCGTCTTGTGCTTTGCCACCCTTAGCATAAGCATTTGCTTTCGATGGTAAATAATTTTTATCAAATGCTTTGCCAATATACGAACGAGCTTGACCAATTGCTGTATCTGATAGGCGCAAAGAATCGGTACGCATATAGGTGATCAATGCGACAGGTGTCGATTTATCCTGAAGAGGTAAACCCTCATATAATTTTTGTGCAATGGTCATCGTTTTTTTAACCGAAAAGCCAAGACGATTAAATGCTGCTTGTTGTAATGTACTGGTCATAAATGGTGGAAGTGGATTTTTGATCCGCTTTTTATCTTTAACTTCAGTAACGGCAAAGTCGGTTTTTTTAATATCAGCAACAACTTCATCGGCTTTCTTTTTATCTTTGATATCGATTTTTTTCATGCTGATGTGAGTGAGAGCAGCGTCAAATGTTTCTTTCTTATGGCCAAATGTGCCTGTGATGCTCCAATATTCTTCAGGTTTAAAGCTGCGAATTGCCTCTTCACGTTCGCAAATTAAACGCAATGCAACCGATTGTACACGTCCTGCCGATAGTCCCTTTTGTAACTTACGCCACAAAATTGGTGAAACTTCGTAACCCACCCAGCGATCTAATACGCGACGTGCTTGTTGTGCGCTAACTTTATCAAGATCAATATGGCTTTTTTCTTGAATAGCTTGCTGAATTGCAGGTTTGGTGATTTCGTTAAAAGTAATGCGATGAATACGGCTTTTATCTTTAATTAATTTTTTTATTTCTTCGCCGATATGCCATGCAATAATTTCCCCTTCACGATCGGGGTCAGGTGCGAGAAAAATTTCATCTGATGTTGCCGCAGCTTTACAAATATCGGCAATAACGCGCTCTTTGTTGGCAAGGGGCACATATTCTAGCTCGATAGTATCATCAGTAAGGGTGACACCCACTTTTTTTGGAGGTAAATCCATAATATGTCCAACTGTGGACATAATTCTGAAATCACTACCCAAAAACTTGGAGATAGTCTTAATTTTTGCGGGTGACTCTACTATTAATAATTTTTTCATACTATCTTTTGCCTACATTTAATCTATAAAATACCTGTTTCATCCTATGTGCACACAAATTGCCTGCTATTACTTTCATAATAATCAAAAAATTTTCAAAAAGTCAAATAAGCTTTGTTTGAAAAACCTATCGTCCGATCCTTACCGGCTTTTTGTGAGTACAGTATCACAGGGTATAGATTTTTATAAGAAAAGCCAATAGGCAATATTTCCTCTTGGTTTATTTATAGCTAATATGGTATTGTTTTATTTAGCGCGTACCAGAGTTATCTTATGGAGAATAATCATGTATTTCTTGCGATCGTGGAAAGAGTCAGTAGCCGTTTTTGTGCCTAGCAATTTTAAACTATATATGTTGGTTACTATTAAAAATGCAATGGAAACCTGCAAGAATCTCATTTATTATTTTTGGTGGTTAGTCCTACTTGTTTTTGTGTTTGAAGTTGGCTGCTATTATCCCGAATGCTTATTAGCTGGCCCCACTTGGAAGTTTATTAACTCCGCACTAGTTATTACATTATCATTTGCACTGTTTATGCTTGTGCGCCCTTCAATTCGTCCAAAAGGTTTTTATTATTTTGAACAACATGCGCGTAAAACATTCATAGGGTTTATCGGTTTATACTTTTTATTTGGTTATTTAACCTCTTGGATAGGTGAATTCGTAGCGGAGTGGGCATGGCACACGGCAGCTAGTGCTATAAATTATAATTTACTTAGTTTTTTATTCTCTTTAACATTGTTTATCTATGGATTTTTTTTCATGTTGCCCCCATTTGTCTTTAGTGTTTTATTTTATTTTGATAGTAATGGCAGTATAAAGGCTTGGTTTTTCTCTATTTTACGAGGTTTTATCATGTTTTTGTATAACTTTCCATTTTGTTTACTTTCAGTAGTTGCATGTTTTGGCATGTGGCATGGATTGCAGTGGGTTTTGCCAACATATGGTATACTTATCTTCTTTTCATTCATTCCATTTGTGGTATCATATTTCAAAACAATGTATGTGAAACGGCTACATGATCAGTTTAGCCTTTATTACCCAAATGAGTAAAATGTCGATTAAATCAATATTATATACCTTATTTGTCCGCTTTTGGTTTGCCGTTATTATTGCATTGGCAACTATACCAACCGTTATATTGGTTTTTTTGGTGCCGCAAAAATATAGATACAATAAGTTCTATTTTTGGGCCTCGCATGCATTATATAAAACCGTATTGTGGGCATCTTTTTTGCCTATCGACATTAAAGGTAAAGAACACATTCCCAAGGATTCTGCAATTTTTGTGGCAAATCACAGTTCTTCGTTTGATGTTGCCTTGTTAGGTTCTTTGGCAAAAACACATCCACATGTTTGGTTGGCAATGAAGTGGCTCATTCAGTTTTTTCCCTTTCGTTTTTTGTTACCACGCACTGCCGTTTTGGTTGATATGTCATCACCACAGAAAGGCGTGCGATCGTTGATTAAAACAATTAACTTGGTAAAAGAACATGATATGCACGTCATGATTTTTCCCGAGGGTGCTCGCCACACAGATGGGAAGGTACACGATTTTTTTGGCGGTTTTGCGTTATTAGCAAAAAAAACAGGTTACCCTGTGATTCCCGTGCGCATGTTTAATTTAGAGAAGGCGTATCCTCCCGAAACATTTTGGATGCATTATCACCCAATAAAAGTTAATATTGGCGAACCTATGCGTATGCGTGAAGATGAAACAGATGTGGAGTTTAAAGATCGGGTTCACCGATGGTTTATACAACAGGAAGAGTAATGAATTACATGTTAGAGTGGCCACACATTCAATATCTATATTGGCTTATTCTTGCCATTTTAATTATTGTCTGGTTGCGCAAAAAAATGTATCGGCCGATTCGCTATCGCTTTACTTTAGTGCAAGAGTTTTTTCAGCAAAAAATTGGCACTAAGCATATCTATAGTAAAGTTTTTTTCTTTTTGCGTTTTTTGGCGCTTTCTATATTAGCCATACTTATTGCTCAGCCACGTATTGTTGATACAGATTCTCGCGTGCCGGTTGAAGGTATTGATATTATGATGGTGCTTGATATTTCTGGCAGTATGCGCTTTCAAGATGATCAACATGATCCACGCAATCGCCTAGAGGTCGCCAAAGATGAAGCAATTCGTTTTATTGATAAGCGCGGCAATGATGCAATTGGTCTGGCTCTTTTTGCCAATGATGCATTATCGCGTGTGCCGTTAACTATGGATAAAAAGTTACTCAAAAAAGTTATTGAAGAATTATATCTTGGCTTTATAAATCCTGATGGTACCTTGCTTTTCACCGGTGTGCTTACTGCGGCAAATCGTTTAAAACATTCAAAAGCAAAGAGTAAAATTATGATACTTCTCACCGATGGGGAACCCACTGATGGTGATATGAGCCCCCAAGTTGTAATTGAAGTTTTGAAACAACTTGGCATTAAAGTCTATACCATTGGTGTGGGGAATGATAAACCAAGTTATGCGCACACTATGATGGGTTTGTCGTTAGTTCCTGGTATTAATAGAGAGGTGCTTGAATACCTTGCCAAAAGTACTGGGGGCAAATTTTTCTTGGCAAAGAATCCCCGAGATATGCGCGCCATTTATGATACTATTAATGCATTAGAAACTTCTGAGCAAGAAGTGCCTGTTTTTAGTAAATGGTATGATGTCGCATTTTCTGTGATTTGGTTTATTCTTGCGTTATTAGTTTTTGAAGTATGTTTAGCAACTTTTGTATGGTTTAGTTTATGATCTTAAAAGATTTTCATATTCATTGGGCGCGTCCAGATCTTTTTTGGGCTGCATTGCCTTATATTGGTGTCGCAGCATTGATTTTGTTGTATCGTCTCTATAAAACAAATCGAGTTGTTACTTTTTTGGCGGGACCAAAAAAGATCAAACAGGTTTTGCAACATTATTCATATCCTAAGATGCTTTTCAAAATAGGACTTTTTTTAGCGGCAATGTTTTTTATGAGTATTGCTTTGATGCGTCCTCAATGGAACGAAACAGATCGTCCAATTGCACAAGAAGGGCGTGATGTATTAATTGCATTGGATATTTCTCGCAGTATGTTGGCGCAAGATCTCAAGCCCGATCGTTTAACGTTTGCTAAAAATAAAATAAAAGAGTTGGTCAACTCATTAAAAACCGAGCGAGTTGGCTTACTTTTGTTTTCGGGCTCAACCTTTTTGCAATGTCCTTTGACTGACGATAAATCAGCCTTTAATCTCTTTTTAGATGCAATAGATGTTGAAACTATTTCATCGGGTACCACTGCAATAGAAAAGGCAATTCAGGAAGCAATTGATCAATTTAAAAAAACTCCTGAACGAAAAAACAAACTGATGGTTGTCTTTACTGATGGTGAAGATTTTTCTAGTAATTTATCACAAATCAAACAAGAAGCGGCCAAGATTGGGTTGCACATCATAACTGTGGGTGTCGGCACACCAGAAGGTGCGCCAATTCCACTTTATGATCGTAATCGAAAACAAACAGGGCATCAATTAGATCGCAACAGTAATGTTGTGATTTCCCGCATGAACGATGGTATCTTAAAGCGTTTAGCTGAAGATACGGGTGGTATCTTTGTGCCAATCACTCAGAACAAAGATGATATTGTCAAAATAAAGAAGTTTGTCGTTTCTTTTGAAAAAGAACATTTTGAAGATAAAAATATTAAGCAATTTGAAGAACAGTATCATTATCCGTTATTAATAAGTTTTATATGTCTTGCGCTTGAATGGTTATTATGAAGAATGCAGTCTTTTTATTATTTTTTTGTACTCCCTATGCTTTATGCATATTTGATTATGATCGTGCGGTGAGCGCCGCTCATAAAGAACAATGGCAGGAGGCTGGTCAGCAATTTAAAAAGGTCGTGGCCGAGCAGCCTAATCGGCCAGAGGTATTATATGATGCTGGGGTGGTTGCTTTCAACAATGAGGATTATGATCAAGCAAAAGCATTTTTTGAATCTGCTGCACAAAATGAATCAGCTTCACGTGATTTGAAAGAACGTGCCTATTTTAATAAAGGTAATACTCATGTTAAAAAACAAGAGTTAAAAGAAGCGTTGTTAAGTTATGAGCAAACATTGATGCTTAATTCTGAAAATGAACAAGCAAAGCATAATCATGATACGGTAAAAAAAATGCTGGATCAGCAGCAACAACAGCAAAAACAACAACAAGATAAAAAAGATCAGGATCAACAGCAAGATCAGCAGGATGATCAGCAACAGGATGAGCAGGAAAAAGAGGATAATAAAGATTGTTGCTCACAAGATGAGCAGTCTCAAAAAGGTGACGAGCAGGAAAAAGAGTCATCATCAAGTGATGATTCACAAGAAGCCCAACGAGATGAACAAAAACAAAGCGATCAAGCCCAAGAAGGCAAAGATGACCGTTTTGACGAGCAGGGCGATCAACAAGACGAAGAAGAGCGCAGGCCAGACCAACAAAAACAAGATGGCCAACAAGATGATCAAAGGGACACTCGCGACGACTTTGAAAAAGATTCTCAAAAAGATGAACAACAAGAACAGCAGGAACAACAGTTCGATCATGATAAATCCTCTGGCGAAACACACGATGGTGCTCAAGACCAGGATATGCAAGATGAACAAAAAGAACAAGAATTGGGCGATCAGGGCCAGGAAGAACCCGTTGATCTTGATCCTCAGTTAAAACGTGTGTTATCAAAACGCGAAAATCGTGATGCAGAATTAAATAAACAGTTAATTAGAGCTTTAGTTGGTCAGGAGATGGCAGGAAAAGATGGACAAAATTGTTGGTAGATTTAGTTGCTTGCTAGCCATATTTTTATGTTTTGGGTTACAAGCAGAACTTGTGATGGAGATAACCAGTTTTGATGGGCACAAAATAACGCAAGCAGCTGCAGGGGAAGCTTTTATAGTTAAACTTTCTCTTGATAATGTTGATGCGGCACAAGATATCCAGATTAAAGGCCTTAAGGATTTTGCGGTTAAAAAAACTGGGTATAGCTTAATTACAGTAAATGGTGAAAAGACTGCACAAATTACGTATCAAGTTCGTATTGATCGTCCAGGATCCTACCTTATTGGCCCTGCTTATAGTCCAAGCACCAAAGAACGTTCTGGCAATGTGCGTATTAAAGTTGCCGCAGAACGAGTGACCCAAACTCGTGCACCACGCAATGGCAAAGCTGGTCAACAATCCAATGAGCAAGTATTGCTTCGCTTATGGGTAGATAAAGATACAGTGTTTGTTGGGCAAAAAGTAAAAACAGTACTTCGCCTATATTTTGCTCAAACGGATGATATCTCAGTTGATCAAATCGTTTCCAACGATCCTAATACAGTAGAACTAGGTGAGAAAAAAGGCCCAAAAAAGGGCGTGCAAGAAATCGATGGTAAAGAGTTTGTATTTTTAGAATGGCAATGGCATATGTATCCAACAGAGCCAGGCAAATTGGTGATCCCTGCGTATTTTGTTGATTATAATAAACAGTTGCCTATGCAAAATGGTTTGGGAAGTTTTGCAATTTTTTTTGGACCACGCTATGAACGTAAACGAGTGTATTCAAATGCTTTAAGTCTACAAGTTCGCCCGTTGCCGGATAAAAATCGTTCAGTTGATGCAGTGGGCAGCTTTCTATCTTATAGTGCAAAAATTAGTCCTGCTGTTGCAAAAAAATATGAAGGGATGGTGCTGACATTGTCTATTGAAGGTGAAGGAAATATGATTGGTTTGAAAGAGCCTGTATTGCAAGGAATGCCTGAAGCATTTAAATATTATCCCTCAAAAAATTATATCGAGGAAACACCATTTGGGCAAAAAAAGTCATTTGAATATATTGTGCAGGGAATGCAGGACGGTGATTGGGAGATCCCTGAGCAGACATTTACCTATTTCGATGTTGATGGGCGAACGTATAAAAGTCTGAGTACGACATCTTTATTTGTTTCAGTTTTGCCGGGGCATGCACAGCTGCCACAACAAAGTGCTGAGCCTGGATGTGCGATCCCACCTGCCGATAGAGATAGTCTTGCGCCGTTGGCCGAACATCGTATAGCATATGAAGCAATGTCGAAGGATGGCTTTTCGCTCGGTTGGTTTATTTTTGTATTGTTAATGCCGCTCATTGTCGCACTGATATATATATTTGGATTTCGGTCAGGATGGTTGGTACAAAAACTCGCGCCACATTATATTAAACGTCGTGCTTTTGTTGTCGCGCAAAAACAACTTTCTCGTGCCTATCGTTATCATGATACGCGAGTGTTGCATCGTATTTTTATGCAATTGCTTGCACATCGCCTTTCTGTGCCTTTCACAAGTTTAACCAAGAAAACAATGGAAGACATTATTGCGCAAAGTTCTTGGTCTGATGAGACTAAACAGGCTTGGTATATCTTCTATGATAAAATTTCCCAAGCAGCATATGCAGGTATTGCTGGTCCAAAAGAAGTACTGAGGTTGTTTCATGAAGCTGCACAGTGGATTGCTGAACTTGAAAGGATACTCAAATGAATGTACGGTTGTTTTTGCTCACACTATTTACTGTTAGCCTACTCTCCGCAGTAGATCAAAGTAACTTATTTGAGCGTGCAAATGATTTTTATCGAGAGCATAAGTATGAACACGCAATGAGTGACTATCAAAGCATTAAGCAAAAAGATGGTGCCGTTTGGTATAATATGGGCAACACGGCATATCGTCAAGAGGACTTCCTGAATGCATATATCTATTGGTTACGTGCACAAAAATATGGCGACATGCATATATTCAAAGGTGCAACGTATAATCTTGAGCATCTGGCGGTTGTTCAAGGGAAAGAGGCTCTTTCTCTTATTGATCGCATTTCGCTGTTTTTTCTTTCGTTAACAAAGCGTTTGTCATTGTTTACCTGGCAATTGTTTTTTTTAATTGCATGGTGTTTTTTGTTATGGATTTGGTTGCACTATCATAATCACAAGTTCAAACGGCTTTTTATGAGTGTTTTACTTGGAGCTATCTCATTTATGATATTTCCAATCATTGTTGGATATAATGCTCATAAAACATACGGTGTGGTGCTTAATGAAGCAAAAGTATATAATGGTCCTAATAGTTCATTTTATCAGTTGGGTAGTTTATCACAGGGTTCATTGATTCGTATTGCTCAATCAAACAAGCGATGGCATAAGGTTGCTTATGGCGATAAAATTGGTTGGGTAGAACGTGTTGGTGTCACCAAAATTTAATCTTCACAAGATTTAATTTTCATTGGAGCAATGATCATTAATACTTTAAAATTTCGTTCGAATCTTTATCTGAGTGTAGTCATGTTTTTGATGACAACCGTATTTTTTGTATTATGTAGTGAGTACCTTTCTTTTATTGTTCAGATTAACAAGTGGCAAGAGGCAAAAAAAAACTATCTTGCGCATATGTGCAAGGTTAAGCAAATGTGTCGAGTGCAACGCAGTATGGTGGTCAAGCATTTAGTGCATAATCAACCTGAAAATAGTCATGAGTTAGAATCCAGCCTTCACCCAACAATAAAACAAAATGAGCCAAAAGCAGTGACTGTTGTCGAGCAAAAAGAATCTGCAAAAAAGAATGTGCAATCTTTGCCCATTAAAAAAAAAGAGATTGATTTTATGTGGCCGGTAGAGAAAGATAAATTTTGGTTAAGTTCCTATTTTGGCCTACGTAAATTGCCAAATGGGCAACGGCAATTTCACAATGGCATTGATATGGCAGCATTAAAAGGAACTCACGTGCGAGCTGCGGCTAGTGGTACAGTTGAACTATCTAATGAAGATCCTTTGGGCTATGGTAAGACAATTATCATTAAGCACAACAAAAAATTTAAAACACGTTACGCTCATTTAAATAATATGTTTGTAAGCAAAGGACAAAAGGTAGAGCAAGGCCAGCTAATAGGTCATGTTGGTTCAACAGGGAATGTGCGTAAAACAGGAAGAGATGCCTCACATTTACATTTTGAAGTATATGCGCATGAAGAACGTATCGACCCTTTAACCTTTTTTAGATAACAGTATAATAATGATAGTTTAATCATATATAAAGGATATTCTATGTTCGGTTTAAAAAAGAAAGAAAAAAGAGAAAAGCCGCCGTTTTTTTCGGTAGCAAATTTTAAAGAAATGGGCAGTTTGTTGTTGCTTGTTTTTTTGATTAGAACCTTTGGTTTTGGCTTGTACCAAGTCCCAAGTGGTTCGATGGAGACAACAATGTTGGTGGGCGAACGTTTTTTTGCGGATAAGCTTAGCTACTTGTTTACTTCGCCAAAACAAGGTGACATAATTTCATTTAATGATCCTACTTTCGATTATGCTAAAGATAAGATGATGCGCTTATGGCAAGAATATGTTTGGGGACCTTCAAACTGGACTAAGCGTGTTATTGGGCGTCCAGGTGATGAAGTTGAAGGAAGAATTGAAGATGGTAAACCGACTATTTATCGCAATGGAAAGAAACTAGATGAGCCATATTTGAATAAGTATCCATTGATTGGCGTTTATAAAGTTGATCCTTCTGGCTTGTTTCAACATATGAATGGTCGCTCAATCGATGATTTTTGGCGAAATGTCACCTTCTATTCATACGATCCTGAAGTTTCCTATGCAAATCAGCCATTTTATAGAATGAAGGCAAATCGTATTGTGACCGGAGCAGATGGTAAACCGATTATGATGTGGCCGGGTACGCCAATTCGTGAACCACAAGAAGATCGAATTTTAGCATCAAAAGAAGAAAATTATTGGGATGGCTCTGATGTATTTCATGTGAAATTAGGTGAGAATCAATATTGGTGCATGGGGGATAATCGTTTGGGCAGTAAAGATTGCCGTTGTTTTGGGCCAATTGATGGGCGACTTATACATGGTAAAATCATCTTTTTGATTTGGTCACTTGATAGTGATGAATCGTGGTGGATTGTTGATTTGCTAAAACACCCTATCGATTTTTGGAAGCGTATGCGCTGGTCTCGTTTTTTCAAAATTATGCATTAATTAATTGTAGCTTGCACAACATTTTTTTTCTGCTAGATTTTTTTTAAAGAGGAATTTTAAACATGTTTAAAACAAAATTATTATCGACGTTTCTCATGAGCATTATGTTGCTTTTGCCAGGTTGTTTTGGCGAGCAAAAAAAGGAAGGGCTGTTTGTGGTTAATGTTTTAGATGCTGAACATTTTGATGATTGCCATATAAAAGATTCTATAAATGTTACCGTTGATAAACTTGACGATTTTATTGCGGATCTAGATAAAGAAAAAGCTGAAGTTGTATTTTATTGTTCAAATTATATGTGCACGGCCAGCGGTTTTTGTGCGAAAAAGCTGAAGGATATGGGCTATTCAAACGTTTGGGCTTATGAAGCTGGCATGGCTGAATGGTACCAAAAAGAGTTGCCCGTTGAAGGAAAATGTACAAAGGCATATCTAGATAAGAAGATGGAAAAATCAGAACTTGAAGAATCATCAGAAATACGTATAATAAGTACTGATGACTTGGCTCGTAAGATGAAATTCATCGAATAGATTAAAAAAAAAAGGGCGGCATGGCCAAGTGGTAAGGCAGAGGACTGCAAATCCTTTATCCCCGGTTCGATCCCGGGTGCCGCCTCCACAAAAGAGTAATGATGTTTTTTAAGATAAGTGTTTAAAAAAAGGAGCCGTGGAGTATAGATTTTAAATATATGCCGAGGTGGCGGAATAGGTAGACGCAAAGGACTTAAAATCCTTCGGGCTTTAGCCTGTGCCGGTTCGAGTCCGGCTCTCGGCACCAAAAATAAACTTGACAAAAGCTATGCATCCAAATAGGGTGCATAATGAGTTTGTTTTTTATTTACTGGTAAACCATCGAGAAACCAAATATTAAAAGGATACACTTATGAACAAGGCAGAATTAGTTGAAAATATGGCTAAAGTAACCAAATTGCCAAAATCAACTTGCAAAGAGTGTTTAGAAGCTTTCATCACTACTGTTGGTGGTGCATTGAAAAAAGATAAAACAGTTGTATTGACTGGTTTTGGTACATTCAAAGTAATGAAAAGAAAAAGCCGTGTTGGTGTAAACCCAGCAACTGGTAAAAAAATGACTATTCCTGCTAAAAAAGTTCCTAAATTTAGCCCCGGAAAAGCTCTTAAAGATTTGATCTAAATCAGATTTTTTAAGTAAAGAAATGAAAAGCACCCACAAAGGGTGCTTTTTTAATGTCCTATTTTTAATGTCCTATTTTTTTGCTGATATAATTAAAGAATACATGATCTAAGATGTGGAGATTTTACACGTATTCAGACTGTTTGCTTAGATGAAATTAGCGTTAAAAAGTACCTATGAAATCTGCATTACTTATCTAATTGACCTATATTGCTTATTCGATATCTTGCAATTCTCACTTTGTTGCCATTATACTAATAGTAAATAATGATGAGTAAAAAAGGTAGGAGTATGACATGGCAAATGAGCAAGGCGTTATGCCAGAAGCCATTGAAGGTGTGCAGGAGCAAGCTTCAGGGGCTTTTGAAAGTGTAAAAGAGGCCTTAAAACCAAGTTTATTGGTTGAAAAGTTTCATGAGTGGAAGTATACGCTACTCGATTGGAGTATATATTTTGGAATTGGCTTTTTGGTTGGTTTTTTGATCAAAAAGTACCTAAAGTACATCCTGTTGTTGGTGTTATTTATAGTTTCACTTGTTATTTTAGAACAGTTTGATATTTTGCATTTGACAGTAAATTGGCAAAAACTGCAGGAATTGCTTAATATTCGTGCAGTACAAACTGAGTTTGATGCACAAGTATTAAGTTCTTATTGGGAATGGGTCAAAGCAAACTTAGCTGTTGTGCTTAGTAGTTCTATTGGATTTTTCCTAGGCTTAAAAGTGGGGTAGATGATTATGCATGATAGCACCTATGTGAAAAAATTAACTGATATTCTTGTGCAACTTAAGGCAATAACGCCAGAGATGAATAAGCAACTTGAAGAAAACTTTGCTCAATCGAGTCATGAACGTTTTGATGATTTTTTACTTGATCAAGGCTTGGTTTCAAAAGAGGATATCCTAAAAGCATTAAGCATATTATATCAGGTGCCTTATATGGATGTTGATGGCTATTTCTTTGATTCCTTTTTGTTGCAAAAGTTTCCAGAAGATTTTTTGATGCGTAATGCCATTATTCCTTATGAGCAAGATGAAAATATATTGCTTGTTGTGGCAGCAGATCCGAGTGATCAGGAGCTTTTGGTTAAAATTGGTGCACATGTTTCATATGATATTCGCTTTAATGTTGGTATTCATACCGATATTATTAATATGGTTCGCATGTATTATGATAAATCACTCACAGAACCGGTAAGTTACGTTAAAGAAGCGCAAATTGAAGCATTGGATAATCTGCCAGTGCGCCAAGAAGAGCAAGATCAAGAGGAATTTGTTGACCAAGAGATTGATCAATTTGTTGAATCTGAAACGCCAGAAGAACGTAAAGAGATTGATGAACGTGCGCATAACGCTGAAAAAAAGAAATAATTATGGAGCAGGTGTCAGAACAGTCTGTCATTCAGATAGTTAACACACTTATGCAGCATGCAATTGAGCGTGGTGCTTCTGATATACATTTAGAGTCTCGTCAAGATGGTTTGCGTGTACGTTTGCGCATTGATGGGTTGCTTTATGATCACAAGTTTTTTGATAAAATGCTTATGCCTCAAATTATTTCTAGATTAAAAGTGTTAGCCAATATGGATATTGCCCAAAAGCGTGTACCGCAAGATGGCAAATTCCAGTTGCTCAAAAACGATGTGCAAGTCGATTTGCGTGTTTCGACTTTTCCTACTTTGTTTGGCCAAAAGATGGTGATACGTATTTTGGACCCAACTGAAAAAAATATTGATATTACTTGTTTGGGTATGAGCGTAGAACAACTTCAAAAATTCCAGCAGTTACTTGTTGATCCACAAGGATTCTTTTTGGTTACAGGGCCCACAGGTTCGGGTAAAACAACTACGCTTTATGCAGGTTTATCGCATATCAACTCTCAAGAAAAAAACATTGTCACCTTAGAAGATCCGATTGAATATCATATTGAAGATATCACACAAGGTCACATTCATCCTGAAGCTGGTTTCACGTTCGAAAAGGGTATGCGTTCATTGTTGCGGCAAGATCCAGACATTGTTATGGTTGGTGAAATTCGTGATATGCAAACTGCGCGTATTGCAATTCAAGCGGCAATGACGGGGCACTTGGTGTTAAGTACGTTACACACAAATGATGCGCCCTCAGTTGTTATGCGTTTAATGGATATGGGCATTGAGCCTTTTTTAATCAATGCAAGTTTGAGTGGTATTTTAGCGCAACGATTAGTACGTGTGTTATGTTTCACCTGTAAAGTTTCACGGATACTCACAGAAAAAGAACAAGAAACATGCATGCGCTATGGGTTTTGCTTAGATACGGTCTACGATGCACAAGGATGTCAAGATTGTTTTGATGTAGGTTATAAAGGGCGTGTGGGTATATTTGAAATGATGTTATTTAATGATGCAATGCGCACCTTGATTTCGCATAGTCCTTCCATAGATGATATTCGCGCGCAAGCAAAAACTGATGGCATGGTCAGTTTACTTGCAGATGGTTTAGAAAAGGTAAAACAAGGTATCATTTCATTGCAAGAATTATTGCGCGTTGTCACCTAATTATTAATTGATTTGATTAAATAATTCATGTTCTTTGCTTTTTTCTTTTTTTTTGTATAAAATTGCCATAATATTTTAAACGTCACGTTTTTATTAAGGGAAATTTATGCAAACAAAAAAAACATTATTTTTATTCTTGGTTATCAGTTCATGCGGTATGATTTCTGCAGTAGATGATGCGGATGCACCTAAGCCATATCAACAAGTTATTAACGAATTGCAAGATAATATAGAAAATCCAAATAACGGGAATTCTACAGATGGGCAAAACAAAGAAGCAAGAAAGATTGAAGTTGGAATAACTTCAGATTCTGAAGGTGGCTGGAAGTTTACCTTTGATGCTGATAACAACTATGTTAAAGCTGCTGGAGCAACGGCGATTGTTCTTGTTGTTGGTGTTCTTACCTATATTTTTAAATTCAAGGGCGCTCCTACAGGTTCTACAAATAACTAACGAGACTTTATTAGTTTAAGTATTTTTGAGGCAATCTTAACCGATTGCCTCTTTTTGTTTTATGCAATACATGTTATGGTAAAAGAGTTGTTAAACTTATACATTCAGGTGTTTCAAATACATGTTGCATATTTCAAACCTTTCAGTTTCAATTGATGAGTTAAGCATTTTAAACAATGTTAATCTAAACATTGCACCTGGAACTATTCATGCTTTAATGGGTCCTAATGGATCGGGTAAAAGCAGTTTGGCGCTCACCTTAATGGGGCATCCAACTTACAAGGTTAGAGATGGTTCTGTTTGTCTCGATAAAAAAGATCTTTTGAGTTTGTCGGTGCATAAACGTGCTCAACATGGCCTATTTTTAAGTTTTCAACAACCGCTTGAAATTTCGGGTGTGCCAATTGCATCATTTTTGAAAGCATCTTATGAATCAATGCACGGGCACATTACGCCAACTGAACTAAAAGAAAAAGTGCTGTTTTATTTTGATCTACTCAATATGGATCATGCATTGTTTTATCGCAATCTGCATGAGGGTTTTTCCGGTGGGCAAAAAAAGAAGTTAGAAATGGTACAACTATTATTGCTCAAACCCAAAATTGCCATATTAGATGAGATAGATTCAGGGCTTGATGTTGATGCATTGCAAGATGTTGCAAAGGGTCTCAACTTTGCTCGTCAGGAAAATCCTGAATTATCATTGTTACTTATCACGCATTATCAACGTATCTTAAATTATATAAAACCCGATCATGTGCATATCATGCAAAAGGGTACGATTAGCACATCAGGCGATCATTGTTTAGCGCAACATATCGAACAACATGGCTATGATGGATATATAGATGCAGCAAACTGATTCTATTTTTTATAAAGTTCCTAAAGGTTTAAACAAGAAAATTGTTACCGATATTTCAGAGCAAAAAAATGAGCCTGGGTGGATGACCGACTTTCGCTTGAAAGCATTAGCTATTTTTGAATCAAAGCCGATGCCGTCTTGGGGGCCAAATATTGCAGGTCTTGATCCTAATGATATTTATTATTACGTGAAACCAATCGAATCACAGCAACAATCGTGGGAAGATGTGCCCAATGATATAAAAAATACCTTTATCAAGTTAGGCATTCCGCAAGCAGAGCAAAAATATTTAGCTGGTGTTGGTGCACAATATGAATCGGAAGTTGTTTATAAAAGTTTGCGCAAAAAATGGGCAAAAAAAGGTGTTATATTTGCCGATATGAGCACAGCATTGCATGATTATCCTGAACTTTTCAAAAAATATTTTGCTACTGTTATTCCACCACGTGATAATAAATTTGCTGCACTCAATTCTGCGGTGTGGTCGGGAGGTAGCTTTGTTTATGTACCCAAAGGTGTGCAGATGGATATGCCATTACAAGCATATTTTAGAATTAACGCGAAGCAAATGGGGCAATTTGAACGTACGCTTATTGTCGCCGAACCCGAAAGTTTTGTACACTATGTTGAAGGGTGCAGTGCGCCGGTGTATCGTCAACATGCATTACATAGCGCAGTTGTAGAATTGGTTGCATTGCAAAATGCACGTATTCGCTATACAACGATTCAAAATTGGTCAAACAACGTCTATAATTTAGTCACCAAACGTGCAATTGCCAAAAAAAATGCGCGTGTTGAATGGATTGACGGAAATTTTGGCAGCAAAGTTACGATGAAATATCCATGCATAGTGTTGCAAGAAGAAGGTGCACAAGGGCAGGTTATCTCTATTGCCGTTGCAGGCAAAAAACAGCACCAAGATGCTGGGGCAAAAATGATTCATTTGGCACCCAACACGACCTCGAACATCATTTCAAAATCTATAAGTAAAGACGGTGGTATTGCAAGTTATCGTGGTTTGCTCAAGATTGTCAAAGGTGCAACAAATGCAAAAGCAACCGTGCAATGTGAGGCATTGTTATTAGACGATAAGTCTCGATCTGATACCTATCCTACCATTGATATAAAAGAGAAAACAGCACACATTGGCCATGAGGCAACCGTGAGTAACATTAATGATGAGCAGTTGTTTTATCTCATGGCACGTGGATTTAGCGATGCCCAATCTCGTGCATTAATTGTGAATGGCTTTATTGATGCATTTGTTAAAGAGCTGCCGATGGAATATGCGGTTGAAATAAATCGTTTAATTGCACACGAAATGGAAGGATCAATTGGCTAATGGCAACAACACAGGATTCGCAATTTTGCAATATGCCAGCATTTGATACACCGCATGCGTCATATCAAAAACAAGCATATATAGATTTGGGCAATGGTGTAGGTATTTATGATGTGCAGGATTTTATTCATACGTATCCTGAGCTTGCCAAGCAGCATATTAAACTGTCATCAAATTTTGATGATTCATTAACGCGAGCCTACGTGCTATATGTGCCAATAAATACCGTTGTTGAAGCGGTTGTTACACTACCTGTTACTTGGAGCAAACGGTTTCAAAAAAATGACGTATATATTATTGTTGCATCACAAGCTGCAATAACGGTGCAGCATGATCTTTTAGGCAAAAGTATCAACAATATAGTATGTATTATACAATCAAACGCACACCTGACGTTATTGCAAAACAATAAACATGCGCAAGCAGCATATAATAGCATTATATCTTTTGGTAAAAAACAAAGTGTGTTTTCTATGTATGGATGGTACGCATGTTCCACTCACACACGCATTGAAACAGTATTGCAAGAACAGCATGCACAATCAGATGTGCGCATTGGCTATCTAGGCAAAAAGAATCAAACTTGTTGGGTTAAAACAGTGCAGTACCATCAAGCAGCACACACGCAGAGTACATCTCTTATTAAGGGTATACTCTATGATAGATCACAAGCGCGCCATTTGGGTATGATTGAAATTGATGAATCTGCGCAGCAGGTTGTTGCAAGTCAGCATAATAAATTCATTTTAATGCATGATGATGCTCAAGCATATGCGGAGCCGAGTTTAAAGGTGTTGGCTAATGATGTGCAATGTGCGCATGGTAGTGCAATTGGTTCATTTGATGATGAACAATTGTTATATATGTTGGCACGGGGTTTGAATCGGCAAGATGCTATTGCTTTGCTTGAAAAAGCTTTCTTTTTAGGTGTTCTTAAAAAACCATCTTAATTCATTTTTTATCTTTGTATTGAGCGCGGTCGTTTAGTTTTTTATTTTTTGTATATTATGTGTGTCGCAAAGGTGTCCTTGCCGACACCTCTGGGACAAAGTTGAGATACAAAAAAAAATAACTAAATGGCCTTGCCGGCAATCCTTCGATATACTCAACTTCGTTGAGCACTCAGGATGAAGAGTAAAAAATAAAAAAATATATTAAGATGGTTCTTTAAGAACAAAGAAAATAAAAAAAGCATGTTCTGCAAGAACAAAAAATATATAAAAAAAGTCCGGCTCGAGGGTTAAAAAAAATGAAATTAAAAAACGAGTTTCCAATATTTCAACACAATAAAGAATTAATCTATCTAGATAATGCAGCAACTACACAAAAGCCTCAAAAAGTAGTCGATGCGGTTGTCGATTTTTATACAAAGCATAATGCAAATATTCATCGAGGTGTCTATGCATTCGGTGAACAGGCAACGCAATTTTATGAAGATGCGCGTGCAACTGTTGCACAACACCTTAATGCGCAACCAGATGAAATAGTGTTTGTTAAAAATGCAACCGAAGGTATAAATTTGGTTGCCTATTCTTGGGCAATGGAACATATCACAACCGGTGATGAAATCCTTCTCACCGAATATGAACATCATGCAAACTTGTTGCCATGGCAGCGCGTTGCACACAAAGTGGGTGCAATAATTCGGTTTTTGCCGGTTAATGATAATGGCACGTTAGCTTATGATCAATTAAACACATTAGTTAATAAACACACAAAGCTTGTTGCATGTTCTGCACTATCAAATGTGACTGGTGCAAAAACAGATTTAGTAAAAATTATTAATAGTGCACATAGTGTTGGTGCAAAAGTGTTGGTTGATGCAGCACAATTGATGGCACATGCAAAAATTGATGTGCACAACCTAGATGTTGATTTTTTGGTTTTTTCAGGGCACAAAGTTTTTGGGCCAACTGGCATTGGCGTATTGTTTATCAAAAAAGCGTTGCAAAAAGAGATGGTGCCATATCAACTTGGTGGGGGCACGGTGTTTGAAGTTGATTGGCAAGATGCAACTTATTTAGATTCACCGCAAAAGTTCGAAGCTGGCACACCGCCTATTGCGCAAGCAATTGGTTTGGCCGCAGCATTAAAGTGGTTGCAACAACAGGACATTCAGGCAATTGCTCAACATGAGGCAACATTAATCAAAACCGTAATAGAGGGTTTGGAACAATTGCCACACATCAAGCTTCTTGGGCCAATTGATGAGCTTAAAAAAAGTGGTCATTTGGTAAGTTTTGTGGTTGATGATATACATGCACATGATGTTGCAGCATATTTGAGTAATCATAACATTGCAGTGCGAGCGGGGCATCATTGTGCACAACCTTTGGCAAAAAAATGGCACGTCGATGCATCAGTGCGCGTAAGCTTAGCGTGCTATAATATTAAAGACGATGTGCTTAATTTTTTGAAAATTATGCAAAAAATTAAAAAATTGTAGCAAGTAAGGGAAATAGCCATTCACAAATATATCTTTTTAACTTTGTAAGAAAAAGATAAAGAAATAGGTTGAACTTTTTTTTCTATGAGTGTACTTTATCCTTGTAAATTTTTTCAAAGATGACCTCTTGTTTTTAAACTTGTTTTTTAAGAATGAGAATAATGTAGAGTTATATAAGTACAATTTTACAGGGAGTATATTTATGCAAACTTCTTTTTGCAAAAAGCTAACATTAAGTGTGTTGGCATTGATAAGTGTTCAACAAGCGAGCGCACTCAACTTAAGAAAAAACCTTAAAGATGCACGCGATGCAACGTTTACTTGTCGTGCGATTTTCTTTCGTGATCTAGTCGCTAAAAAGTTTTTTCATAAATTAGTTGAAAAACTGCCTAATCAGCACATTGTTAGTCTACGCAATGCTTCTTTTGATGTTCACGATGTAGCTAAATCTATTTCTGATGCGATGGCAAATGTGTTGGATGCACATCTTTTTGCTGCAAAAGGCGCGGATTGGAAGTTAGAAACTAAATTAGCGTTATTTGGTACTATTGCTCATAAGCTTTTTGAAGAGTTGATTGATATTGCAGGTCTAACAGAGCATACCGAAGATCTTAAAGAGCATTATGAATTGTTTGGCGGGAAAGCTTGGTTCAGCCGTGCGTTTGCATTAGCAATTGATGATGCACTTCATGGTGTTGCAGGTTTCATTCCTTTTGGATCAGGTGAATAATTAGCAATAAAAAAAGAGGGCATCTTGAAACAAAAGATGCCCTCTTTTTTGAGTGCATATACCGCATATGCATTAAAAAAACTTGACATTATTGTCTCAACATGAGAAAAAATATAAGCATCAACAAGATGCATTGTCTTTGAGAAATTTACAAAAAACAGTCGCTTTGAAAAAATTAGTGTAATAAGCAGAGTTTTTTAAGTTGAATAATTTTTTTTATTTTAAGGGAAACATATATGAATAAAAAATTAGCGTTAATTGCGTTAGTACCATTTGCACTGCAAGCGAAATTTGAAACACCGAAAGCATTTCTGCCAACAGATTTAGCTGCTTTCGTAACTAAAGATGCAAAGGGTACTCATGTTCTTGCGAATGGTATAGTGCTTGGTGCAGAAGCTTACACAAAAGAGCGTCTAAGAAAAAAATTGCATGAAATTGCAGATAAAATTGATGCTAAAGCATTAAACGAAAAAGATTTAAAAGTTTTCACAACTAAAGATCTTGCACGTTTTTCAGCAGATGTCGCTGCAGAATGTATAACAGCAGCTTTAAAAGAACTTAAAGAAGAAGGGGCGACTCTTCTTTCAAGTTCATTAAGGACTTTGTTTACTCTCCATAAGACAATTATAACACGTGCTTTGGTTACAGCTTCCAAAAAAGCGGGTAATGCTTTGAACACAAAAGTGCTCAAAGAGTATCTAGGCTTGGATGCTGA
This sequence comes from Candidatus Babelota bacterium, assembly GCA_029262575.1. Taxonomy (GTDB): domain Bacteria; phylum Babelota; class Babeliae; order Babelales; family Vermiphilaceae; genus JAKBEL01. The sequence continues at coordinate 67,021 of JAJCZC010000005.1, read as the reverse complement.
TGTTAAGAACTTTTTCGTTGATGCAAAAGATGGCGAAGAAGAATCTACTCATTTAGATCATGCATTCAATGGTGCCGTTGATTTACTTTTAAATGAAATCATTGGCCACTGGGTAAATAATACCACTTGGAAAAAAGCAGAATCTAACTGATTATAGTTAGCTTAAAATAAAAAAGTCCCGGCAAAAGTCGGGGCTTTTTTTATGCACAATTCTTGCCCCAAAGCAGACAACTTTATATGCTTGAAAATAAAGATACCTTTTTCAGGAGAGTTGTTTGTGAAGAACCTAATATATGTGTGTTTTTTTTATTCGTTTATGTTGCTTGCAATGGGCAATAAAACAAATGTGAATAAAGTGATCGACCATCGTCGATCTTCAAGCGTTGGCTCTCGGGGCGTTGTTGGCGCAATTAAGCGATCACAAGAAAGTTTTTGCTTAAAAGATCTTGCTAAAATAAAGAAGTCCAAAAGTGATCCGATTATCTATAGTCCGCGTATGCATTATGCACAATCCGCAGAAAACGACGAATTGCTGAAGCAAAAATCCCAATGTTTAAAATCATTAAAAGCCAAGTGATATAATGCGGCAACAGTAGCATTGCACCAAAAACCATAAATGCCTCGGCACGTTCAATTAAGCATGCATCATAATGCATGCTTTTTGTGCCATTATTTTCAAACAATGCACCTGCTGCAACAAAGGTGGTGAAATGCAGCAAGAGGGCAATATAAAATATAAGGTATGCGTGCATATGTTCAGGATAGGCAATTGCGCATGCATAGATGAAGAAAGCTTCAACCATGCGATCGGCAATCAAATCAATATAGGCACCCAAAGGATGTGCTTTTTGTTGCAAACGAGCTAAGGTGCCATCAAGCACATCACACAATCCTGAAATGATCAAAAAAAATAATGCATATAACGGATGGTCATAAATGATTGCAGCGGCACACAGCATGCCGCTCGAAAATGCACAAGCCGTGATAATATTTGGTGTGAAAGATAGGCGATCTAACAATGTGCCAAGCGTATTGAATAAGGGCTGAATTTTGGGGCGAAATAATGTTTCAATCATTTGTGCTTCTTATTTAATTGCAAAATAATAACATAGACTAATCCGCTCAAAATTGCTGCAAAGAAGCACCAAATAGAAATCAAAGAGTTGAAGTAAAATTGATATGAGATAATGTATGAAATCAAAAGCATAAAGCCAAAAGTTTTCATATTGCGTATCGATGAAACAAAAAATGGCAGAATGGTGCACATCAAATATAAGATAGTGCCGATGATATCAGTCGATGTTGGCATATCAACATTATAATAAATATGACAATCAAGTACTTGTGCTGCAACGCCATAAAGTGCAATGTAGCTATAAAGATAAAGTGATACAATGATGCCGAGCATGGCAAGAAGAATTAAGTTTTTTCTTCTAAAGGGGTGTGTTTCTAGTAGTCCAACACTACATGGAATATAGATTGGCCAGATAAAAAATGCAAAAAATAGAAAAAGGTATGGTGCATACTGTTGTATAGTCGGCCAATTGTTAGCAAAACTGAGCCACAAGAAACCTTCGGTTAGTTGTTGGAGTGTAAAAAGTATTGGGATTGCTGCAAACAATGCGGCCTTTTTGAGTTTGTTTTTTTTTAAGCATAAAGTTCCCAAGGTTGCTAAATAGCCCGCAGCAATAAAACTTGCTTGTGCAGAATAACACATATCATTTCTCCTTTTTTGAGTGTAAATTGTTTTAATCATAAGCTAATTTTGTATTAAATAGCAAAATATTTGTTGAGTAACGAAGTTGTGCTCTTGAGATTCTTATACATCGATTGCTACTATAAGTAAAAAAGGAAGGAATCTCAATGAAATTTGATTATGATATTACTGTCATTGGTGCAGGTGCAGCGGGCATTACTGCAGCAAAAACTGCAGTGGGGTTTGGCAAAAAAGTTGCGTTAATTGAGCCCAATAAAATAGGTGGCGAGTGCACGTGGACAGGATGTGTGCCGAGCAAGTCTATTATTAAATCAGCGCAAATTGCACATCATATAAAACACGCACAAAAATGGGGCATAAACACCGATCCGGCATTCGATACACGCGCGCTCTTTGATTTTATAAAAAGTCGCATAAAAAGCGTGTATAGTCACACTGAGCCAGAAGCATTTGAGGGACTCGGCATTACCTTCTTTAATCAATCATGTACATTTCTCAACAAACACACATTGCAAATGCAAGATAATACGCGCATACGTTCAAAGTATTTTATTATTTGCACGGGTTCCAGTCCGTTTATTCCTGATATTGATGGGTTGAATGATGTTGCCTATATGACCAATACGAATTTTTTCGATCAAGAACAGTTGCCAAAATCATTACTCATTTTAGGCGGCGGACCAATTGGAGCTGAAATGGCAAGCGCGTGTAATCGCTTAGGCGTTGAGGTGACGATTATTGAGATGCAAGATCGCATATTGCCTCGTGAAGATGAAGAATGCGTGCATTTGTTAACTGAGCATATGCAATCGGAAGGTGTGCAGATTAAAACCGGCCTGAGGGCAACTAAAGTTGCACAAGAGCATGAGCAGGTGCAAGTGAATTGTGTCGATAAAGATGGCAACACGCAAATATTACATGCTGAACAGTTGTTGGTTGCAATTGGCAGAAAACCTAATGTTGAAGGATTGTCATTAGAATTGGCTGGAGTGAACACAAATAAAAAGGGCATTATAACTAATGCATATCTGCAAACTTCCACAAAACATATGTATGCATGTGGTGACGTTGTCGGGCCCTATTTATTTAGTCATATGGCGTGGCAACAGGCCGTTTTGGCTGTGCGTAACATTTGTATTCCTATTTTTAAAAAGAAGATTGATTATAAAAACGTTATTTGGGCAACCTTCACTGCACCTGAACTTGCATCAGCAGGTATGACTGAAAAAGAGGCAATCGATACATTTGGCCAAAAGAATGTTAAAATATATAGGCAATCATATAAAAACTTAGATCGCGCGATAACGGATAATCAAGAAACAGGATTGGTCAAAATGGTCTGTAACAACAAAGGTAAGATTTTGGGGATGCATATTTTAGGTGCTCATGCTGGTGACATTATTCATGAAGCGCAATTGGCAAAATGGTATAACATCCCGCTACAAAAGATTCAGCGGGTTATACATGCGTATCCTACCTATGCTGAATTAATTTGGCAAACAGGCAAACAGGCCTATGTTGATCAGCTGTTACGCAATCCCTTTGTTAAAATATATAGATGGCTTACGTCTAATTAAATAGGGACACTCATGAATAAGAATATGATAAAAAAACTAGTTTTTACGGGATTATTTTTTATTATTTTTTGGCTATTACAAACATATACACCCTTAGGCCATTATTTTTCGCTGGAATATATCCAAGAGAAAAGTGTTTATTTTAAATCGTTAGTTGAGCAAAATTATAACATGGCAGTATTGCTTTATTTGAGTGTTTTTATTGCTACCATTGCATTCTCGTTGCCAACATCGATTATTCTTTCTCTTCTTGGGGGATATATCTTCGGCATATGGTTTGGCGCATTATATGCCACTATTGCGGTGACGATAGGTGTGAGCATTGCATATATATCATATAGATTATTCTTTTCTGATATGTTGCATCAACTTTATGCCGAACGTGCACAAACGTTTGAACAAACGATGAAAGAGTCGGGAGTGAGTTATTTATTAATGCTCCATTTTTCAACGGTTATTCCTTATTTTGTTATCAATGGGGTTGCAGCATTAAGTCGTGTTCCTTTTTTAACAGTCGTTTGGACAACCGCAGTTGGCTTTATTCCTCAGGGCTTTGTCTACGCTTTTGCGGGCAAAGAATTAGCATCAATAAAAAGTGTTTCTGATATTTTCTCGACGGAAGTCACTATTGCATTTATACTGCTTATTTTGTTAGCCTGTATACCAATATTGCTTAAAAAGTACCAAAAAAAGATTGAGCTCTAATGAAAAAGTCCGGAAAAGTTTCACTGTTTATTCTTGCTAGTTTTTTGATTATTTTTTTTGGCCTGCGTTTTTCAGGTATAACTGATGATATTACCTTAGCTAATATTCAAGAGCAAGCTGCATCGTTGCGTTTCTTTGTGCATGAAAACTATGTTTTATCAGTTCTGTCTTTTATCGTATTTTATATTATTATTGCAGCCTTTGCTTTACCATTAGCGTCGTTGACTACCATTACAGGTGGTTATTTATTTGGCACATTCCTTGGGGCTTTATATGCCAATGTTGGCGCAACAATTGGCGGTGCAGTAGTATTTTTGCTCGTGCGTTATAGCATAGGAGATATGATACAGGAGCGATACGCACCAACGTTCAAAAAATTTAACAGAAAATTTGAACAACAGGGCGTACGATTTTTAATAGCATCACGATTAATTGTGGTGTTTCCCTATTTTTTGGTCAATATGGTTGCAGGTTTAACAAGTGCTTCTTTTTGGACCTTTGTTTGGACAACCTCATTGGGAATATTGCCTGCATCATTTGTGTTCACCTTTGCTGGGCAGCAACTTCAACATATACACTCAATTACCGATATTTTCACACCCCAAATGATGTTAGCATTAGCTGCTATGGCATTGATGCTTTTTATACCGAGCTTATTTACACATTTAATAAATAATATGAATGGCAACAACAAATGAAATTGATGAAAAAAAAGAGATACGCACTTGTTTTTGGACTACTTGGTTTGTGGGCATTTATTATTTTAAAAATTGATTTTAATCTTTTTTCAATTGAATTATTAAAACAACATGCAGCACATTTACATGAATACACACAAGATCATTATAATGATGTTTTGATACATTATCTGTTCTTTTTCATTGGGGCCACGGCAGCCTTTATTCCAGTGACTATTCTGATGACCATTTTAGGCGGTTTTTTGTTTGGTAGTTTATACGGTGCGCTTTATGCCGCTTTTGCAGCCACTATTGGTGGTACCATTGTTTTTTTGATTGTGCGGCATTTAATGCGCAAATGGGTGCGGGCACGATATGCAAATCGTTTTGAACGTTTTAATAAACGATTTCAAACGCATGGTGCATGGTATTTATTGTGTTTGCAAATTTCACCAATCACACCGACTTTTTTTATCAATTTATTGGTAGGTTTAACCAATATTTCATTATGGACCTACATGTGGACAGCATTTGTTGGCATGCTACCTGGTGCATTCATCTACGCATTAGCGGGGCAAAAACTACAAATAATTGGCACTGTTAAAGACATAATGCCGCCGCTTATCTTTTTAATATTATTTATTATTTCTTTGTTTGGTTTGTGGCCGATGATGAGCAAGCGTCTGAAACAATGGAATCAGGATTAAACTTGTTCCGTTGTTCGTTGATTTCATCAAGGCGTTTTTGAATGAGCATTGTCAGCGCAGGATTTCTATCTTTTTGTGCTTGGATGAGCGCACTTAATAGTATTTTAATTGGTTTATTAAAATCATCAAGTGTTTTAACCTTTTCGAGCTCGCACAATGATAGTGAAAGCATGCTCGTGACAGAATCGACCTTTACACCACATTCAAATACTTCGGTTGCTGCATCATCTTCATCAAAAACACGTTTAAGCAATAAGCCGTAATTATTATAGGTTTTTAATAGAAATGCATTGTGGGGTTGCTTTTCTTTAAGTTGCGTATATATTCCTGCATATAATGTGCGCGCCTTGGTGGCAATCTCTTTTGTTTTGCTATCTAGCTCTGCAAAAGGAGTTTTAGCTAATTCAGTTAATTTCGGAGCTAAGTATTTTTCAAAAAGTAATGTTGCATGATTGTAGTTGCCACATGCTATATGTGCAGGTAGATCCTTCAGAAGTGACAGGGCATTATTAAAGCATTCTGCTTGCTTATTTTTATCCGAATAATATTCACCAATATTGATAAACTGTGTTGCGAGTGCGATTTTAACTTCATGTTTCATGCGCATAGGGATTGACTTCATCTTAATGAGTGCATCAAGTCGTTGTTTAATCGCACGAAATTCCTTTATTGTTTTTTGATTATCACCTATCCGTTGTGCAAAAAAATCTCGACGTTGGTAGTTAGTGATTTCTGAAAGCAATGTTGCCTCGTCAGCTGTATCTAGCTTGCCTAGTAATCGATACCTTTGCGCTGCAAGTCTATAAAGTTTACTTGCGTGTGTGGGATTATAGGCATCAGCATAACCGGTGTGTGCATAGATTGCCATTTGCAAAATGCCATCGGGGTCCATGGTTTTTGCCCAATCAGATGCAACATAATAGGATTTAGTATCTTGGCCAGTGTTTTCATATAATGCACCAAGGATGCGCAAAGTATTGGCGTGTTTAGGTTCAATTTTTCGAGCTTTTTCATAATGTGAAATGGCGATTTCTAGATTTTTTTCAACGCCATCCCCTTCGAGATACATGGACCCTAAATTGCGCCACGCAATAGCCGAACCAACATCGCCAGCACGGGTTAAATAGTGAATAGCGGTTGGTGTATCTTTTTCAATATGGCCAGCAATTGTGCCCATATTATTAAGCGCATTAGCATTGTTTTGATCGACATTGAGCATACTTTTTGAAATTTTTTTCATGAGATCATATTTTTTGCTTTTGAGTAACTCATTTACGTATCCTAAAAGTGTATTGATAACGTTTTTATCTTTAGGATCTTGCTTTAATGCCTCGATATAATGTTTTTGCGCGTCTGCATGTTTGTGTTGCAATGCATAAAGTGATGCAAGTTTTATATGAGCAGGTGCATATTTCGGATTATGTTGCACTACTGCTAGATACGTTTGCTCTGCAACTTTACGGTATTCCCCTTTTTGACGAAAATTATGCGTTGCTCGTCTGACCAAAGTTGTGGCATATTCTAATTGTACATCACGATCGCCAGATTTTGCAGCTTTTGATAACCATTCAATCGCATGTTTTCGCTGTAATGCAATTAAATCTTGTCGTTTGTTTTCTTTAGATAATGTTTCACCGTATGCTTCATAAACGCCAGCTAAAGTTACTTGGGCTTCGGTTTGTAGTGGGAATTTATTATTTTTGGCATAGGGCAATAAATTATTGATAACTTCCAGTTGAGTTTTTCCGATGGTGGCAATTTCAAGTTTGGCAATCGGAAGTTTTTTACTTGCTTGTTTTAGCCAATAAATAGTTTTTTTATGTGCGCCTGTTGGTGATACACTTGAACCAACAAAGCTGTCGAGTCTTGTTTTTTTCTTCCAAAGTAATCCGAGCGATAATTGCGCGTCTGCATTACCGCCTTGGGCAGCTGCGGTTACGAGCTTTAGATAGAGGTTTTTGTTTTTTTCGTTTTCTAAATTTAGATTATCTGCTTTTTTCAATGCTTCTTTGCACGCCTCTTGGTGACCTTCTTTTGCAGCGGCAATAAGTAAAGCATCTTGTTTGTTTGTATTTTTGATAGTTTTGCTGAGTCTATAGATTTGCTGTGCCTCGAGCGATGCAGGATTAGATGCTGCAATACCTTGATAAATGCCAGCTTTAATAGGATTTTCTTCAAACATGCCAAGGTGATAGGCTGCCTGCATTTTGTCATTACCAAATGTTTTTGCAAAAATCTGTTTGAGCAGTATTATTTTATCAGCTTTTACTTGAAGTTTATTAATGAGCGTCGTCAGTTTCGTTAAGATTGATGCATTTAAAGTTGCATGTGCTTCAAGTATGTGCTGAGCTAACAAAAATGTTCCATCGTTGTTTTCATATTGATGAGCATAGGTATATAGTTGCTCTAAAAACTTTTGTTGATCATCTGTATTGAAATTTGATTCGCCTAACCATTTTATTAAATGTGCGTGATGATCAGCATCGCGCAATAATGTCGCAAGGTCTTTAACGACTACTGGAGAATGTAGAGGGAAAATTTCATTATTTTGTATATGCATGTCATTATTTAATGCAATGCCCAACATATTAAGAAGGCAGGCCAATGTTTGCTTTTCCTTTTTTTCCTGTTTATAGTGCTGAGTTATTAAGCCACATGCATATAGCTGTTGATATGCCAACCAATGTGGATCAAAACCGGAGGATGAATCTAATGTTAAAATGGGAAATAGGATCTCATCGATTTGATCAGCGCTTGTAGAGGAGGCCGATAAATGTGCTAAATCCAGCCGAGCATAAAGTGTTCTGGGATCATCAGGATATGTTGCAACAAATTGTTTATAAAGGTTGATAGTATTTTTTTTGTGACCCGGTGATTGTGATGCTTGCCACGCCAATGTTAAAAGCTGCGTTGGTTCATCTAAAGAATATTGAGGTTGCGCATGTACAGTTTGGGTTTCAAGTGGCGCGGATTGAAGTTGTTGTTCTTTTTTTATTGCTCTTTGCGCTATAGCAGCATAGCTGGGTTTTTTTTGTGTCAACGCAGCAAAAGAAGATTGTTCAATAAATAACAGGCAAGAGCATAATAAAAGAAGAAACATGTGTTGACTTTCAAGTAAAAAGTGAAAAACTTTGTTTATAAAAGGGTTTTTGATTGCTTTTATCCTAAAGATTTATAGGTTTGTGTCAATGAACATTCTACAGTATTTATTTTGCATTATGTATAGTGTTGTCGAATGGAGAACGATTGAATGGTGCTTTGCAAACCTATTGATATGCGCTATACTAATCAGCGATTAAGCGTTTAATAGATCAAAAAACAACCTATTTTTTTTACCGTAAGGATTACTATGCACAAGCGTACATTTGTTTTGAGTATTTTGTTGTTAACCTCATTTGGTTTACATGCTGCCAGCTCTTCAAATGAAGATAAAAAAGATGAGATAGTAAAACAAGAAACGTTAGACGAAAATAAAGAACAAACAGGTTTGCCGCAGATTGAAATCGTTGAGGATGATGACAATAACGATGATGAGGATGCATCATTTTCAATAACCGAATGGTTTAAAGAACGCACTAAAACTCAATTAGGCGGTATCTTTGCTGGATTGGGCGCAGGAATTTACGGCATCTATAAACTAATCACCGTTGCAATGGGCAATGATGAAGATGAAGTGCAACAAGAAGAAGTGAAGCCTTTGGTTAAGCGTGATCATGAAATTTTAGTTGCTTTTTCTGATGCTATGATTGCAGATGTTGAACATCTAAAAGCGGGTGAGGAAGTGGCACCTTCAACAGAATTGTTCGATTTCAGTGATATGGAAGATGAGCGTTTTATGAAAGAAGGCGAAATCGTAAAACGCACATTTGTATATCTTTATAATGAATGTAAAGAAAGTCCTGAAAAGGTTGAAGCTCTTGAAGGCTTCACAACAACATTGAAGCAAGATATTGTTGAAATGCCTGTTACCGCATAAAACATACATATTTGATATTTGATGAAAAGGCGTCCTCCGGGGCGCCTTTTTTGCTTTTGCCTGTTGTTTAATATATTGTTTGAATGTATAATAAGACTGTTTAGAGGGGTAAATGAAGAAAAGCTTTCACTTTTAATTTCTTTTTTTTAAGGGTATTTTTTAATGCATAAGTTATTTAGTCGTATTTCATTGTTATGTCTTTTATCTTTAGCCTATACAACACATGTTGTAGCACTTGATGATTTATTTGCCTTTCCAAGTTACGGACAAATTGATCCATATGATGATGGCTCAGGTATTGGAAAGTATTCAGATGATGATGACGACGATTATAATGATGGATTGGGCTTTACTCCTAAGGTGCAAGATGACGATTTTAAATCGCCATCCTCATCGCCTGAGCATAATCAGTCACCAAAGGCGCCAATTTCACCAACAAAAAGAGATGATGTAATTAAAGATGCTGTGATTGAGCTTAATAATACAGATCAAAACATGTTTGTTCGCTGGTGGCAAGAATCAACAAGTGGGCAAATATGGGGCTTGGCAGGTATGGTTGCAATTTTAGGTTATGGCATGCATCAACTATATGCTTGGTATAAAAAATGTAATGCGACGTTGCCAACTATCACTGAGTATGATTATGAAGTTGCCAAAACATTACTCGATGCTATGCATGATGATATGAAGCAATTAAAAGATGGCAATAAAAAACTGCCAAGAGTGAACCTTGTGGATCTTTCTAAGATGACACCGAAGTTTGCTGCAGAGTGCCAGATGCTTGTGGCCGTATTTATGAATATCTATAAAACATGTCTTGAAGATGCCAAAAATATGGCAATATTAGAAACCTTTTATTCAAATGTCGCAGATGCAATCAATAGCCTTGAAGAGCGTGTTAAGCAATCTGAGGAAAACCAGACATCAATTGTGACAAATGAAGATGAAGCATAAAGCAGAAATATAAGCTGAATATGAAGGGTGTCATTTATGGCACCCTTTTTTGATGCACAAAAATGTGTCATGCTAGGGCATAGAAAAAAACAATTTAAATAGAGTGAAAAGGTATGTATCAAGAAGAGTTAATGGATCATTATCAACATCCTCGACATCGAGGTATTTTAACAAAGTCAGATTTTGACAGTGGTCAATTTAATCCCTCATGTGGTGATGCGGTAAGCATGCAAGGTAAAATAGAAGATGATATCTTAATTGCAATAGCATTTGAAGGAAAAGGGTGTGTTATCAGCCAAGCAACTGCATCAATGTTGGCCGAATTTGCATTGGAAAAACATCTTGATGATATTTTGCTTTTTGATACTGATAATCTACTTGCCTTAATCAAAATACCTTTAGGTCCGACACGACTCAAATGCGCATTGTTGGCATTGCATGCCTTGAAAGAGGGTATAAAACAATATCAGCAAAGAGGAGCATGAATCTATGTTGCATCATGCTAAAGTTTTGCAAGCATTAACCGGGATTAAAGGCGAGCTTTTTACCGATATTTCAAAGGAAATTTCAATAGCACGTGCCTCATGGCAACGCATTGTTCAAGATCCTGAATTTCAACAAAAAGCGCGTGCAGTTCGCTCGCAATGGGTTATCCCATCTTGGCTTGAAAATGTTGATAATACCTATGATGTGCCATTGTTGCATGAGCCGTATCAAGTCATTTCAGTTGATGGCTCACAAATTTATCCAGATCGTCATCAAGGCACGAGTTGTTATTTGGTCAATATTGGCACCATAAAACTTTCATATGGCTGTGGTGATAAGCCATTTATGTGCAATTCTATTCCCTATGTTTATGCGGGTAGAAACGAAAATGAAGTTGACGATAATCCAATGGATGTAGTCAATGCGCGTCGGCAAGAATTGGAATTGCAAATTGGGCTAGAACTATGTCAAGAGCATCTAAACAATGATATACCGAGTGCATTTTTGTTTGATGGTTCATTAATTTTTTGGCATTTAGCATCAAAATCACCAAACTTAAAAGATCATTATATTGCACGTTATCTTGGGCTTATGCATCAACTTTATGCCGCAAAGATATTGCATGGTGGTTATATTAGCCTATCCAAAGGCAAAGATTTAGTGAATTTGATTCGCATTGAATTGTGCAATTTTGTGGTGAATGGGTGTGTTGAGCATAAAATTATGGATCATATTTCCGATAGTACGGTTGCCGGCTTCTTTTTAAAACCGCATCAAAGAACGATTGTGTTTAAAAGCAATTCACCTATTTGTGAAGAATATCCTGAACATTTAGCACCATACTTTTTTTACCTCCATGTTGGCGATGAGATTGCACGGATTGAAGTTCCTGCGTGGATTGCACAAGATGATGATAAAGTTGCCACAGTTGCGCGAATTATGCTTGATCAAGCGCATAAGGGCAGTGGCTATCCAGTTGCACTGGCTGAAGCTCATGAGCAGGCCGTAGTAAAAGGGCCAGATCGTGATTTTTTCTATCTCATGCTCAATAAGTTAGCAGTCGACTATAAAAAACGTATGTTTATTTCTCAAAAAAGTTCAAAAAAACGCGTTATGGGCGTATAAGATATTAAGAGCAAGGAACACTATATGAATCACGAAGAATTTTTACAGCGTGCTATAAACTTGGCATATGAAAATGTTGAACAAAAAGAGGGCGGTCCTTTTGGCGCAATCATTGTTAAAGATGGTACTATAATTGCTGAAGGCGTAAATCAAGTTACTGCTAACAATGATCCGACAGCACATGCTGAAATGGTGGCAATACGCAATGCATGCAAAACTCTCAATGATTTTCAGTTGAGTGATTGCGTGTTATATAGTTCATGTGAACCATGTCCAATGTGCTTCGGTGCAATTTTTTGGGCACGACCAAAATCAGTGTATTTTGCAGCAACCGCACAAGATGCGACAGCAATTGATTTTGATGATGCGTTTATCTATGAGCAGCTATCCAAGCAGTATCAAGATCGTGCAATTCCATTTATTCAACTGAGTGTTGAAGATAAGATCAAGCCATTCAACGCATGGCTGGCATCAATAGAAAAAATGAAATATTAATAAGCCTATTCACAAAGTGAAATATTATCATTACAATGGCTGTTAATTGTATCTTTTTACTTTTTACTATAGGATGCCATATGGATTATAAGTTAGTGTTTTCTTTGTTGACTTTTTGTTCAATATCACTTTATGCAGGCGATGATACAAAAAAAATTAAGGACAAAAAAAAACAAACGGTTGAATCTAGCCAAAGCAAAGAAGCTAAAGTAATTGCTGCCTTGGAATATCAATTTCCAGGTGGGGCACCTCTGGTAGATTCTCCAATTAATGATACAAAACAAAGCATTCCTTCGAGTACACGCGAAGAGTTCTTTTCTCGTTGCCAAGGTCGTTAACAATTTAAAAAAAGCCCCTCAGGGGCTTTTTTATGGTCTTTTAGAATTAATGGTGTGTAGTATATAGATTATGGGGTTTTTATAAAAAGGAGGAGGTTGATGAAGTATATCTATATGTTTCTCTTATGTTTGTTGTGCCTAGTTTCCAATGCAGGTTGTTGTAGTGATGAGAAACAAGATAAGAAAAAAATAGCCCTTCGTGTTGCATTGTTGGAAAAAACATTACAATGTTCTGCTCACGATATTTTTAAGCTTTTAGAAGTGCTCGATTTGGAAAAAATTGGCATATTGCCAGCGCAAACGAAAGAATATGATGTGGAAACGGCACATTCACCGACTCTTGGTAATATTATTAAGAATCAACAAGAAAAGCTTGCTGGATTAAAGCTTTTTTTAGGTCCACAGACATTTAAGCATGGTCTTGAGGGTAAAAGTGTTACCGTGGCAATAGAAGTATTATACCAAAGATATTGCCAGACTTATGCAGTATTAAAGAATATTGTTGAGCAAAAAAATAGATATAAGTCAGAGTTAAGTTGCATGCAGGATATTGTAAAACAGCTAGAGATAGCTTCAATGAGGCAAGCAGAAGAGATTGCTAGGCAAAAGGACCTATTGGAAAAGATGGCAAAGTTTATTGATTTAGATAATACAGATTAAGCAGAGTAAATTCGATCAAAGCATTAGTCGGATATAACGCATCAATGTTTTTTTGTCATCCTCCCCGTCGTCGCCAAGGCTATGGTAATGCATTGTATGTATCAGTATTGATAATGGCAAAACATTAAGCATTGTTTTCAAAAAATAGGCTCCATAAAAGGAGCCTATTCTAAATCATATTAAAAATTTATCCCAAAAACTTTTTGAAAAAACTAGCAATGGTGCCTTCACTATCATTTGGATTGGTGCCAATGATGTCAGAATATTCAGTTAATAGTTTTTTTGCATCAGCAGGTAGTTTTTTTGGAATATGGCATTGTGTGATAACAACTAAGTTGCCACGTACATTGCCGCGCATAGTTGCAAAACCTTTGCCGGGTGAAACAATGCGCTCGCCAACGGGGCAACCTTTGGGTATTTTCACATTCATTTTTGTGCCATCGATGTTTTCAATATCTATTTGTGCGCCCAACACCAATTGTGGATAGGTGAGCATCACTGAACATTGCAAATCATCGCCAACTCTGCGGAACTTTTTATCGGGCAATACATGTATTTTCAAAAATAGATCGCCAGATGAGCCGCCATAAACACCAGCATCACCTTTCGATCCGATGCGAAGTTCAGCACCATCATAAATGCCAGCAGGGATGTTAACGCTAAATTTGGTGTATTCTTGTATGCGTGATTTGCCATTGCATGAACCACATGGTGAGGAAATAATAAATCCTTGGCCAGAACAAGTGCCACATGCTTGCGCATACATGAAAAAACCTTGGCGGAATTGCACTTGGCCAGTTCCTTGGCATTTGCCACATGCTGAAGGCTTGCTGCCCTCTTTTGCGCCTGAACCTTTACACGTTTTACATGCAACTAAACGCGTGTAGGCAATGTCTTTTTTTATGCCTAAATATGCCTCTTTTAAGGTAATAGTGATCTCTTTTGCCAAATCATGGCCACGCATAGGTTCAGGACCAGATTTTTTGCGTTTTCTTTGTTGGCCACCGAAAATGTCACCAAAAATATCACCAAATGAATCGAATATATCATCCATATTCATGCCACCTGGATGACCACCCATGCCGCCGCCCATCTGTTGATATTGATTATGGCCATATTGATCGTATTGGCGACGCTTTTGCTCATCAGAAAGCACTTCATAGGCTGAAGCCGCCTCTTTGAACTTTTCTTCTGCTTCCTTGTTGTCAGGATTGCGATCGGGGTGATATTTCATAGCCAATTTGCGATAGGCCTTTTTGATCTCATCTGCAGTAGCAGTTTTGGAGATACCTAAGATTTGATAGTAGTCTTTACTCATAAAATATGCTTTTTCGTTGTTTAAAAAGTGAATGTTCCATATATACCTCTAAAGTATACCATAAAAAGATCTAGAGCTTAATCCCATAAAAAATTGAAGAACAATTGATCAAAGCAGGTGTTTTTATTAAAAAAATGCCTTTAGTGAGGCATTTTAGTTATAGTTTCTTGGAAAAATCGAGAGTCAAACCATCGCAATGAACTCCTCTCATCTTGATAACATAAGTATGCATGGCGTTAATATATTCTTCGTTAATTTTTAAATATAGGAATAGATAAAATGAAGAAATGTTTATTGTTGATGATAGGGTTACTATTATTCACAGGGGCTCATGGTAGTGCAAGCTCAAGGAAGGATTCAGGCAGCATTAAAATTACTAATGCAATAACCAAGTCACACTTAGGTATGAAAAAGGGCCACATGGCTCTTAGTCCAGGTAAATCAGGAATTATTGATGAATCAGTCTTAGGGAAAGGTTATCTTACATTGTATATTCCAGCTAAGAACTCATTTAAGAATTACCCTGCAGATTACGTTGGAGGATGTTTACGTAAATTAGCGAAGACTCTGGCTCCAAAACAACCTGTTGGAATTAAGGCGGGGTTAAAGGACAGAGATGGTTCTATAGCTCGATCTCCGGTGAAACTTTTCGGCAGTAAAGAGACATCTAAGGATGTTATTGAATTGGAGAAAGGCGTGCATTATGAAGTCTCTATGGGTCTTGATGACAGTGGATATGGGACCTTGGTGTTCAAAAAAGTTGCAGATATTCCTGAGTTGCAATAATAGTAGATGAATTAATGGTATAGTGGCCTTAGAACAAACTTAAAGGCCACTATCCTTGTGTTCATTTATTTTGCAATGTTCATATCTACATGATATTTTGCAGCTTACTGCAATCAGCTGTACTGTGTTTTAAATCGCCTGAACGGGCTGATGCAAATCGTGGTGCATGATCATATGCAGGAAAAGTTTGTTTGAGGTCATCAAAAAGCTCAAGTACCGTGATGCTTTTGCCGGTGGCAACATTGAACACTTCTCCGGCAATTTGTTCTTTTGGCAACATGCCGAGCAATAAATTAGTTTCGGCAACTTTTTCTACCGGAATAAAATCACGTGTTTGGGTGCCATCGCCAAAAATAGTCACTGGCTTATCTTGTTTCATTAAATCTCTAAATTTTGCTACCACAGCTGCATAGGCAGCATTTGGATTTTGGCGTTCGCCATACACATTAAAATATCGCATGCTCACACATTCCATATTATAGTTGATAGCATATTGCTTGAGCAAATATTCGCCGATCAATTTGGAAATAGCATAAGGTGATGTTGGATTACACGCAGATGTTTCAGAGCATGGGCCATCTGGCGAGCCATAAACGGCTGATGATGATGAAAACACAAAACGTTTAACGCCATTAATGCGTGCAGCTTCGAGTAAGTTAAACGTGCCATCAATATTGGTGTTGTGGCACCATGCAGGTTCTTCAACTGAAAGTGGTACAGAAATAAATGCAGCTAAATGGAAAATGTGTGATTTGTTTTTCGTTGCCTGCAAGCACGTATCCATATCCTCAACGGTGCCGCGAATAAAGGTAACCTTATCGGCAACATGCGCTATATTTTTCTCAAATCCGGTTGCAAGATTGTCAAGCACGGTAACTTTTGCTCCTAATGTTACCAGTTGTTCGACAATGTGTGAGCCGATAAATCCGCATCCGCCGGTTACAAGTACGTTTTTGTCTTTATAGAAGTTATGCATTTCGTTTATTCTCCTTGTGGGCAATGCGGATATGTTGGCAAATATAGCAAGTGATAATAATAATTTTTTCATAGGTTCTCCTGTTTGTTGGACAATAATTAAGCAGCTTTTAAAATTTTTTCCGCAATGTTCTTGCCATCGAGCAAAGTTTCTTGCATACTGCAATATTTCCATGCTCCATAACGGCCAATCGAATGCACATTTTGCTCATGTAGTTTTTTGTGCACTTTAGGTAAGTTGCGCTCGCGCCAATGATCATATATAACATAGGCGTGAGAAATGGGTATTATTTTTTCAGTTGCAATCTCATCATCGGCAATGTTGAGCAACTTTTTTGTTTGTTGTAATGCTTCTTGTAATGTTTTATCCACCCATTTTTCGGTGCGATAAAGATGTGCAAATTCGCCATAAAGTGAACTGCAACCTTCAGGCGCCATACTATCGGCAAAGTTATGGCCAAAGCCAATGCGATAAAACGGGTATTGTTTTTCAGGGAAATAGATCCAATGTTTATCAGATAAGTTTGGACGTTTTACGCCGAGATTAAAGTTAATCACGGAATTGCATCGCAAGTTATCGGCAGCCGATTCGAGAACGTTTGCCATGGTGCCGCGTTGCATAATCAAAAAGGTGTCCAATGGAATTGTGTTAATTAAAGTTTCATAGGTTTCAACATGTCCGTTGGAAAATCCAACATATTTGCTGACCATATCAACTGTTGTAGCTTTGGCATTGGTGACTATTTTGTTTTGCAGTTGTTCGGCCAGTTTTTTTACCCAAAATAAAATGCCACCTTTTTTTGGATAATAGAATTGTGCATTATAACCAACGGGTGTTTCTTCATCTTCATTGATTGCACCGGCAATAATCTTTTCTAGAGATGTATTAGGCACAAAACGCCCAGTCCAACTTGCAGTGATTTCATTGAGACTGCATGCAAATATTTTTTGTTGATAAGGTGAAAAAAAATGCCTTGCAAAACCTGAACCAAAATTCTTGAGCACCCATTCTTTAAAGTTTTTAGGATTTTTGATATGTTTGTGCCGTTTCACATAGCCATCAATGCATGCCGAAATAGTCTCAATGGGTAGGCCGCGTAAATTTATTTGATAAGGAAACTTTGTATAAGTGTCTTGAGAATAGATAAATGATTTGCGATTGATAACATTGAATTGATCAAAGCCAACAACGTCGGCAATCAATTGTTCAAAATAGGGGTCATTGATGTGCAATAAATGGCCAGTGTAATCAAAGGTGAAGCCATCTTGCTCAACCGTGCCACACAAACCACCAATATCACGTTCTTTTTCGAATAATACATAATCATGGAATCCATTTTGCTCAAGATGATAGGCTGCAGAAATGCCTGCAAGCCCACCACCTAAAATTACTACTTTTGCCATTCTCACCTTTTTTTTAGTGATCCTTATTTGCGCAATACCACATTGAATGAATATTCTTCACCTTTAAAGAATTCTTTGGTGAATTCTGCAGCAACATATGGATCATATGGTTTGCAACTGAAAATATTAATATAGATATTATTTGTTGCATTGGCAAAGTGACCAGAGATTAATGAAGTTTCAATGAGTTGTACCATTGAATAACCAGCAACGGCTTCATCTTCACCAAAGTGCACCACAATGGTATCGCCAAAACGATTCATTTCGATCAATTCACATAGCTCTTTAACATAGCGTTTAATTGCCTCTGCATCACGAATTAATTCTGGATCACAACATTTCAAATCAATAATGGTTTCCATTCCCCATGCATCAATGTCCATGTATTCATGCTTGATTGTGGGATAGGGGTTACCAGTTAATGTTGGTGCTTTTCGAAATGATGCGTGGGTTGAAATTTGAGAACTCAATAAGAGAGAAAAAAGAAGAGGTAGCCATTTATTCATAGCAATTCCTTTTTGTGTAGTTAAAGTATGTATATAGTTTATAGCTGCTAAGAATACTAAAAGTGATGGATTTTGCAAAATACAAAGATGTCGTTTTTTATCTATAACCTAACGAATAAGAATGGAATCCAGATTCACCTTGAATGAACAAAGGAAAGCTGAATGTTTTGCTGCTTCCTTGTACATTAGCAGGTAATGGTGGAAACAGGCCCGCTTGATGCGCGCGGGAAATTAATAGTCGCTCAATATTGCGCAATGCCGTAATGTGTTTTGGATAATTCAGGTGAATGTTGAGTAGTTTGCCTGATCTGCCGATGGTCAACACAAGTTGTGTGTGCGCACTGACTGCTTGAGGCAAATGCAAGTTGGTGTCACAAGCTAAAAAGGCATTTTTAATGAGGTTCCAAACTTTGCTTGTATAAACTTGCAGGGCAAGCTCTTTCATATTACGTGATGCATTGTTGTGGCCCGCTTCTTGTTGTACGCTTTTCATAAAGCCGCGTGAAACATCGGCCATGGTAATGTTTTGTTTGTTATTTGTGCGTTTTTGTTTTGCTCGTTTTTTTCGAACGCGTGTTTTTTGTACCTCTTTTGGCAGTTCAGTTGCAAGTTGTGTTGGTGCAGGTTCGGCAGTTGTTTCTTCTGCTAAAGGTTCGAACTCTTTTTCAGGTTCTTGTTCAGGTGTTTGTGTTTTTTCTTCATAAAGTTGTTCAATTTCTTGAGACTCTTGTGTAGTTTCAGTCTCTTCGGTGGAAATTGCTTCTTGACCAGATGGTGCCTCATCTTGAAACAATACCGTTGCTGGTTGTTGTTGTTGGCCAGCAGAAAGCAATTGCTGTGCAATATAGGTTTCATCATCAATGTTTTGCTTGATAAGTATAGGATCTTTATCCCATTGCATAACGCTGAGCACAAGTATGAAAAGCATTAATGTAACATGCAATAAGCATGCAAGAATCAATACAACCAATGTTTTAGTGCGAGAAATGCGATATTGCTCCATGGAACGATCCTTTTTAAGTATTGATGTTCAGTATATCAATTTAAAGGATCATCATGTAATCTTTTTTTGTTTTAGAAGATGGGGTGTCTGAAATTGGCTACAAACAACTATGCTTGAAGCCAATTTATTTACTTGATAAATATGACGGAGGAAGTGCTAAAAGTTGATGTTTTTTGTTTTTTGCGACCGATATTTTCGTCATCATCGTCTTTGTGGGGCTTAAAAAAATCATCTAATTTTGTTTGGTCGCACGAACTATTTTGTCGAGCTCTTTTTTTGAAAGTTCTAGCAATAATTTCGGCAATTTTTTCGGTGTCAAAAAATTCTTCTTGTTGCTTTTCAGCATCTACTTTTGAAATTGGCTTAAAAAATCTATTTGATGATGCAAGTGATTCTGTAGGAATCGTTGTAGATGAAGAAGATGATGTGGTCGGTGTTTCTTCTGAAAAATCTGTTGCTTCTAAATCATGCAATACATCTAAATCATGTAAAGATGTAATATCTTTTTGGGCCGTTGTTCTATATTCGGCAACATTTTGACGATATATTTCATCA
This sequence comes from Candidatus Babelota bacterium, assembly GCA_029262575.1. GTDB lineage: Bacteria > Babelota > Babeliae > Babelales > Vermiphilaceae > JAKBEL01. Next base: position 47,057 of record JAJCZC010000005.1, on the reverse strand, counting down.
ACTGCATTACTATTAAAATCACGACTTAAAAGAGATATTGCCTGACGCAATCTTTCGATTAAGACTAGAGTGTTCCTGTTTTGTGGTATGAGGTTAATGCCCATATTAATTTTATTAAATGCAAAATTTTGTGATTTTTCAAGGGTTGTCGTATTACAATAATAAGTAACGTCTGGTCTATAATTATGCAGCTGTGCCAATGAGTGAGGTGTAGGCAGATAATATGGCACACTTTGAATAATGCTCGAAAGAGTTTCATAATCTGTTATTAATGCAGCTTGGTTATGAGTTGGATTACCAGTACGAGGCCTGCCCAAAGCTGCAATATGCGAGTGAATTATATCCAATGCAGTTTTAAAGTGTTCTGCAATTTCATTATTATCATTATCTTGTGAATTGCTACTACTTGCACCTAATCCAGCACTAAAACTGAGTAATATCACTAAAAAATATGTTTTCATGTAACCTCCTAAAAACAAGTATTTATGACCAATAAAGCATTTATGTATATAATTCATTGTAGCAGAAAATGCCTATGAGTCAATGTTTCCATTATTTAAGGTGTTTCTTGTGCCTGCATGTAAAAACACTTAAAAAACAGTGAAAATAGGTGTTTTTATACCTTTCTGTTGATTCAGATTGGCTATATGGTATTATCTAGGAAACCTCAGCCTATAAGGAAAAGAAGATGAGTTATCGATTACCCTTAATCATTGGCATTTTTCTACATCTTTCACCTCTTTTAGGTGCAGCTGATAATGGATCTTTGGCTTTAGTTCAAAATAGCACACGAAACAATATTGCTGTTAACTATGTTTATGATGGCAAAATTGCCCAGCAGGTGGTGCCGCCAAGTTCCACTGTTTCACTTGGTTTGCTCACTAAAATATCGAATATAAAATATAATATTTATGGTCATTATAAAGCCTCTTTAGCAGGAAAGGACGTTCCGGTTGATAAAGAGCAATTGAAAAAATTGGCGGAGAAAGATGGCTTTCCCACATTTGTTATCAACTCCTATTGGGTGTGCTATAGCACATCATTTACGAGCACTCGGCCAGATGCCTGCAGTATTATCTCGATGTTTCCGCGCGCATTTCGTGAGTTATCATATAAACATCAATTATTATCAGCATTAGGCATAGAAAACAATATAGTTCAAATTTCTAAAGCCTTGGGCAACATAGCAATAGAAGATACAGGTTATTTGGTTATGGGAATTGCCAAACCTGAAAACCTGTCTGGCGATGTGAAAAAAATTATTGGAGCTGTATATGAGGCTAAGGTAGATACCGTAGAGCATCAGTGGTTTAATAATCCGTGTACTTTCAAGAATGATTATATGAAGAATCTATGCAAAGATATTTTCAACATAGCCCATACCATATACAACACCAAATAGTTTATTTTTGGCGCTTAAAATAATCTTGAATAGATGTCTGTTTGTCGTCTCTGGGTCGCTTGAGACCTTTTTTATTTTGTTCAAGTTTATTATGAGCGACAGGATCACTTTTTGCAAATTTCGAGCGAATCATTTCTGAATTTTGAAGTTGAATGCCTCCGCAATCGTGTTCAAGTATATTTAATGCATTGCGCATGTTTTCAGTAAACTTTGGCAGATTAATATCATGTTGTTTGCACGTAAGATAAAGGCCTCGCCATGTTTCGTTGATGGCAAACCTACGGGATTTTTGTAGTGGCGTTTCGTCGCGATATCTTGTGATTGTTGGTCTAAATTCAGGAAGTAGTTTAAGCAGGTCAGTATCTTTAAGGTGCAAATAGGTACTTATACTTTTAATCAATGTGCAAATGCGGCGATAGTTACCTTTTTGTTGATGGCTAAAACGAGAATCTTTTGCATGAGAACTAAAAATGTTCAATGCTGTATGAAAATGTGGATAGGACGGCTGATCTGGATTGAAGTATGCCGATCTTTTCAGTGAATTTTTGTATACACCGTTGGGGTAGTTAAAGAATTGAAGCTCTTCTATAGATGATGAAGATGCGCTCAAAGAAAAAGATGCAAAAATAATATTAAGCATGATTGCTTGTTTAAACATAGGCGTTACCTTTTGTTGTGTTTTGTTATATAAAATGAGTTGCGCTTTTTTATAATGCCCCACAATTCGTGAATTTCGTGCATTTTACTTACAGGCTGTTCAATGAAACGAATGACTTCATCAAAAAAAGTTTGTGTCACTGGAAATTGTACAGATTCTAGTGTGAGCCAATGCACTAAGATGCGATATTGCATTACTGGGTCCAATTGCATGAAAGCCTTTTTGTTAATCACATGTGCATCTACTTTATTATCAAATTGGGCGATTTGAGTAAAAGTCTGTAAAGTTAATCTTTGCAAAAAAAGTTCAGTTTGTTGAAGACGCTCCATAGTTTTGAGCAATGTTGTGCTAAAACGAGAATCGATTTCGCTTATATACGGAATGAGTTTATTGCGAATGCGATTGCGTAAAAAATCATCACTTATATTTGTAAGATCAGTGACATAGGCAATGTTATTAGTTGTAAGCCAAGTTAGAATCTCTTTTTTGTTAATTGGCAAAAGCGGACGAATATAAAGGCCTCTTTTGGGCCACATGCCACACAAACCACTCAAACTTGAGCCGCGTAACAGGCGAATAAAAAATGTTTCTTCTTGATCATTTTTGTGCTGTGCTAATGCGATGCCGTTTGCATCATATTCAACCGCAATTGTTTCAAAAAAGAAGCGGCGTGCTTTTCGCGCATCTTGCTCTTTGGATCCACTGGATTTGATGTTGATATTAAGTTCGGACAATCTTCTACTAATAAATGTTACATTGAGCTTCGCGCACAATGCTTTGCAAAACTCCGCATCTTGTGCAGAAGATTCTCTCCACTCATGATCAAGGTGAGCAGCTATAAGATTAAGTTTTAAATCATGCTGTTTTTCAAGTAAATAGTGTAACAAAAAAACAGAATCGGGACCGCCAGAAAGACCAACAACGATGGTTTGTTGGGGTTCCAAAAGATTATGATTTTTAATGAATGTGTCGATAGCTTTTAATATGTTCATATGTTTAAATATACATAAAAAAGGCGCTTATGCATATCTTTTAAATCGAGGAACATTAAAGAGTCGTTAAGCCTAAACATTTTAAGCATTCAATAACTGCAAATGGAAGGGTGGGGATGCATACGCCAACAACAATAGAGCCACAACAAAGAAGTCCACAAATAGGTGCTGCTTCGCGACAAAAACTTGCAGTATCGCTTTGATTGCACTCAGAAAGGCACAATTCAAGACCTTGAACGTAATCTTGATTTTCTTCTGCTGACATTGGAAGTGGAACTGTGGGGGAAAATGTTTGCGTTTCAATAATTGCGGATATATATGGGGTAATAGCGTTGCTTTTTGGGGCTCCGTCATTACAAGCTATAGAGGAGAATATAAAGCAAAAAAATAGTGTCTTTTCCACGAGTTCCCTTTGATTTGTGTTTCTTGCAATGATATATATTTGTAACAAAAAGAAAAGAAATACCAAAAAAAGCCCCATAATTATGGGGCTTTTTTCAAATAATATGCTTTTTATACATCTAGATTTTTAGCGAATTGGCCATATTCTTCAATGTAATGTTTGCGGCCTTGTACATCGTCACCCATTAATGTGGTGAACCATGAATCAGCTTCAACCTCATCTTCAATTTTGACTTTGAGCAGTTCGCGAGATTTGCGGTCCATTGCAGTTTCCCATAGTTGGTCTGGATTCATTTCACCAAGACCTTTGTAGCGCTGAATAGACATGTACGGTTTTGCAATAGTGCTAATAGCTCTCATTAGTGCGTTGTATCCAGTGCCTTCAAGTGCGCGCTCTTTACCAATAACACTTATCTTCCATGGTTTTGTTTGAATATCAATCAATGGTTCAAACTGTTGTAACAACGTTTTTAACTCAGCTGATGAGAAGAAATCAAGTTCAACTTTCCATTGGCGCCCTTGATGCTTAAAGATAACGTTTGTTTCTTGCAGTGTTTCATTTTCGGGCGTTAGTGTTTCTTGTTGTTCAATACTAATATCATTGTCTTTAAAGCATCCGCGCAAAAGAGTAAGCAATTTTTCAACGGTATCTTGAGGTTCCCATTGATGTTGGTTCATGCACCATACCAAATCATGGCAGTGTCGGGTGCTTAAGCGGAAATTAGCACCAGTTTTTTGCAATTGATCTGCATAGTGTGCGATCTCATCAAGTAATGCATGCCATGCTGTATCGGCGAAGTTGGTTTTGCCTAATAAGAATGTCGATTGTTCTTTCAACCAATCAAAAAGAAATGCGGTAAATGCTTTTTCATCTTTAAGGTATTGTTGCTTTTTACCAATTTTAATTTTATAAAGTGGTGGTTGAGCAATGTATAAATATCCTGATTCAATTAACGGTTTCATATACCTAAAGAAGAAGGTCAATAGCAGGGTTCGAATGTGAGAGCCATCAACATCCGCATCGGTCATCAAAATAATTTTGTGATAGCGCGCTTTTGTTGAATCAAAATCTTTGCCCATACTTGCGCCAACGGCTGCAATTATTGCTTTTATTTCTTCGTTGGAAAGTGCTCTATCGATGCGAGCTTTTTCCACGTTAATAATTTTACCGCGCAATGGTAAAATTGCTTGAGTATGTCTATCGCGCGCCATTTTAGCGGAACCACCTGCAGAGTCACCCTCAACTATGAACAGTTCAGTGTTGGATGGATTTTCATCGGAGCAATCAGCTAATTTACCAGGCAAAATTGAAGATTCAAGAACTGTTTTACGTCGTGTGAGTTCGCGAGCTTTTTTAGCAGCTTCGCGTGCACGTTTTGCAGTTTCAGCTTTTTGAAATATTTTTTTAGCAACATTTGGGTTTTCTTCAAAATAGGTATCGAGAGCCTGGAATACCCATGAATCAACAAGGCCTTTTACTTCACTGTTACCCAATTTTGTTTTTGTTTGCCCTTCAAATTGTGGTTCAGGTACTTTGATGTTGATAACACCTACCAATCCTTCACGAACATCGTCACTTGAAAAGCTTTCACCTTTTTTGAGTACATTGAGAGCTTGTGCGCGTTTATTACTCACTTTGGTTAATGCAGATTTAAATCCTGCAACATGCGTGCCGCCTTCAGCAGTGTTAATGTTATTAACAAACGAGAGTAGGTTTTCACTGTAGCCATCATTATATTGTAGTGCAACCTCCAACAAGTATTTGTCGTCACTGCTAGAAATAAAAATAACATCTTTAAAGATTGGGTTCTTTTTCTTATTGATGTGTTCAATAAAAGAAACGATACCACCTTCAAAATAGAAGTCATGTTTTTTGTTGTTTGTCGGCTCTTCAATAACAATGCGCAAGTTTTTATTTAAAAATGCTAATTCACGCAAGCGAGCTGAAAGTGTATCAAAGCTGAACTCGGTGGTTTCTTGGAAAATTTGTGCGTCAGGCCAAAAGCGTACGAGAGTTCCTCGTTTATCTGTTGTGCCAGTTTCTTTGAGTGGACCTTGTGGTTTGCCACGTTTATAAGATTGTTGAAAAATTTTACCATTTTGAGAAATGGTTAAATCTAATTTCCCCGATAGTGCGTTCACAACGGAAACACCCACACCATGTAAACCACCAGAATATTTATAAGTATCCTTATCAAATTTACCACCAGCGTGTAATTTAGTCAGTACAACTTCAGCAGCTGAAATTTTTTCGGTAGGGTGAATACCAGTAGGGATACCTCGTCCATCATCTTCTACTGATACGGAACCATCATCATGTAATGTAATATTAATATTCTCACAATGGCCGGCAAGAGCTTCATCAACAGAGTTGTCGACGACTTCATATACTAAATGATGTAGGCCGTGAGGTCCGGTTGAGCCGATATACATTGCAGGACGTTTACGAACGGCCTCTAGTCCTTCCATAACACGTATTGATTTTGCTTCGTACTCATTCGGTTTTTTATCACTTGGCTGGGCCATATAGGTCTCCTGGCAGGCTAAAATTGGGTATGTGCGAACAAATAACACCGTAATATAGACGATGGACATTTCGCAACCGTCTTAAAATATATTATACTTAAGTATAGACAAAAAACATGATTTTTTCTACTCTGCTCTGTTCGGATGCTTTTTTTTGTGCCCATCGGCAGGAGGTTTCGAAATTTATATGAAAAACCAGAATATACATCACTATTTTATGAGGCAAGCTCTCAAGCAAGCTCAAAAAGCCTTTGATCAAGAGGAGGTGCCTGTTGGTTGCGTTATCATATGTGATGGCAAAGTCATAGCTAGAGCATATAACAAAACTGAGCAGAAAGATACACAGTGCGCCCACGCTGAACTTTTAGCTTTGCAAAAAGCGGGCAAAAAAATAGGGAATTGGCGGTTGCTTGATTGCTGGCTCTATGTGACGCTGGAACCATGCGCAATGTGCATGCATGCAATTCGGCTACATCGTTTGGTAGGAGTTGTTTATGGTGCAGATTCACCTTTGTTTGGTTACCAACTTGACAACAAGGCATTTGATTCGTTATACAAGTATGACACCTTGGAGGTTATCTCTGGAGTATTACAAAAAGAATCAGGAAATATACTGAAGCAATTTTTTAAAAAAAGAAGGTAAAGTAATGGCACATGAGGGGATTACACAAAAAAAATTAGAAGCAATCAAGAAAGATCTGGAAGCACGTAAGTTTGAACTTGAACAAGAAATGACGGGGCTTTATCAAGAAAAGTTTTCTGATGATCAGGTGCAAGATAGTGCAGATGAAGCCTTAACTTCAACTATGGAAAGCCTCAAAGCATCGCTACATGATACAAAAAACATTGAGTATAAGCGTGTATTGCAGGCGCTCGGCATGATCAATGCCGGTTCCTATGGTGTTTGTGTTGATTGTAGTAAACCAATCTCAGATAAACGTCTCAAGCATTATCCTAACGCTACTCGCTGTTTAGTATGTCAAGAAACATTTGAAGAGCACGGCCCAGAAGTATAATCATCTTTAATAAATATTATTTTTTGTTACAATAAGAGCTGCATTAGGCCGATGTAGCTCAGTTGGTAGAGCAATTGATTCGTAATCAATAGGTCGTCGGTTCAATTCCGATCATCGGCTCCAGTCTTCGCTTATTTGTTCTTCGTAGTTGTTTTCTTCGGCATAGCTTCATGCGACGACGGATCAACGAAGTAGGATCCGGGTCTTCCGACTCGGCAAGCTTCCGCCGTCGCCAAAGGCTATGGCAGAAAAGGCGCTCTGGTCCCCCGAAGTTGAAAACGAAGATGGATGGCTGGCAAGTCTTTTGCTTACGCGTCCTGTTAGTTTTCTAAAAAGTCTATATACTTTAGCGCAAATTAATGTTTTACATTTTAACATCGAAGGTTTCTTATGATGAAAAAACAATTAATGTTGGCTTTTTACTTGGTAGGCTTATTTAGCTCAAATATGATGATGGGCAGATCATCAGAAGGTGTTTTTGGGTTAGTTGTTGGTGGATCAGCAGTATCAGCTGGTGCTGGGTATGTTGCTCATAAAATAATTGAAACCTTTAATGGGAAAGATCTAAAAGATACTTCGAAAACGGCAGTCTTGGGGTCTATTGCGGTAGCTTTTGGCTTTGGAGCTTTATCTGTCCAAAAATATCTAGAACACAATAATGTTAAAGATAGTTTTCATACGCCTGCTAAGTTAACCGCACTTCTTATCGGTGCGCTTACTTTTGCAGGCTTAGAGTATAACAAAAATAAATAAGTGTGATATGAGCTGGTAATCTTTTGTGCATAATCATTTTTTGGTTGTGCGTTATTTTGTATCCACATTGACATTTTCATCCGATCCTCTATAATAATCATATATTGTGTATAAAAAAACATTTCAATTTGTATAAGGTTTTCAAGGCATTATGGCAAAAATTCAAGCAAAAACAAAAGCTGGAGCTCCTTTAGCTCATGGCGTAGGTCGTCGTAAATCATCTGTGGCTCGTGCATGGTTACGTCGCGGCAAAGGCTCCATATTGGTTAATAATCGTGACTATAAAGAGTACTTCGAAACCGATATTGCTCGTCTTGAAGCTGAAACTCCTCTCAAAATTATCCCGCAGGGTGATAAATACGATGTGCAAATTAATGTAAAAGGTGGTGGAACTCATTCTCAAGCTGGTGCGGCAAGTCTTGCTATCGCACGTGCGTTTGTTTCGCAAAATGAGGAATTGCGTTCACTTCTTCGTGGGCATGGTTTATTGACCGTTGATTCACGCGTTAAAGAGCGTAAAAAACCTGGTCAGCCTGGCGCTCGTCGTAAGTTCCAATTCGTTAAACGTTAATCGTTTCTTACTACTTCACGCAATTTTACAGGAAGCAAAAAGGATGTGTAGTGTTGTTGGGTACGTAGGCACGCATTTTAGTCGTGATTATATTCTTGAAGGCCTTTCGCGTCTTGAATATCGTGGCTATGATTCAGCCGGTTTTGCATGTTTGCATCCAGAAAATAATCGTTTGTTGTATTGTAAGGCTAAGGGCCGATTAAGCAACTTGATTGAAAAATGTAAACAATCACCCATTGATGGGTATGTTGCAATTGGCCATACACGATGGTCTACTCATGGCACTTCAACAGAAATAAACGCACATCCTCACTTTGACTGCAATAAAACGTTATCAATTGTGCACAACGGGATCATTGAAAATCATCATGATCTCAAACAACAATTGATAAAAACGGGACATACGTTCCACTCTGATACAGATACCGAAATTATAGCACATTTGTTTGAATCCCTTATTTTAACGCACAATACCTTCAAGGGCGCAGTTGTTGATTTGGTTAATCAATTACGTGGCGCCTATGCCTTTATTTCAATCTCACAAGATTTACCTGATCAAATGTTATTAGTTCGTAAGCGGTCACCATTATGCATTGGTGTTGGTGATGGACAAATGTTTATAGCTTCAGATGTTTTGGCATTTGCAGATAAAACAAAGAAGGTGCTTTTTATTCCTGATGAGCACTTTGCAATTGTTAAGCATGACATGATTGAGCTGTATGATTTTAAGGGCAATTCAAAGCCTCTCATTATGCAGGATATTACTTCAGATTGGCAAGCACATCAAAAAAATGGTCATGAACATTATATGCTCAAAGAGATTTACGAACAAAAAAGGGCAATTCATGCAACGGTTGATTTTTTATCCACATTAAGCCCGGATTTGTGGAATCATATTGATATTTCTGCAGAGCAAATTCGCAATTTAAAAACAATTTCATTAGTGGGTTGTGGCACATCTTGGCATGCAGCTCGGATTGCACAATTCTTTTTTGAGACGATATGTAAACTGCCCACAAAGGTACAATTGGCTTCAGAAATGCGCTATATGCACTTTTTCAAAGAACCGGCTAATATGCATATTGCAATTTCACAATCGGGCGAAACGGCAGATACACTTGAAGCATTGCGCATGGTGAATGATTTTGATATTCCGACTCTGGCTATAACCAATGTTGCCTCAAGTACAATGGTTCGCGAGGCCGATGGTTTTATTTTGACTCAAGCTGGTCATGAAGTTGCTGTGGCATCAACAAAGGCTTTTTCTACTCAATTGACTGCATTATATTGGTTGGCTCATCGCATTGCTTTAGAAAGGGGCTTGATTGAGCAACATGATCTGAAAAATGCAGAGCAAGATTTATTTATTATTGCCGAAGTTTTGGAAAATGGCATTGAAAATTATAAACGAACCATTCAAAAAGTGTTGGCCCCAAAATATGCCCAATTTAACAAAAGTATTTTTTTAGGGCGTCATATTAGCTATCCATTTGCCATGGAAGCAGCATTAAAACTTAAAGAAATTTCATACATTTTTGCACAGTGTTATCCTGCTGGTGAATTAAAGCACGGCCCTTTGGCTTTGATTGATGAGCAAATGCCGGTTTACATCTTCTCGGTGCAAGATCCGATTATATACCAAAAATTGGTTGCCAATACTCAAGAGGCCAAAGCGCGTGGCGGACATATTGTTGTTTTTGCTTTTGAAGGACAAGATGAGTTATGCAGTTTAGCCGAAACTTCATTTGTGCTACCGCGAGTAAAGACATTACTTGAGCCACTTGCTATGAGTGGATTGATGCAATATTTAGCATATGAGATTGCAAATGTTTTGGGGTGCGAAATTGATAAACCGCGTAATTTAGCAAAATCGGTGACAGTTGAATAGCCTACTTTAACAAATTGCGAATCTCTTTACTTGATCCCATGCAACAGGCTAAATCATAGGGTGTTTGCCCAACATTGTTTTTTGCATGTAAATCAGCACCGGCTTCTATGAGTAGTTTAATAGCTTGGATATTGTTGTGTTTTACCGCCAGGTGCAATGGGATGAATAATTCATCATCTGGAGCATTAATAGGTGCGTTAAACGTGATTAAATGTTTAACGCTTTCAATGCAGTCATCAAATAAAACAGCATAATGCAATGGGGTCCAATCATAACGATTTTTTGCATGAACATTTGCGCCATGTTCAAGAAGGTATTTTGTCAGTGTAGTATCGCGAAATGCTTGATGTAGTATTGTCTCACCATCTACATTAGACATGTTAATATCTGCGCCTTCTTCAACAAGTAACGCTATTTTTTCTAATCGTGTAGACGCGTCAGGTTCAATGAGCGCCCAAAGAAGTGGTGTCTCATTATGAAAATTGGCCGCATTTGCATCAGCGCCATTTTCAAGTAGTAATGCTACGGTTGTAGATTCGCCTACTGCACATGCATAATGGAGTGCTGTTGTATCTTCCGCGTCCCCTTCTTGAATGAGGCTATTATCCAATGATAATAAGGTTAGCATGAGATCATTTTCAGCTAAGGCGGCAGATTCATGAATGCAGGTACCTTCTCGGCGTTCTGCCCACGCAATTATCTCTTTTTTGCTAAAATTTTTCTGCATAATGTTACCTATTATACTTATCTTTCCTTTAATTTTCTTATTTTGTACTTATACAATCTCAACATAACAAAAAAAGTTTACGTAAATATAGTTATCGCGTGCAATTTGTTATTTTTTACTGAAGATAAAGGCTTTTTGAGTGTTGTTTTTGCCTGAAAATAGGCGGGGGATCATATGCAAGAGTATATGAAATTATTTTGATGCGATTAAGAATATGCCGACAACCATGAATCCTGCGCCCAAGAACATTCTTCTGGTTAAGGGTTCATCAAAGATGAGAGCGGACATAAACATAATCAATATAAAGCTTAAGCGGTCAACCGAAACGATTTTTGAAACATAGCCATGCTTAAATGCGGTAAAATAGAGGAGCCATGCAATACAGCTTCCTAGTGCACCCAGCCCAATGTATATCCAATCTTTGGTTTGTATTGCGCTTAAATTGGATTTGTTGATGTTTGTTGCAAAAATAGTGACAGTTACGAGCATAAGGCCCATGATCACAGTTCTAAGTGTGGTTACAAGTGTTGTATCCACGCGCAACATTGCAAGTCGCAGAAATATGGTTGCAAGTCCCCATGTGGTTGCTGAAAGTAATGCATATATTAGCCAGATCATACCATTTCCTTATTTAAACATATATTAATTTGAAAGGGAGGAGCTTTTTACAAAGTTCAAAGTTATGCATAAGATCATTTGGATCTTCTCCGCCCAAGTGCAATAGACCATAGCGAAAACTGGATCCATCCTGCAAGTATTCAGATAAATAATGACCAACCTTGGGGATGATGATAATTCTTGCATCAGGAAAGTGCTTATGTATTTTCTGGATGTCGTGCGCGGAGGGTATTTTAGTTACCTTTGCATCTCTAAATGTGCGCAAAACAAAGCTTGCGGCTACTTTATATTTTCCATTTTTGATAAGACACTGAGGTTCATTGTTAGTTGCAAGGTCAAGGGCGATTTCATAGGTGTTAGTGCCATCAACTTTTTCATATATATCAGCAAATTGGGATGCCATACGTGAATTGACTTCGATGATATACACTTTATTTGTATGCTCGTTGTACATAAACTCAATGTTAAACAGGCCATTATTAAAGTTGATTCCTTGTATGAATTTTTTGGCGATAGTTGCCATTTTTTCAAGTATTTGGGCAGGAAGTTTAGAGGGATACTCAAAGCGAGAAAAAGAGATAGTGCCGGGGTACATGACCGAATCAACTACACCGCGAGTAGATATGTTGCCTTGAAAGGCATATCCTTCGATTGTTGCTTGTTTATTACCTTCTAAATATTCTTCCGCAACATATCCTTGGCATGAAATATAGAGTTTTGAATAGTTACGAATGGCCCATTCAAGCGGTGCAGAAAACTCTGCAGGGAATTTATTTGCTTTGAAATAGTTCAAAAATGTATCATAGGATTCAATTTTTTTTGCTCCCATAGAAAAGCATGCTTTAATTGGTTTGATAAAAAAAGGAATATTGGGGAGCTTTTGTTGGATATCGTTTATTTCGTTTTTGATGAAATAAGCTTTAGGGGTAGCAATGGGAACATATTTCTTTTGCGCGATTCTGCTTAAGTATTTGTGTTGACAGAAAATAACTGACATTGGTTTCGGCGCAGGTAAATTTAGTTCATAGGCAACAATACTTGCAAAAAGGCTGCCAGGATAATCATCTGTTGAAAAGATGCCTTGAATGTTGTTTTTTATGATATATGTTTTGATTTCATTAATGATTTTAGCTGGGTCAATGGCCTTACCAAATCTTTGCTTATAAATAAATGATCGAAAAGTTTCAATATCAAAATCATGAAAATGAATATCATATTTATTGGTAAAAAATGCTAATTCTTGCTTGTCCCGATTTTTTGGAAAAATTACTAAAATTTTTTTTTTCATTTGTTTCATTACTTCCTTAATTAATGTGCTTTATTTGTTCAATACAAGCAGGTTATCTAACCTGCTTGTATTGAACAAATTTATGTGGTGGAAACTGTTTTTTGATTCCCGCCATAATTATCATCATGAAACCGCAACATAAAACAACAGATAATCTGTACTTTAGTTTTCGTTTCATAGCTCTCCTGCATATGAGATTGCACATTCAGAACGATACAGCCTACTTATCTTTCTATGTTTGTCAAAATCTCTAATCAGTGCTTTTATCTGCCTTTACCTCTTCAAGTTTGATGGCATTATCATTAACAAATATTGATTGCAAAAAGCGTAATGCTTGTTGGCGGTTTTCTATTTGTTGCGGGCAAGAAGTTTGTGCCACATTAAATATGTTAATTAGCATAATTGCATTTTTAAGTTGATTGTCTTGTTTTAAGGCATCCTTCATGCGATCAGACCATTTTTTAAGTTGATTATTTTTTTTCATTTTCTTATCGTTAAGTTTTTCTTTTTCGGCAAGTTTTTTGCTTTTTTCTGTGCTAATGTGATTGAGCATTGCACATTCTCGACCGTGTGATTTGGTGAACCATTTCATCTGCTCTGATTGTGGCATCATGCGGTTGACAATAAATTCAGGCTCAATTCCCATGCCTTGAATTGATATGTCGCCCGGTAAATAATATAAAGCGGTGGTTAATTTGAGGGCAGAATTGTTGCTAACCGGAACAATTTCTTGTACAGATCCTTTGCCAAAGGTGCGACTACCGAGTAAGAAAACCATTAGTTGATGTTCGCTATTTTGTTCACTTAAGCGCTTAGAGTGTAGTTGTAGGCAACCAGCCAGAATTTCCCCTGCCGATGCTGTATAGTTATTAATCAAAATAAAGATTGGTAATGTGTTATTTACGATCGGTTCTCTGTGTGTGTGATATTGTTTGATATTGGTGTTATCACGTCCTTTTGTTTCAACGACTAAACTGTTGTTGGGCACAAAGAGGCCAACAATATCGATAGCAACATTAAGCAAACCACCAGAGTTATTGCGCAAGTCGAGTATGAGTCCTTTATAAGTGTGATTTTTTGATTTTTTAAGCAATGTCTCGATTTGTTTAGTGGCATTTTGTGAAAATTGGCTTAGAGAAACATAGTATATTTGTTGGTCCGGCAAATAGAATGACAACGAATTTTGCTCTTTAATGATATCGCGTTTTATAGTTACTACAACCAAATCCGGATGCTTTTCTCGTAAAATTTTTACTTCAATTTCAGTGCCTGGTTTTCCTTTTAGTTTTGCTGTTGCTTCTTCGGTTGTCATCCCCTCTAAAAGCTCATTTCCGATTTCTACAATTTTATCAAGTGGTTTAATGCCAGCTTGATCGGAAGGTCCTTCGGCAATAGTATCAATAATAGTTAGATATTTATCTTTTGGTTGTCGCGTGTTGTCGATAACGATGCCAATACCGCCAAAACTGCCCGAAGTTGATTGTATAATTTGTTTATATGCCTTTGGGGGCAAAAATCCTGAGTGAGGATCTAAGCAACTCACAAAGCTGTTAATGGCCTCATCCCAACATTCCCCGGCATCTTGAGGTAATTTAAAATGTTTTTTGCTTATCATTTGTGCAACCTCTGCAAATCGGTGAGATCCATTAAAAGCTGATTCATCGTATGAGGGCTTTTTTTGTTTATTTTCTTCTGCTTGCAATGCAAAAAGGGGGATGAAAAAGAGTATAAGATGTTTTTTGTTCATTCTGTCTCCAAGGTAGTTTGGCCAAATATTTACTATCTTTCACGTTATAGCTTATTTTAAGTATAAAAGGGAATTGATTTGCAATAACTTTTTAAAGTTTTTAGACAAGGGGGGATAATGATCGTTATTGATGTAAAACGCATTTGTTCGCGTATTTTTTTTGTAGCGGAGTTGGCTATATTTGGTTGGATGTATCTATTTGGTGTGCATGGATTTAATCAATTGATACATCTAAAATCGGAAATTTGCCAAATTGTTCATGAGATTGAGCAAAAGGAGCATGATATGCATATGTTGGAAGATAATATTATTGCTTGGAATGTGCATTCATTTTGCAAAGAAAAAATGGCGCGCGAACAGTTGCAAATGGCGCGTAAAGATGAGTTGATTTATTTGGTGAGTTAACATTCCTTGAGTAATTGACTAAATTTTGCCGTATGTTACTGTAGTTCACGTAATCAAAATGTTGTAATCACAAGGAATCTTAACTATGGCAAAATTTATACTCCCAGAACTGCCTTATTCATACGATGCGCTAGAGCCTTATATTGATGCGCGCACTATGGAAATTCATCATAACAAGCACCATGGCGGTTACGTGAATAATCTTAATAAGGCATTAGAGGGTTATGGCGAATACCAAGACAAATCTTTGGAAGATTTAGTGATTAACTATGATCAATTACCGGAAAATATTCGATCTTCAGTACGTAACAATGCGGGTGGGCATTTGAATCATTCATTGTTTTGGACAATGATGAAAAAAGATGGTGGTGGTCAACCGCGGGATAAGGTGTTCAAAGCGATATGTGCAGAATTTGAAACATTCGATGCTTTTAAAGATCGATTTACCGCAGCATCAAAAACCGTTTTTGGCAGCGGATGGGCATGGTTGTGTGTTGATCAAAATGGCAGGGTAGTTGTTACAACAACACCAAATCAAGATTCGCCGCTCAAAGATGGCCTATTTCCGATTTTAGGCTTAGATGTATGGGAGCATGCATATTACCTCAAATACCAAAATAAACGTCCAGATTATATTACTGCTTGGTGGCACGTGATTGATTGGGATCGGGTTGAAGACAATTTTGTTGTTGCCATAAAATAAAAGAGTGTTTTGGGATTTTTGAACTGAAAAAATATTATAAAATCCCAAAACGTTATATTCTAGCTTCTTGGTTGGAACGCATACAGGCTTATGCCATTGCCGCGTTCAATATCATCATCGGTAATTTTTTTGTCTTCAAGTTTGAGACCAGATTCTGTTTTACCCTTTAGGCCTTTCCAAGGTCTTGTTTGTGGCCCAAAGCTCTTATTCATTATTGAGCTTTGATAGATACCTCTATAGGCTACATAGATGTTTTTATTTGGTTTAAACTTCATTATCGAACAGTGCGACGTATACTTCTGCAGGGTTTGCGCCTTTTTTGTCGGGTTCAAAGTTTGGCTGGAACAAGTTGTAAGACTCTGTTGTATTAAAGCGATCAATTTCTATTGGTTGACTTGCCTGTATGACTGCTTTTGCAGCGCTTAATAGTAATATAGGTACAAGTGTATTTTTCTTGGTTTTTTTATAGCCTCTCCTATTAAATTTTAATAAAAACCTAAAAAGATGAAGGTTTTTTCTTCCCTGTAAAACGCCTATAAAATTGATGTTATTCACCCGATCGCCCTATTTTTTTCATAAAAACCATTGCCCCCTCCACATTTAAATTGCTATTATAGAATTACAAGTGCTGGGAAGGCCAGTAGTATTGTAGGAATGTAAAATCGGGCAAAATGCCCAAGAAAGCGCGATGGTGCGCAAAAAGGAGATATCATGAAAAAAATGATATTGTTTTCAGTATTGACCATCTCAGTTGGACAGTTGTTTGGTGGACAACAATATCCGGTGCAGGGTTTGTCATCGAACAAGGATGCAGTCAACACTTCGCAATTTGCGGCAGGCGTTTTTAATAATACAAGCAAAACTTCGCAGCAAGCTGCAAATATTTTTGCTGGTGGCGTGCAACCTGCACAAAACCAATCTACCGCAACATTTGTGGCAGAAGAAAGCAAGACGCAGTCTATACCAGTTCGAGGGTATTCGCCACAATCGGGTGCACAAAACACTTCGCAATTAGCGACAGATATTTTTGCTGGTGGTCGTTAGCCAAAATAGTGAAAAGCAGTTTGTGCAGTTGTTTATTGTGCAAACTGCATTCCTTTGATGCGTGTGTGGAAAAATGTTTGTGTTCTGAATCGTGAGCGCTTCTGGCAAAAGAGCCCAAAAATGTGTATATTCAAATTAAGCTTAAATTGATGAAATTCAACTAAAATTATAGTTTTGGGTACACATGGAACACAAAAAAAATCCAGATGTTTCTGCTGAACATTCTATTCGCGTTGGCAAAGTAAAAGATCTTGAAAAAAAAGGGATTTCTGCTTGGCCGGCGGTCAAACAAACCAATGCAACATGTCATGAAGTACTGGATGAATTTAAAGAGGATACAGAATCTCGCCAATATGAAGTTTCTGGGCGCATATTAACCATACGTGAACACGGTAAGACGATGTTTGCTACCATTCAAGATCGCACGGGCAAAGTACAAATTTATATTCGCAAAGATGCAGTAGGTGATGAAACATTCGATTTTATTAAACACTATATTGATATGGGTGACATAGTTTGGGTCAAAGGTGCATCATTTAAAACTAAAATGGGTGAAATCACCCTAAAGGTTACCGATTTTGCGTTGCAAAGCAAATGTTTGCATCCGTTGCCAGAAAAGTTTCATGGCCTGGCTGATATCGAAACAAAATATCGCCAGCGCTATCTTGATTTAATCACTGATCCTGAAAGTCGTAAGCGCTTTAAGGTTAGATCTTCTATTATTCGGACAATGCGCAATTTCTTTGATTCGCATGATTTTATCGAAGTTGAGACGCCAATGTTGCATCCAATCCCGGGTGGGGCGGCTGCAAAACCATTTGTTACTCATCACAATGCATTAGACGCTGAACTTTATATGCGTATTGCACCTGAACTTTATTTAAAAAGGTTGGTTGTTGGGGGTTTAGATCGTGTTTATGAAATTAATCGCAACTTTCGCAATGAGGGTATTTCAACTCGCCATAATCCAGAATTTACCATGGCTGAATGGTATATTGCCTATAAAGATTATCATTGGATGATGGATTTTATAGAGCAAATGATCAAAGATATAATCAAACATGCAGGCCTTTCTACCGAACTGCAATATGCGGATCATCTGGTCGATTTTGCCAAATTTGAGCGATTGAGCATGAAAGCATCGGTTATGAAATATGTTGGGATTGATGAAAACACACTTGATAATGATATCGATAGTGTCCTCAAACAACATGAAGTTCACTTAAAGCGTAAAAATGCTTCTTGGGGTGAAAAATTACTAGCACTGTTCGAAGAACTTGTTGAATCGAATCTCATTCAGCCAACTTTTATTACCGATTATCCGGTGGAGGTTTCGCCTCTTTCCAAACGAGATACTAATAATCCTGAAATTGCTGCTAGATTTGAACTGTTTGTTGCTGGTATGGAATTGGCAAATGGCTTTAATGAGTTAAATGATCCATTTGATCAGGCTGAAAGATTTAAGCAACAGTCACAAGCAAGAACTGCTGGCGATGATGAAGCACATTATTTTGACGCCGATTATGTCCTTGCTCTTGAACATGCGTTGCCACCTACAGTTGGTGCGGGTATGGGCATTGATCGTTTGACGATGTTGTTAACGAACACGCCATCGATTAAAGATGTGATATTGTTTCCAACATTGAAGAAAAAAGACTAATAAATAGCCCCGGCTTAAACCGGGGTTTTTTATTGTGAGTGTTTTTTGTTTCTTCTTAATTGTTTCCATGCCAAATAAGCAATCGGATGCGAAGCATGCACTAAACATACGCTCAAATATACATACCGCAAACTGCTTGCCATGCAAAAGGGCAAAAGTGCTAACACCAGCATGAATGCTATGCAATTTATAACAAAAAGTAAAAAGCCTAATCGATGTTGGCAAAGCAGACCTAAGAGCATATAAAGAATCGCGCAGATGAAGACAAAAATGAAATCTAAGGCATGCCGGGCGATGTTTAAAGACCCAAGCGTGGCTAAGCCTAAATAATGCTCCCATGACCTATTCTTGAAACTCTTGGCAGCTTTTTGTAATTGAGCTAGATAGCCTGCGTGGCCATAATCTTCAAAATTCATTTCGTGTAGCTTTTCAAAGGGTTTTGCAAAAAGTATGCGTAACCAGTTTTTGCATCTATGTTGCAGATAAGTCATTGGATGTTTACAAGCTGTAACTCGCCAAAGCTTCAATAGTTCTTCACGGTCTTGTTTTGTTTCAATTCGAGGTATAGGGCTGTCTTCAAAAAAAACGATATCATCAACTCGTTCGTAGTTAAATTTTGTTTTTACTTTGTTAAAGTCAAATTTTGAATAGTTTTTGATGTATTCAGGAAAGATGGGTTTGTTGAGTAATATACTCATGCCTGCAAGATCATATATTTTAACAAACTTCCAGGAGTTACTCTTGTGTTTTTCAGGTACTATAACGTTGTTAAGTATCGTTATTGAACTAAAGAGTGCTAGATATAAAAAGATTGATGATGCAATAGTTTTGAAATTTAACTTAAAGTTTTGCATGATGTAACTTAATCCCAAACAAGCAGCAGGAGCAATATACATACCTTGAAATTTAACTGCTGTTCCATAAAAAAGTACGGCAAATAAAGCAAAAAATTCCAACGAGGAAGGCTTTTTTTGATGAAGAGTAAAATAAGTAAGGCCAGCCATAAACAACAAATATGAAAAGGCAAATCCAATATCTTTCCAAATCATTGAAGAATATAATAAAATCGGCAAAAAAAGTGGGTATAATGTGTAGTACCAGCTGATATTTTTATTTTGGAAACTGCGCATGAGTATATAACATGCAGAATAAAGCAGTAGTAAATGGAATATTAAGATAATGCCAGGCCCATAAAAAATGTTGTTTAAGAT
Source organism: Candidatus Babelota bacterium (assembly GCA_029262575.1). Classification (GTDB taxonomy): domain Bacteria; phylum Babelota; class Babeliae; order Babelales; family Vermiphilaceae; genus JAKBEL01. The sequence continues at coordinate 27,446 of JAJCZC010000005.1, read as the reverse complement.
GCGCCACAAAAAAGACATAATGGGCGGATGGTGATCGCTATAAATGCCTGAAGTGGCTTCTTTTAATTGTATTTTGGCATCAGGGCTCATGTTGCCAGGCCATCTGAAAAAAAGATTAATAAAAAAAAATAGAATAAGCATGCATGATGGCATGTGCTGTACTAAAAGGGGCGATATTTTTTTTTGTATGGCAATCATTCTTTTACTCCCATTACTAGATCTTTTTGTTTTTGCCTACAGCCTAGCAAGATATATTAAATCAGATAATGGTCAATAAGAAATAATGCACATGTTTTTAAGGCTATTACTTGACAATATCTTGTAAATTGTTGTTACGCAGTGCGTAATAATTGTTATCCTTATCACTTTTGCATCTATCTTCAGTTAATTTTGTTGCAGCTTTTTTCATCGTTACATATTGCTCGGTAAATGCGTTTATGGCGTTAACATCGTCGATAATGATAATATTCTCCCAATTCTTGGTGAATGCTTGATAAGTAAAGTTGCATGAACCGGTGATGAGCAATGGTTTATCGTTTGCATTCTTTTTGAATACTAAAAATTTGTTATGCATATTAAAGTAGCCTTTATTGTAGTCGTTATTAGAGCCGAGGTTGCACTCATAAAGATCAATGCCGTACTTAATCATATAACGTAAAGCAATGCATATATTTGCTTTTTTTGCCGTAAATTCTTTAGTGGAATAATTATATACGTAATCTTTGTCGACGACAAATTCTATTTTAACGCCTTTTTGTTTTTGTTTGACGCATGCGCGTGCCGGATCTCCGTGTGTAAAGCTATACATAGCGCCTTTAATATCTTCTTGCTCATTGTTGATACAGTTTTTTATAGCAGGCAAGATGTTTGGGCTAAAGCGCGTTATGCATGTCAGTCCGAAAGATGTTTGATTTTGCACATGCGAAAGTATTTCTACAATGTCATTATGCTTTTTCTTTTTCGCGCAATCAATTGCTGAGTAGCCGGAAGACAACTTTGCATTGAGTAATTTCTTTTTGTTGTCAGAAAGGGCAAGTAAGGTTAAAACTACCGGTGTATGTCCTTCATAGGCGGCCCAGATCATTGGAGTATCCCCTTTATTGCCCGCAATATAAGGGTCAGCTCTTTGTAATATCAGCTGCATGACTTGCTCATTATCGCCATTAATTGCTGCTCGAATTAATTGTGTACGATTGTGTTTTCCAGTTTGTTTGTTGATGTCCGAGACTTTACAGCTTTGGGTGAGTTCTGTTGATAATTGACTGATCGCATCATCATTGCTGTTGGAAGAAATAACATGTGTTGGAACGAGCAATACTTCGGACAGTTTCATCATGTCAAAACTCCGTAAGATAAAGCTTGTTGATATATGATATTATATTTTTCTGGGTTTAGCCGAAAAAGTGATACTGGAAAAAATCTGTCAATGAAGCTTTTGTTGAAATATTCATTCTTATAACTTGCAACTGAAAGCGAACGATTTTGCGTTTTTGCATGCCTTAAATAGTCTTCAACTTTGATCAAATTTAACAAGCTGAGACTTGCATTGAAGTGAAAATCAAGAGCCTGTTTGTTTGTTGATTGACAGTCCATAAAACCGGCATGTTGCTTTCCATCTCTAAAGTTGAATTCAATTTGATATCGAGTTTGATAAAACTTGTATATGTCCCATAAAGATAGCGCTAGATCGGTGCTGAAAAACATTGTTAGACTTTTCTTTTTACCATTTTTAATCGCAACAATTTTGATATTACATGCCAGCGCTTTACTATAAACAATTGCGCCCAATAAGCGCTTGCTACCTTCAAGTGTTATTTGCTCTGCATATTGATTGACATCATTTGGATCAAATCTGCCAGTGTATTTTTTTGGGCGTCCTCGCCCAGTTTTTTTAGGCCCAACATAGGGCGTAAAAAGTACCGCATTTGATCTAACTTTTCCAATCGTATAAAGACCTATAGTTTTCATAGCTTCTACAAATCTACCATTATAGAAAAAGCCATCTACAGTAAGGTGACAAACATTTTTAGGCAAATATGAACGAGCGTCAGTTATATGCTTAATGTAACAATCAACCCGATTTTGATTATCAGTTGCATCAGGCTCTGTTTGACTCACCGATATCGCTAAACAATCTTTTGTTTCAACGTTTGCAATGGCCACACAACCGACCTCTAAACCTTTTTCAGCCCGTGAGCTTGATCCGTTCCAAAATTTCCCAAGGCCATGAGTTTTTTTGCCTGATTTTTTTATGAATGATGGATCAAACACTGCAATGCTTCTTTTACTGTTAAAGTCCATTTCTTCAATTAAATGCTTATTTAGCTGTGCAAAATCAAATGGTTTACGATAGTTGCGTGAAATGGTTTTCTCTGACATGTTGCAGTACCTGCTTATATTGCGAAAATTAAGCCTTCCATGCGATGCAAGCATTGCTTCAAAAAGCATTTTAATAAATTTCATTTGGGGCTTGTGAATTAACGTCATTTTGGATAACATCTTTTGTAATAGAGAAATCATGCTAAGTTCCTTTTTTTTAGATTTAAAAGTTTTTTAGCATGATTTCTCTAAAAATTCAAAAAACTGTCCGAACTATTGCTATAAGCTTTTTAACTTGTTGGCTAGATGCTCCAAATAAGCTGATTGAGCACGTAAAAGTTGCGAGGGCAAGTAATAACATCTTTTTCATAAAATTATCCTTATTTATAATAAAATCGCTTTATTAACATACCAACGGGCATTCAGTTCTATTTGCAATATTTTATTTAAAGGCAACTTGATTTTTAGGTATTTTAGGTGTTTTGCATATTCAGAAAAGCCTGTTGTGAATTATTGCAATTGTTAGGTTATTTAGCCGATGATGTAGATAAAAAGGGGTGAGTTTATGAAAAAACAAATTCTGGTGTGTTTGATCTTTGTTTCATCGTCTTCATTTGGTTCGGATAATGCGGATAAAAATAAGGTTGGTCCCACGCGCGGATTGCCAGTCGAGCTTTCTAAGGCAATGCGTGATTTCGCTAATGTTAGTGAAAATAGGGCTGTTCAAGAAAAGATTTTATGGCGCATAAACACGGCTTTGCTAGGAGGGGGCGAACTTGAGCAAACTCAATATTCGGTTGATGATATAACCAAAAAAATTCCCAGGGTAGAACTTTGGGATATTGCAATGGAGAAGCATTTATGGGGAATATTAAGCTTGTTGGGCTATAGGCATCAAGTGCAGTTTATATCTGATGATAAGCAAAAAGATGGCCAAAAATAGCCTTTATTCTTCTTGACAAATAGAAACATTTCGGCTATTATTATACCTATACTGTTCTTTGAATCAACACTTGATTCTTTAACACACAAGTTCGGGGGCGTACTGGTTTCGACGTGTTATTAAGGGTTCAAGGTGCATGCCGAGCGTTTACTGAGTGCTCGTTAAACAATCAGTTAAAACAATAAATGCAAACCTTAATCGGGATGCAACACCAGTGGCTATGGCTGCGTAAGCAGTATTAACTAGTTGGTGTTCTTGTTAACAATACGTGCCTATCAGTTTTTGTTAACTCGTATAATTATAAGATAGGATTCCTAAAGCGAGGCTACATCATTGTGTAGCTCTAGGAATATTACACAATGATCTTATATGTAATGTTATGTTTTCAAGACCGCGTATAAGTATATTTGAAAACTAAGCATGTAGTGCCAAGAATTTGCAATAGTGCGGACATGGGTTCGATTCCCATCGCCTCCACCAGTCTTCGCTTATCCGGGCCTTCAGGCTCGGCAAGCTTCGTCTGGTGCGCTATTTTCTTAATGGATTTGGCATTCAAATTAAACATATCTTTCTTAGGACAAAGCGGAAGTACGCCCTTCGAAGCTTTAGCGCAAGCGGGGCGTAGTAGGGCAGGCGTATTGATTTCTAAGGTTGCTCGATTTTGCTCCTAACGGAGCTTTGGTTGGCAAGTCAGTTTTTTTAACGGATTGATTATAAAAAAATTAACATTTTAGAGCGAAGACGTAAGGTCGTTCAGTTTTTATTCAAAAATCACGCTTATTTAGATGGATTTACAGCTGTTTTAAGGTATCTGTGCGATATTTATTATTTCAAATTATTGATTTTAACCCACCCCATGTGTTACCATAAAAATATAATATGTATAACTTTATAACGATAGGAGAAATGTTATGAAGAAATTAGTGTTAGCGATTATGGTTTTTGCTAATTTTGTGCAGTTGAATGGTTCAAATTGGGAAGATTTGTCGGTGAAGGAAGCGCCGTTTGAGCTATTCTATAAAAGTTTGCAAATTGGTGATGCCAGTTCCGTAAGTAATTATCTGGCAAAATTTCCCGATCTAATAGATGAAAAAGTAGAGCATCAAGCGCCCTTAACCTATGCAGCAGAGAAAGGCTCTCTGCCGTTAGTTAAGGTTTTGTTGCCAAAAACATTAGATCCAAACGTTAGGAATCGGATGGGCCAGACCCCTTTGATGTTAGCTGCTTGGGAGGGGCATGTTGAGGTTGTTAAAGAGTTGCTTAAAGATAAGCGTGTGCGGGCCGGTGACAAAGATGGCTCTGGATACAAAGCCGAAGATTATGCAAAAGATGAAAATCGTATTGAGGTCTTAAAAGAGCTTTCTCCCGAATATCAATAAAAGATACTTGAAAAATTAATACTTGCATTCCATGTATGATGGGCCTTGCGTAACAAAATTTACGCAAGGCCCTTTGTTGTTACGCCAATTTATTCGTGATTTAGCTTTGTTGTTTGCTATGTTTACTTTTATTTAACGTTTTAAAAATAAAAGGAGCAAGTAATGCAAAAAGTTATATTGAGTTTAGCGTTGTTGAATGCAACGATGTGGGGCGCAAGTAATGATGATGTAAAGAATAAAGTGGTTAAGGTTAGTCCTGACTTTGATATAGATAAAGCAATTCAAATTTTACATTTTTGTCAGCAAGCAAAGTCGACGCTATCGATGCCAAATGCTTTTATGCCAAACAGGGTTACTACAGCTTTAGAGTTTCTTCACGTTAAAGATCCGTCGCAGTTTGAACAGGTGTATAGTCAGTTGACCGTAAAAGTTCTGACTTGGACTGAGCGGAATTTATTGGAAGCAAAACAAAAAGAATAATAGAAAAAGGGTTTTTGGAATAAAAAAAGTATGAGCTATTGATTTAAAAAAGAGGTTTCGCGTATAGTTAAACACTGTAAACGTTAAACGTTGTAAATGGTCATTGAAAGTTTCGCGGGAGGTCGTCAAGATACACGGGCCCAACTTTGTAAGGGGAGTGGGGTGAGCAATGCTTTTCATTTAGGGACATTTTGACGGTGTGAGTGGAGGTTATCCCGCGAACCCATCTTATCAGCTGACATTTTTGGTTTTTTTTCCTACGCTATGCGTTACATAGCATTTTTTTAAGTAGGAATATTTTATGAAGCCAGAATTGGATGTTTCTCTCAACTATCTCGAACGAGCGTATGAAACCAATATCCATAACGGATTAACAAAAGAGCAAGCGCATGAGCGTTTAACTAAGGATGGCCCCAATGCATTGCCAGAAGCAAAGCAAGAAACGTGGGTCATGGTCTTTTTACGTCAATTTCAAAGTCCTTTAATTTATATGTTGCTAATTGCCGCACTCATCATCTTTTTTGTGGGTGAGGATAAGCTTGATGCGTTTATTATTTCGGGCGTTTTGTTGTTCAATGCGGTGGTGGGCACTATTCAAGAGGGCCGAACGCGCTCAATTTTGCAAAGCTTAAAGCACTTTGTGAAAACAAACTCCATTGTTATTCGGGGTGGCAAAAGATTGCTTGTTGACGATGTTGATATCGTTAAAGGTGATGTTATTTTGCTGCAAGAGGGGCAGCGTATTCCGGCCGATGCTTTTGCGGTCGCATCAAATACATTACAAATTGATGAAGCAATTTTAACCGGTGAATCACGGCCGGTGTATAAATCACCATATGTGCAATGTGCCGAAGGTGAACAACAAGATCCGGGTAATGTGTTATATAAAGGGACCTATGTTCTTTCCGGTTCTGGCCGAGCAATTGTTTTTGCAACGGGAGTTAATACTGAAATCGGCAAAATACATCAAGGTGTTGAAGAGCTTGATACGGATATGCCACTTAAAAAAGAGATCGATCGATTGTCATTTTGGTTATTGATTGGCGTGCTTGCGATATGTGCAGTGTTGTTTGTTATGGGGCTTTTTGCGGGTCAACCATTGCGTGAATTATTAGTGATGCTAACTGCATTGTTTATTTGCGTTGTCCCCGAAGGATTGCCCGTTGTGATGACTCTTGTGCTGGTAACGGGTGTTTATCGTATGGCCAAACATAATGTGTTGGTTAAACATATGCAGGCAGTCGAAGGTTTGGGGCGAGCGGATGTTCTTGCAATTGATAAAACAGGCACTTTAACGCGTAATGAATTGTTGGTCAGTAAAGTGCTCACACATGATAAACAGTTAGCTGTTTCGGGCGAAGGTTATCATCGAGAAGGTACGATAACGTTCGATGGTGCTAAAATAAATCAAGTTACAGAATCTGATGAGCTTTATCCCATGGCGCTTGCTGCTATGTTGCTCAATTCAACAGAAATCACCTATGACGAATTACGTAATACATTTGATATAAAGGGTGATCCAACAGAAGCGGCTATGTATGTTTTTGCACAAAAAGCTGGTCTTGAGCGCAGCATTTTGCGTCAATATGAAAAAATATATGAAATTCCATTTGATCCAGCATTGCAATATCATGCTGGTTTCTTTGAGCATAATGGCAGTGGTATTGCCTTTGTTATTGGTGCGCCTGAATTTGTGTTTTCAATTTCTGATCCGGTTCATAAAAAAGATGACGATTTTTTACAGCAATTGCTCAAAGATGGCTTACGCGTTGTTGCTGTTGCATCAAAAGCATTTGATCCATCATCTTTTTCGCCCAACATGGAGGAAGATGTAAAGTTTGATGTTGCAAAAAGCATTTTAAATAATGGCAAGTGTGCGTTGCACGGCTTATTTGGCATTCAAGATTCAATTCGTCCTGATGTTCCTGAGATGGTTCAAAAGGCCAAAGATGCAGGATTACTTGTTATTATGGCAACTGGCGATCACAAAGACACCGCACTTTACGTGGCAAAAGAAGTGGGGATTTTTAACGATGGCAACAGTGTATTGACCGGAACTGAATTTGGCAACCTATCGGATGAATCGATGTTACCTGAATTAGAAAAAACTACCGTTTATGCGCGTGTATTGCCGCAAGAAAAAATGCGCTTGATTCAGCTTTTTCACAAAAAGAAGCGCATTATCGCCATGACGGGTGATGGCATAAATGACGCACCAGCATTAGTAGCATCTGATTTGGGCATTGCAATGGGCGGTATTGGTACAGAAGTTGCCAAAAAGGCGGCTGATATTATTTTGCTCGATGATTCATTTTCAAGCATAATTCGCGCAATTGAGCATGGGCGTCATATATTTTATACGCTCAAAAGGGTCATATTATATTTTTTTGCTACCAACATGGGCGAAGTGCTCATCATACTTTTTGCGCTATTACTTAATGCATTGGGTTATGATTTTCCACTTCCATTAACTGCGGCACAGATTTTGTGGCTCAATTTGGTAACAGATGGCTTTTTGGATGTTTCGCTTTCTATGGAGCCGCAAGAAGAAGGTTTACTGCGTAAAAAATGGTTGCAAAAAAAGATCCATTTGGTCGATTGGGCAATGGTGGCAAAAATGTTCTTTTATGCAGTTCCAATGGCAGTCGGTTCAATGTGGCTGTTCTTTCAATATTATCAAACAGATTTGCGCTTAGCGCGAACCATGACATTGCTTTGTATGGCAATGTTTCAATGGTTCAATGCATGGAATTGTAGGTCAGAAAATAAATCGTTGCTTAGTATTGGCTTTTTTACCAACAAATGGCTTATTTTAGCGACCGCGTTTGTATTGTTCTTGCAATTTGTGCTTCTTTATACACCATTTATGCAATTTATTTTTAAAACAGTGCCATTAAACCTTGATCAATGGCTATTAATTTTGTATATTTCTGCACCGATTGTATTGCTAGATGAAATGCGTAAGGCAATTGTGCGGTATATATGGCCAGAAGGATGAAATCGAGAAAAAGGGGCTGTTGACTAATTTAGCACAAAGGGTAGAGTTAAACAGTTGGTAAATCTATTTGTACTCAAATTAACAAGAGGGAAAAGTACATGAAAAAAAGAATGTTATTTACATGTGTGTTGTTGAGTTCTGTGGGCATTTCTATCGCAGCGCCTGCAAAAAAGCCGGGAGCAAAAACAACTGAATTAACTACAGGTGTTAAGTCTGAACAACAATCAGTGCAAGTTGCACAAAATGCAAGGTCACAAGCAAAAGATACACACCTTGATCCATCAGAAGTGCTTTATGTTGATATGCAGCAAGCAATGTTGCATTCAAAACAAGGTGCAGATGCTCAAAAAATGGTCGAAAAAGAAGAAAAAAAATATGGTGAGTTGGCACAAAAAGAACAACAACGCATGATGCAATTGAAAACTAATATTGAAACTAAATCATCCATGTTAAGTGCTGATGCACGTCGTAAACAAGAAAAAGAGCTTGCAGATATGCAACGTGATTTCCAGAACAAAATGCAAGATTGGAAATATGAGCTACAATACACCATGCAACGTGAAACCGATGCGATGGTGAAAGATATTGAACAAGCTGCGATCACTTTGGCAAAAGATACTGGTAAGGCTGCGGTGATCGATGTTCAAACTGGCCGTGCACTATATTTACGCAATGATAAAAATAGCACCAATATGCTAGTTGCAGAGCTTGATAAGCAATACACTATTAAGTTAGCTCAAAAAGAGAAAGAAAAAAGAGCTGTTACGGTATAATAGTATGCAATGACGTTTAGTAAGTTTAAGGCCGGAAGGATCGTTTCTTCCGGTTTTTTTTGAGCTTATGTGGAATATCCTTTGACATGCTTCCAGTCTTCGCTTGAAGCCATGGCGGACAAGCAGGATGAGAAAAATTGTTGATTTATATTGAGCATGTCGAAGGATATTCCGATGAAAAAATATTTTAAAAAAAAAGGAATACAGCATGCCATTCGTAGTGACGTCAGAAAAACAGGCCGATTTGGCTCATGATATTTCACAAAAATTAAAATTACCATTGTTGCAAGCAAAAACTATTCGATTTGCTGATTCAGAAATGCGAGTTCATTTTGATGATGCTCATTTTGATGATACGCATCTTGATGATGAGCAGAATATGGCAAAGGATCATGCAATCATCGTGCATTCAACGTCCTTTCCTGTGCATGATAATGTAATGTGGCTATTGTTGTGTTGCCATGCATTAAAACAAAAGGGCGTAAAGTTTATTACTGCAGTTATCCCCTATTTTGGTTATGGCAGGCAAGATAAAAATGCCGACGGTAGTTTAGGGGCTGCACATTTAGTAGCTCAAGTGCTCGAAGCCGCTGGTGTGAGTCAAATAATAACGGTTGAGTTGCATGAACCGGAAATTATCAATTATTTTTCAATTCCTGTTCGTAACATTAATTTGAGTGGCTTTATTGCAAACTTCCTTAAAGACAAATGTGGCGATGGTGCCTGTACTTTGATTTCTCCCGACCATGGTGCTGCCGATTGGGCGTCGGCTATAGCTGCACAAATTGATGCGCCAACTATGATATTTCAAAAAGAGCGCTATGCCGTTAATCAAACACGCATTGTTGCATCAAAAGGAACGTGCGAAACCAAGCATGCGGTGATAGTTGATGATATTGTCGATACCGGTTCGACCATTATCAATGTTGCGCAAGAGTTGCAGCAAATGCACTCAGCATGCGCTATTTCGGCCTTTGCTGTGCATCCGGTTTTGAGTGCCAATGCAGCAGATTGTTTGCAGGGCAGCGTGTTTCATAAAGTATGGGTAACCAACACTATCCAATTAAATGCCGAGCAACACTTCCAGAAGCTTGAAATTGTTGATGTGAGCATGGAGATTGTCAATGTTTTGAAAGGGATTTTGTAGTCCTTTTGACAATAGAAGATGTGCTTACTATGATGCGTAATGGAGCTATCTTAATGTCTAAAAAAGGGAAAATTTGTGAAACATTTATCATTAATATTACTTTGTAGTTCTGCATGCGCATTATTTGCAGCTTCAAGCGAACAAAAAAAGCTTCCATTAGTTGCGAAGTCGCTTGCATATTTTCAAAATTCTTTAAATGATGAATATGTGCCTGCCATTGAAAAAGGGAATTTTAGTAAAACAAGCGGTCTTTCCGGTGCATTTTATGAGATGCAGCAAGTAACGGCTCAAAAGATCGATCAAGATACAGAGGCACAAAAAATTGCGGTCCAGCTTTGGGATATCGTTGATAAAGATCCGGCCTATAAAGTATTAGTATCAGCCTTAGTTGCATTACGCACATCAAAAAATAGTGATGATGATCAGAATAAACCTTCCACTGATCCTTTAATGGAGATGGTGAATATAATAACCGTACAGGTCCGCAAAGACATACAGCTTGGCGTAAATCAGCGTGGTTGTTATGTTTGTTATCCGATGCAAGATCTAAATAAGTTTTTAGGTTTGCAATCCGATATGCAAGGAATTATGGAGTTATATAACGTAAATAAGGATTTTTCTGCCCAAAAACAAAAGAAGCTTGTGTGGGCAAGTGCATTGGCTCAATGTTATAGTACACAAAAAATTATGCAGATTTTGGCTGAAAAAGATGCTCTATCGCATTTGCTTGCTGTTATGGCAAATCTAGGCACATCGAACGAAGATTCATCAAAATAAACCTACGTATTCACCGTAGCCTTCTTTCTCAAGATCGGCTAAAGGCACAAAACGTAATGCCGCAGAGTTCATGCAATAACGCAAGCCGCCTTTATCTTTTGGGCCATCATTAAACACATGGCCAACATGAGAATCGCCATGTTTGCTGCGAATTTCGGTACGTTTGAAGATTAAGAAATAATCATTTTTTTTGATAATATTTTCTGGCGCTAGTGGTTGCCAAAATGTTGGCCACCCGGTGCCAGATTTATATTTGTGTTGCGAGCTAAAGAGTGGTTCGCCTGAAACAATATCAACATATATTCCTGGTTCCTTGTTATCCCAATAAGGATTATCGAATGGTTTTTCGGTGCCATTTTTTTGTGTAACTTTATATTGTATTGGCGTTAATGTTTTGTGCAAAACTTCATTTGATGGTTTAACGAAGTTGCGCCAATTCTGATTTTTGACCACTATTGTATCTTCTTTTTGAGATTTATATTTTTGTTGGTCGCCCCAGGTTTGGCTTAAGTAGCTATCACGGCCTGAACGAAGTCTAAAGAACTTATATTTGATTGGATGTTTTTTATGATAATCTTGGTGATAATCTTCTGCTGGATAGAAGGCGGAAGCTGGTAGCAACTCTGTAACAATCGGTTTCGTAAATCTACCCGATTGTGCAAGTTGTTTTTTTGATTTCTCAGCTAACTTTTTTTGTTCATCATTGTGATAAAAGATTACTGAACGATATTGTGGGCCACGATCGCCAAATTGACCGCCAGCATCTGTTGGATTAATTTGGCGCCAAAAGATGTGCAAAAGATCTTCATATGAAGTTTTATGCGGATCATAGGTGATTTGTACAACCTCAATGTGCCCTTTTTTGGCGTAGTTATCATAGGTGGGATTTTTATCGTTTCCACCCATATAGCCAGAAACTGCATCAATTACGCCATCAACCTTTTCGTATGGTGCTTCGACGCACCAAAAACAGCCGCCAGCAAATGTGGCAATTTTGTGATTGCCCAATGTTGACCCATTCATGTGTGCTCCTAGTATGAGGGACAATAGGAATATCTTTCTTTTCATTATGTTTCTCCTGCAATCCAGGTTTTCAACTAAGGTTGATAATCGTAAATGTTTTTATATCTTCAGGATACGCAATCAGGATGCTTAAAATCAAGAGTTTTGGTTTCAATTTGAAACATCTCTTCTTTTTGTTTATGCTATTGGGCTCGATATTTTGCCTATAAAAAATCTTAATTTTTGTTAGATTTAGATTGATGAAAATTATCTCTTTAATATTGCATGTTGCAGGAGCTCCTCATGAAAAACAACACATTTGTTTTCACGCTATTACTGTCTATTGGTTCAATCTTCGGTCAATCAGTTCATGAACTTAATCATTTAGTGGCATCTAATGAGTATATGCAGAACGACCCAACGGAACATTTGGGTACGCATATTATTGCCGAATTCATGGGATGTTCATTTGAAGCATTAGATGATCATGATGCTCTTGCGGGTTTATTGCGTAATGCTGCACAAAATGCACATGCAACGGTACTTAATGTTTCAACTCACCAGTTTAAACCGCATGGTATGTCTGGGTTGGTGTTGTTGCAAGAATCACACATTTCTATTCATACGTGGCCAGAATATGGTTATGCTGCAATAGATATTTATACGTGTGGTGATCATGTGAGTTCACAAGCAGCAATCGACACATTGGCTGCATTTTTTAAACCGGCCAATATCAATCAAATTGAAATTAAGCGCGGTTTTGAAAAAAATGTTGGTTAAATGGATCAAGTAGTCTTGCTTTTGCGCATTTTTGTGTAATTTTGCAATCAAATTGCAAAATTACACAGCATGCTGTAGGTTGATAAATAAAAGGTTTTATTTATCAGGATATCTATATGATTATCAAACGTATTTTAGCAAAAAAGCTCAAAGAGTTGGCGGAAAAGATGCCGGTTGTGGGTGTTGTTGGGCCTCGTCAATCGGGCAAAACAACTTTAACGCAAGAAACATTTCCAAATTATACCTATGTCACGTTAGAAGATCTTGATATGCGTGCATTGGCCAAAGAAGACCCTCGAGGCTTTTTGGATCAATATGCCCGCGAAAAGCCGGTAATTTTGGATGAAATCCAAAACTCGCCAGAACTTCTTTCCTACATTCAAGGTTGGGTTGATCGTGAAAAAAAGCCTGGCTGGTTTATTGTAACTGGATCGCAAAATTTTATACTCAATGCTCAAATTAGCCAAACATTGGCCGGGCGCATTGCATTATTAACGTTGTTGCCACTATCTGTGCGAGAATTAAAATCTGCAAATCTGTTGCCAAAGGATATGCATGCATTTGTTTTTAAAGGGTGTTATCCGCGTCTCTATGAATCAGAATTGGATGGTGCAAAATGGTATTCTGATTATATGCGCACCTATATTGAACGTGATGTTCGCCAATTGAACAAGCTTTTGGATGTCGGGCAATTTCAGTTATTTATCAAATTATGTGCCGGACGAGTTGGGCAATTGTTGAATATTTCATCTTTGGCCAATGATTGTGATATCACGGTTAACACTGCCAAAGCGTGGCTTTCATTATTGGAACAAAGTTATATTGTCTTTATTCTACGTCCATTTTGGCAAAATGTTGGCAAACGATTGGTGAAATCACCAAAATTATATTTTTATGATACCGGATTGGCTTGTCATTTGCTTGAAATTAGGGATCTTAAACAATTGCCGCTCCATTATATGCGAGGTGGGCTATTCGAAAATGCGATGCTAACAGATCTCCAAAAACAATATTATAATCGTGCACTGGATCCACATCTTTATTTTTGGCGTGATAATGTGGGCAATGAGCTTGATGGCTTGATTCATTCAGGTGGTGAATTTTTCCCTATCGAGATAAAAGCTGCAAAAACGGTCACCAAATCTTTTTTTAAGGGATTGAATTTTTGGTCAGATCTTGTTGCTTTCGATAAAAAAAGATATCTTATTTTTGCTGGAGACTATGAGCAAAAACGGACCGATACGGATGTGATTCCATGGTTTGATGTTGATACAATGATTGATAAGATAGAAAAATGATAGATCAAAAAGAGATAAAAGCGATAATTGGCCTGGGCAATCCTGGGCCAAAGTTTCAAAGGCAACGACACAACATTGGCTTTTTAGTCGTTGATGAATGTGCACGAAGAAACCATGCAAACTGGCAGCGCAAAGATATATTTGATGTGGCCGAAATTCAGTTGCATGGCAATAGGGTGTTTTTAGTCAAGCCTCAAACATTCATGAATGCTTCAGGCAAAGTTGTCTCATGGCTGCAAAAAAAGGGTATAGCGCCAGAAAATATTGTCGTGGTTCATGATGAGCTTGAAAAACCATTTGGGCATTTGTCGGTCAAGTTTGGTGGTTCTGCGCGAGGACATAATGGCTTACGTTCAATCATCGATTATTGTGGCAAAGAGTTCTATCGCTTGCGTTTTGGTATTGGGCGCCCAGAACGAAAAGAGGATGTGGGCGATTGGGTGTTGAGTGACTTTTCTGAATCGCAAAGTGAGCTTGATGTATTAATTGATCAAGCGGCAGATATGCTTGAGTAAAGTGAATAACAAAAAAAAGAGAGCCGATGTCGGCTCTCTTTTTTTTATCTACTTATTATCTTCTAAGAGTCGATCAGCTGCATTTAGGCATAAGTTAAAGCCCTCATTGCATATGCCCCAAGTGTTGATTCCTACATTTTTTATAGAAGCAACAGGAAGCATATAGCTGCAACTGAAGTCCGTGATTGGTGCACGATCTTCAGGTTGTTGCGCTAAGTATGGCCATGATTTGCCAAGTCCGAAGCCCAATGTACCCCAAAATAATGGTTTGCTTTTAGCAAAGCTTCTACCGATGCCGCCTAGGCCTGATGCGATTTTCCACATTGAGCTGAAAATATTTGCATTGCAGGGTGCAGCAGCGGTGATTAAAAGTGCTAATGTAAGCGCTTTTTTTGTTGATATAGTCATTATATCCTCCATTTATACAAGGTGTTTAGGTGTTTTAACCTGTTTTTCACCTTGTTTTTATTAAACATATACATTTTTACTATATAACATTGACCATAAATGTCAAGCTGAAAATAACTAAAATTGTACTGTGCTTTATTTAAGGCTGGCTGAAAGGTGTGTTTTTTCTTAGAATGTTGCATATTTAGCTGTTTTTCTTCTGAACCATTTATTAAACACCTTGGTATAGGATAGTATGAAAAGAAAAAGGTTGGTTATGAATGGAATTATGTTTTTCTTTTTAAGCTTTGTAAAACTTATATCCCCAATAATTGGTGTAATCCTATATGGATATGTTCTGTTGTTCATGGTGCCAATGTTGGGTGTTTCAGCCACATTTTGGGCTGCTGTTTTGGGTGCCATAACATTGATGATAATTGGCTTCTATCTTTATCATACTGATCGCGATTTAGATGTGGCATATGGCAGTGCAATTGCGGGTTCTTCGTTGCTTTATGCAGCAGTGTATCAAGCATATGTTTCATTTAACTTTTTTGAGCCTATATATGCATTTTGGTATTTAACCATTGTTGCTTGCGCAGCAGCTTATGCGGCGGTTCGATTTCAAGGTTGGTTGCTTGCTGTGTTGGCCATTTCAATGGGACTCACCACACCATCACTAGTGTTGCATGTTATAACGCGCTTTTTTTTATCATGGTATTTTGTTGCTTTTTTAGCGCTATCAATGATTATTGCTTATTGGCGCAGATGGTTTGAATTAGCACTTTTAAGCTTTTTTGGCTATTTGCTCTATAATCCGTTGCTTTTTGCCGTTACTGGCTTGGAAGATAAAAAAGGTTTTTTGAGTATCTACCAAGTTTTTTGGATAATGGGTGCACTGTTTTGTATTTATACGTTTATACCTTGTTTTTATAGTTTTTTTCGAGCAAAAAAAAGAATATTCGAAGCGATAAGCATCACTATTGGAGGTGCCTATAGTTTTGCGCTAAGTCGGTATATTATTCAGCAACAATTAGATAAAGTGGCGAAGTTGCCTTTTTTCATCAAATTTTTGGCAGGTAAAGTACCGGTGATGGCCGATGTGCATATGAACATGTTTTTTTTGTTTGGTGCCATTTATGCAGTAATGTTTGTGTTGCTATATATTGTGAATCGGCATGCTAAAGTTGTGTTGGGTACGTTGGCAAGTTTGACTATTATTTGTGGTACGGGCGCCTTTTATGCTCAACCGATAGCTATAGGTGTATTTAGATATATTTTACGGTTGAGACGACTTATAGTAGCAACTATGCGTAATATTATAGGGTAGTATTACGCATAGTTGTAACTTATATTTTTAAAAAAATCTATATAAGTTGTCACTCGAGGTAGCGAGCATCGTAGAAGCTCGTTTTGAATTTTATTTAATACTCGAGGTCGTAGGGGAAGCAGTAGCCTGGCAGTTTTCCTATCATTGTATTTATATTTTTTTGTATTGCATCTGCGTTCTCTTGTATCCTTATTAATTCAACTAGGGTTTTTACGGTTTTGTTTGAGTTGCTTATTATTGTTGATAGCTTCTCATCACTAGCTTTATTCATTTCACAAGCTTTATTTATTACTTGGGAATTTTTTGTATATAGTTTATTATTGACTTTCTCGAGCTGTCCATATGCAATCATTCCGTTGTATTCTTCTATCTCTTTTTTGCTATGTTTTATGCTTGATTTGCATATTTTCTTAAGCATCTCAAAAGATGCCTCATAGTAGTATGAATTCTGGAGGGATAAATTTTCAGGGAGCTTAGTAATAAATTCCTTAAATTCATCGTAATGAGGGAGAGGTTTTTCTTCTTTAGGGAGGCGCTCATCAAATCTTCTTATTATTGTACTCCGATATGGACGATCTCCTGTTGCGCGTAGCTCGTAATCACACAATTTTGATAGTAATGGTTGAAGCTTCATTGGTTCGTTTCGTTTGGCGAGATCCTTGATTATCCTTGGCAAAGGACTTCCGCAAGTTTTCCAGCGAGGATGCATGCTTAAAAGGTTTGTGATTTCAATTAATTCATAGCCCATTAAAGTTGGATCGTCTAAAAGTTTTAGTGAATGGATTGCGTATGATAGTAGACTAAAATCGTCACCGGGAATTTTTGCAAAGAGACTGTCATTCCATTCAAATGGAGAGCATATCCTAGAAAGTATTTCACGTAGTCTTTCACACATCTCCGACTCAGATTTACCTTTGGGGGCAAATTTCTCAGTGAACACTTTTTTACTCAATAGGGTACCTCCTTGGGCATATGTTAGCCAGAGGAGTGTATGGATGCCAAGCCTATAGATATTAAAACTGTACTTGGGTGAGAGATCCAGTCTTTCTGCTTTGTCGTTGCCAAGAATTCCTATTAGGGTTTGCGCATCGGCATTATTTTTAAGTTTCTCAAAGATAAATTGTGTGCACTTATTATGATTAGAGAGCATCTCTTTCTTTTGCTCTTCCTTTAAAGATATGAGAGATTTGTCGATTAGGCTTCCGAGATTTTTTTGATGAGATCTTGTAGCTATTTTCTCCTTGTTCTGTCTCGCATGATCGTAGTGTTTTTTGTTGAACAAGCGCTCTAATAAATGGGTATCGATAAGTTTGTTCACCTCTTTTTTAGAAATGATTCGCTCTTTGGATGAGTTGCTTGTAAAAGATTCATGTTTTTCTATATTTTGGCTAGTGTCGTGACACTTAGCTGCATTGCTACAAGATGCTGAACTATTATTTGCAGTGGCTGAGTTTTTTTTAATTTTTAAGGAAAGTTCAACTGCCTGTGCAATGCGTTCATTTTCAGCTCCATCGTAGTAATCGTCATCAGACCCATAGAAAGAAGAATCAGTTGCTGGTGGTTGTAACATGACAGCAGAACTGTTGCTTGCAGAGGATTGATTATGGCTGTTCAGTGGATTAGGCCCTTCGAAAACTTTGGTGTCTTTTTTTGCCACCATAGATTGTAGGTTAGCGGTTGTGCTTTTGAGTTGATCAAATCCTTTTGTTATTTTTAAAATAGTTTTCATCGATTTAGCTAAATATGCCATCTGATCAGATGTGTTGTTTTCCAGGCCTGAAATTTCTTTGTAAAGTTTTTGTGCCGTGAGTGCTATTGAGGCCCTGTTTATAGAATTGGCATTGCTGAATTCTATAATATTGGTTACAAATTTTTCCGATAAGTCCTTAAACGTAGGATTATCGGCAGATGCACCAAAAGCATTAGGTATTGGGGTTAGTGAGATGAATAGTAAAGTCGTCAATATAGGTGTTTTCATAGCGGATCTCCATTTATTTAAAAAAATAATTATATTTGCTTATATGTATAGTTTACCCGCAATTACATAAATGTCAAATTGAAGTTAATATGTTTTTTTTGCAGCAAATAAGATACAGGGCCGCAGTATTCCTTTCGTCAGTTGTTTTTAGCTCTAAAGAGTGCATGAATTGCCTTTTTTCTAAAACTTTTGGCGGGCAAAGCGCCATTATTTGCCGATGCGCATGAGGATATGCCCTTATTACGATTATACTGTAAGAGCGCATGCGCAAATTTATGCTTTTATATCACGAAAGGAGAGCTCGTTTTTTTTGAAGTGCCAATCCTGCACAGGTATTTCAGCTATTTGCGAAAGCCCTGTGCGGGTATTAATTTGATAAGATTAACCGCCGTTTGTGACATGGGCGCATTCTAAAGCAACTGATACATTTGGCTATATTGTGAAATTATGATTACTTATCGTTGGTGATTTGTATGGCACCGTACGATAGTTATTTTATCAATATTCGCACTCAAAAATCCATTCATTTATCGATTTTATTTGATTTCTTATTTTGTGCGTTCTTTCCAGCATTTTTATTAATTGTAGTAGGTCGTTTACAGTCTTGACTGCAAGCGATTTAAAGGCTTGCTCTATCGTTTCAGTTTCAGTTTTTAGTAAGTTCATTTTTGATATTTTTTCTGTAGTCGATAATTCATGGAGCAGCTTATTTTGTATTTTTTTCTTATTACGCCTTATGCTACTTTCAAGCGCTTTCCCATAAGAATGACAACATTTACTCCTGTAGCTTGAGCCAAGAATTACTAGGTTTTTAGGTAGTTGTTTTAGAAATTCTGCATCTGAGGCACCGGACAGCGCTTTTTTGTTAAGGCGCCCATCCCATCTGACTGATGACCGCTCTCTTTCTGCGCGCAATTCATAATCACAAAATGTTGTTATCAATGGCTGCTCATGCATAGATAACATCGAATTGATTAAATTTTTTATTATTTCGAGTAAGCGGTCTGTTTTCTTTATCCAGCGAACATCCTTTTCTAATAATTTTATGATTGCAATCAGTTCATAGCCCATTAAAGGTTTATCCTCTAATAACTTTAATTCGTATAGTGCGTTTGATAATATGCTAAAGTTTTCACCGGGAACCCTTTCATAAAGATAGCATTCCCATTCAGCCGGAGAGCATATCTTGGAAAGCATTCCATGCATATTTACGCACATCTTCGACTCGGCGGCGTCTTTGGGGGCAAACTTTTCAGTGAACACCTTTTCACTTAATAGAGTGCCTCCTTGGGCATACGTTAACCAGAGGAGCGTGTGTATGCCAAGTCTGTAGATGGCATATATGTATTTTTGCATACAATCTCTGCCTTTCTGAATTTGGTGGTAAAGCTTTTTTATTGTGCGTTGCACTTGGTCATCATTTTTAAGTTTGTCAAATATAAATCGTGTGCATTTGTTTAGATTGGATCGCATCTCCTCTTTTTCCTGTTGAGATAAATCTATGAAACCCTTATCAATTAGGATTGGGTCGCTTTCTTGGTGCATGTAGCCCGTCATCTTACCACCATCAATTACGATTGAGGCGCTTCCTTGGTGCATGTAGCCCTTCATTTTATCAGCATGACTAAATTTTTTTTGGTTGAACAAATGCTCTAATAAATGGGTGTCGATAACTTTGTTTAGCTTCTCTTTGTTAATGGAGAGTATTTGTAAGGCGCTTTTGTTGATTAGGTTGTCGAGAATGTTCAATGGTAGCCTATCAAGCTTTAGATCGCTATGGTCATTTTTTAATTTATATTTACCAGGGAGTCTTTTTTTTAGATGGCACGCGACTTTTGACATTAAGGAAATGCTTTTATTTTCGGCAGAGATCTCTTGATAATCAAGGTAGTCAAGCTCTGTGTACAATTTTAATAAGTCTTCAGTTTTTAATTTTTCCAAAAAGGGCTTCAACTCTTTGTTGTTAGAGTTATTGTGCATTGATAGAGCTTTTATGACGATCTGTGCGTGTTGTTGAGTTAGTCCATCAAAATAATAATTGTAAAATTTTACCGCATCATCGGTTGAGGGACTCTTAGGGTGGCATAGTGCACTCTGATATGTGATACTGGGGCAAAAAATTGTAGGGTCAAATGAGATGTGGCTTCCTTCTTTTGACTTGGAGGTTGCCCTTTTTGTATTAGCTTTAATTATCGACGCATTGTTGCTAGGTTTATTATTTATAGTGCCTTTTTTTTCTATATTTTGGTATATAGGATTATGATTTGTGGTCGTATTGCTACAAGATGCGGAATTGCTGCTTGCAGCGATTGTGTTTTCTTTTGCCGTTAAGGAAAGTTCAATGGCCTGTGCAATGCGTTCATCTTCAGCTCCATCGTAGTAATCATCATCAGATCCATAGAAAGAAGAATCAGTTGTTGGTGGTTGTAACATGACAGAAGAACTGTTGCTTGCAACCGATGAACAGCTAGAAGTTAACCCTTTAGCAGGAGAGTGGACCAATATTTGGTTTTGGTTATTCGAAGACTGAGATATTTTGAGCTTAGCAACTGTTTTTTTGAGCTCGCCAAGATTACCATTGCGAATTGCCCTCCAAAATGGCGAATGTGGAGTAAAGCAGCCAAGGAGTTCGTGAGTCGATTCATTTCTTTTAGCGGCTTTTAAAATTAGCTTCATAAATCCATATGAGGCTAACAGTTCATCTGTTTCTTTTTTGTACTGAAATGAAAGTTCTCTATGATTTTTTTGTGCTGCTTTGGCCGCTTTATAATTGTTTTTTGTATTATTGCGACTAAATTCTTTAATATTGGCTATAAATTTTTCCGATAATTCCTTAAACGTAGGATTATCAGCAGATGCACCAAAGATATTAGGTATTGAGGTTAGCGAGATGAATAGTAAAGTCGTTGATATAGGTGCTTTCATAACGGATCTCCATTTATTTAAAAAATAATTATATTTGCTTATATGTATAGCTTACCCGCAATCACATGAATGTCAAACTGAAAATAATATATTTTTTTTGCAGCAAATAAATACAGCGCTGCGGTCTTTCTTTCGCCAGGTGTTTTTAGGTGAAAAAAGCTGCGAATTTTTAGCTAAAAAGAGTGAATATTTTTTTTGTGGGCAAACTAATATATCTTGGTTTTATGTTGTTTCTGGGGCTGTCTTAGGCTTTAGGGCTAGTGCGATCTCGTGCTCAGGAAATTTTTCAACCAATTCACTGAGCTTTTGTGCTTCAATATTGGTGTTTTGCTCAGCTTGGGCAAGTTCGATTTCAAGTTGTAGCAAACGAGGTTCAATGTTTGGTCGTTTTACCAAATCCTCATTTCGTGCAGTATCCAATCGTTTGTGTGCTGATCTATAAACTCCTCTGCCGATGTAGTGATAGGCAACATACAAGTTGCTGTCGGCAAGTTTTTGTTGGCACATTTCTTTTACGTTCTGTGCGCGTTCAATACTTTCTTGAGCATAAACGGCATTACGAGTTTCAAATTGTTCAATGAGCTTTAATGTGCTTTCTGTCTTTGTTTGATCTCTATCATGCCTAGCTGTTTGCATCCAGCTGCATTCAATTGCTTTAACAAATGCTTGTTCAGCATATTCGTTGCCTGGATATAATTTAATAAACTCATCAAACAGTTTTTCTGCTTTGGCGTATTGGCCAGTTTTCATCAATAGTTCTGCCCATTCAAGCATAATATAGACCAGTTGATCGGCATGCTCAGTGAGTCGGAACATTTTTTCAAGATACTTAAGGGATGTTTCATAGTCGCCTTCAAGCAACAGTTCATTTTTGCGCTGTAATAATTGATGAAAATTCATTTGTGAAATAGTTAGATTTTCTTTGCGGGGTCCGCGACGGGCCTCAAGCCATTTTTTGTGAGAAGCTCGAGCTCTTCTTTCTTTATATCTTTTTTTGGC
Source organism: Candidatus Babelota bacterium (assembly GCA_029262575.1). Classification (GTDB taxonomy): domain Bacteria; phylum Babelota; class Babeliae; order Babelales; family Vermiphilaceae; genus JAKBEL01. The sequence goes on along the minus strand of JAJCZC010000005.1, from coordinate 5,416 downwards.
TTCATCTTTTGTAGGTAAGTCACGGCGAAACTGTTGGCTTAAAAGTTGCTGTTGCTTCACATAATCACTTGGCGGTGCGGGTGCAAAAACTAACGTTTTGACTGGTTGACGATCTTCCATGTCATCTTGTGCGATATCACTAGCGGTATCATAATCATCATCACTTGGCGGGTTTGTATCACTTGCAAGAGAATCGGAAGCTTGAAGAATTTCGCCTTTTGCAATGTCGACTTCTTGATTTACCATTGTTTTTTGCGGTTCACTTGTTTGCTCTGTTTTGGCCATAGATGGCAAGATTAAAAAGAGCGATAGAAAGAGAGAGCGTTTCATTATAACATTCCTCGTTGATTTTTTAGCTGTTTTTTGTGCATTATACTATTAATTGTAGCGTGCAGCTCCATAAAAGCAAACGCTGGCATGAGCCAATGCTATTATTTATTTGGGCGCTTTGTTAGAATAAAGAAAATGCGAAAATTATTGCTGAACGTAGGAAAAACATGTTCAAAAAAGATGTGGGAGACTTGCTGATTGAGGCAGGTTTAATTACCTCAGAACAACGAGATGTATGCAAAACTGAAAGTGATGAATCGGGTGCACCAATAACTGAATGTTTGCTAGCAAAAAAGATCATAACGCCTCAGGCATTGGGCAAAGCACTTGCTCAATATGTTGGTGTTGCTTATGTCGATTCGGTCACTGATAAATTAGCTGATATTAATACGTTGGGGCGAATTCCATTAAAATTTCTGCGTGAAAATGAGGTTATGCCGGTTAACATTGATGGCAACATCATTACTCTTACTGCAAACCCTATGGATGTTCAGCCGATTGATGAGCTCAATCTATTGCTTGGTGGCAATGTTGGCTTTGCTGTTTCTACGCCGAAAATTATTATTGAGGCTATCAATAAATATTATCCACTTGAAGGCACGAAACAGATGATGGCAGAGCTTGAGGAAGAAGAGCCAGGACTTGAAGAGGTTGAATTTACTGATGTTGATGATCGTGATATTGTAGCGCAAGCAGCTGAAGCGCCAGTGATTAAGTTGGTGAATCATATTTTATATCAAGCAGTAAAACAGGGTGCATCAGATATTCACATTGAGCCTTATGAAAAAGAGGTGAGTGTGCGTTATCGTATTGATGGTGTGCTTTATAACATTATGTCCCCGCCAAAACGTATTCAAGATGCTCTCACATCACGCATCAAAATTATGGCTAATATGAACATTGCCGAAAAGCGTGTCCCGCAGGATGGTCGTATCGATTTGCGTATTGCGGGCAAACCATATGATATTCGTGTTTCGATTTTGCCCGTGCAATTTGGTGAGCGTATTGTGATGCGTTTGCTTGATAAATCTAGAACTTTCTCCAATATACAAGATCTCGGTTTTGCCGAACGTGATTTTGCTGTATTAACTGCCGCAATATCAAGGCCCAATGGTATTATCTACGTTACCGGACCAACAGGTTCGGGTAAAACATCCACATTATATGCAGTATTAAGTGAACTCAATAAACCTGATGTGAACATTATCACGGTTGAAGATCCGGTGGAATATCAAACAAAAGGCATTGGGCAAGTACAAGTGAAAAGTAAAATTGGCATGACCTTTGCAGCAGCACTGCGTTCCATTTTGCGTCAAGATCCCGATATTGTGATGATTGGTGAAACACGAGACCAAGAAACAGCGCAAATTGCAATACAGGCAGCATTAACTGGTCACTTGGTACTCAGCACTTTACACACAAATAGTGCACCAGCAACCATAACTAGATTACTCGATATGGGTGTTGAGCCATATTTGATCGCATCATCACTTGAGCTTGCAATGGCGCAACGACTTGTGCGCAAATTGTGCTCATATTGCAAAAAGCCATTCAAGCCATCAGCCGATAAGTTGGCGAGCATTGGCCTTGATGAGAAAGAAACAAAAGGTGTTATCTTCTATGAACCAGTTGGCTGTGAAGAATGCAGTAAGACTGGCTATAAGGGGCGCCTAGCCATTTTTGAAATCATGGAAATGACTGCTGAGCTTGCCAAACTGATTATGGACCGTGCTGACACAACTTTGTTGCGTCAACAAGCAATGAAGGATGGCATGAGATTATTAGTACAAGATGGCCTGCGTAAAATTAAGGATGGCTTAACCACTATTTCGGAAGTGCTTTCGGTTGCTACGGTTGAAGTTGAAATGGAAAAGTTTGAATGATGGTTCAAGGTCGTTTTTATTTAGTGTAAAAAGCGTTGGGTCGATTTGGGAATATCTTGATCAGGCTTAATAACAGTGAATGCGCCACTTGATCTTGAAGAAAAGCGAGATGCGACAACAAAGAGATTCGCATCTACAGGTGGCGCTAAGTTCGGGTTTGATTTTTAGGTATGCCATCGGTAATTGGAAAAAATTAATAAGAAGATTCAGTAGAGCTTCTCTGAAAGAGGCTCTACTGAATCTTCTGCAACTTTTGGTCTTGACAAAAAATCGAGGGTTACCAGAAGGTGCTGTTGCCGAGTCTAAGTTTAGTCATAAGTTCGCGGATTTCCGACATGTTTTCGATTGTATACCCTCTTCCATCCTTAAGAAGCTCGTTTGCTTTATCGGGAAAATCGTTTAATACATTTAAAAGTCCTTTCGCTGCTAATACGTCATTTAACAGTAGACGACGGCCAGTCTTGTCGACATCTATAGGTAACTTAGCAAAAGCTTTTAATATGTAAGGATATTTTCCGCTCTCAAGCTTTTCGCCAAGCTCCTTATTTTTTTCTTTTATTTTTTTGATTAAATCATTAGAGGCTGTTATTGGTTTCTTCGAGGATGCTTCCATAATAAGCTCATCGAATGCTTTTTGTGTATCTATTCCTCTAGGGTGTCTCTTTATGAATTCAGGGGTTTGAACTATTTCGTTCACCTTTTCTATATGCTTAATGAGAAGAATTTGGCTTTCAGCATTATTCTTATTAATGATTTCCTCTGGGTTATATGGGCCATATGATGGAGGATTTTTGTGATTTCCGGTGTATATTATTCCTAAATTAAGTTGATCAACAAAATGCTCGTCACCTTCATCTAATAATCTACTGATGATTTCTTTGCGCGATGTAGTAGTATTGCCAGTGAATGCTTCTTTTTGGTAGAGACCTTCCAGAGCTTTGGATTGTCGATTAAAAATTCTTACCAGTTCTCGAGTTTTGAATAAGCTTCGTCCTTCTTCCGGCGGGTTGCTCAAAAGATAATTTGATACTGCTGGGCGATTATTCAAAAAATCTAAGGCGGTGCCATTTTCTAGATAACCATGATTCAGCATGTCGTCTAACGTATTCCATACTTTGTTGCGAAGATGCCCTGGTTTCTTGCTAACGTCAACTTTTGTTGTTGGCAGGTCAACAAGGGCTCTTAGAATGTGAGAGAAGTCGCCATTTTCGAGCCTAGAGGCAAGTCCGGTTCTTTCTTTGGATCTTAGCGTATTTAATACTCTTTTTCCTTCTTCGCCTAATGGTGTAGCGGTTTGTGTACTACTGCTAGCGCAAAATGATTGAGAGGTTAAGCCGAGGCCTAAAACAGTCAATGATATTAATGAAAACCTTTTCATGACTTGCTCCTTTTCGGATAAAAAATAATTAACTAACTGATTTTAGAATAGCAAGAAAATAACCCAAATTGCAATAAATCGAAAGGTGTTTCCAGGGAAATCGTGTGAATGGCTTCTAATTTATAGGTGTTTTGCAGAGAAGAAAGAATATTTTCACTTTTTTGATTTTTACATCAAAGAATTAGATTTTTTTGACTGAAATAGGTGTTTTGTAGTGAAGGTGAAATTGGTCAAAAAATACTTTGCCCTCAAAAATAATTTTTGAGAGCAAAGTCGTCTAAATGTGCGGCTTAACGAGGTCTTATGGCAACATATTAATATTGTGCCATTCGGTTGGATCAGTTGCAGGGAATGCGCTAGTTTGTGTAATTGTTACAAATTTGCCGGTTATATCAGAGAGAGCCATATTATAATTTGTGTTATTTGGCGAACCTGTGGATGTTGAATTGAAGCAGAAGTTGCCTAAATAAGTGTTTGGGCCCGTATCTGCCTCAAATTCATCAATATTGCTTGTGTTTTCAATGCAAGCATTAAATGCAATGTAATTGTTCATGCAGTCGGCATTTTGATCACGCAGTTCAAAACCTTTATTGTTGTTGACCACGGTATTGTTTATGGAAATGTTTTCCAAGGCTGGATTCAGATTGAAACTTCCAATGCTTATGCCAGTGCTGTTGCCATCTGAAATACAATTTTTAACTATTGCTCCTATTGAGCCTTGTATGAAAATTCCTACGGATCCATTGTTGAGTGTTTTGCATGATTCAACAACACTGCTTCCTTGGTTATCCTGAATATAAATGCCTCGAGTATTGTTATTGGCGGAGGTTCGAAAAATAAATCCACGATCGGAAGTGGATCCATAAAGAATGCCGTCTCGATTGTTGTGGGTGGCTGTATCCTTTATTACCATATTTGATGAGGCGCCAGCGGAAGAGGCTAGGATTCCTATTCTTTCAACGTTATCCACTAAAATATTGTCGATAATAATGTTTGATGTGCTAACTAATCTAATGCCATCAGTGGTGGCACCAGTGCCATCTAAAATTGCTAAATTGGTAAATTGTCCATTGCTTACATTTTCAATATGTAGGCCATTGTCAGTAAAACCGCTAATGGTTCCATTTGCAACAGCTACATTAGTTACTGTGTCAATAAAAATAATATCAATTCCAGCGGTTGCTCCGGTATAGTTGAGCGTGCGATTATTTAAATCCAAAAATACATCGTCTGTATTTATAGTAATCAAGGTGCTTGCGCCGGCATAGTCAATATCTTCCGCAAGGTAATAGCGGCCAGGGGTGGTTATTGTTAATGGAATATCGCTATTAAATATTGGTATTCCAAGCGCATCTTTTATTTGAAATATGCCTATACTCGTTGTTTGAACAAGGTCATCAATGAGGCAAACTTTGCTTTCCAGTGCATTAAGTGCAGTAAATACACCACTAAAATCGACATCATTAGCATCCACTAATGAAATAGCAATATCAACTTTACTATCGACCGTGCATGCTTTAAGTTGTATAGCTTCGATAACGGTGAATATTGCAGAAAAGTCTACAATGTCGATTAAGCTTTGTAGGTTTTCGTTTGCGCTCTCGAGGTTGATTTCACTTGTGCATAGTTTGTTTTCAATTGTATCTAAGATTGTCCATGTTGATGCAAAATCGACCTCAAGGTCCATTGCTTTCATGTTGGCTTCGCCAATTAAGCCACCAACAATATCCATATTGCTTTCAATAGTGCACACCAATGATTCTATAGTATCCAGTTTGCTGTTGATTGAATTTATTGGGAGTTGCTCAAGCTTTGAGTTGATTGC
>JAJCZC010000004.1 GCA_029262575.1 Candidatus Babelota bacterium | reverse complement strand
GTTTTATTTTTGAGTGTTTCTTATAAAATAAGACAGCGATTTTGACAGCAGCTTCCGGGCGAAGCTCCTTCAATTTTTTAATCACGAAATCAAGGCTGTCACCTGAATCAGTGAGATCATCGATAACGAGAAGAGAGTGGCAATGAGGTTTTTTTGCCTTCATCGGTGTAGGATTGAAGATTTATTGTGCGGGTGTTGCGATTGTTGAAATTCGCTTCGCCTGATAAAAATCCTAATGGAATGAGTCCGCCACGAGCAATTCCTATAAGAAGATCGGGATTGAATGTATCTTTGCTGATTTGTTCATGGAGCCGTTTACACATTGAGATTATTGATTCCATAGGGACACGCATTTTCTTTTCCGCAGACGATGAAAAGGCTATAGATGAGTAAGCTTAGGAGCGAAAGTGATATTACTCTGAAAAGTAATGACTGTGCGTGTGTTATATGCATAGATTCAGTTCCTGAAGAAGTAGGTTTAAACGATATGTTTGTTTTCATGTTCTCTAAAGAGTGTAGAAAGCGATTGCCCAGAATTAATATATACTATTGCCCTTGAAAGTAGCGGCGCAACGCTGATAACCGTTATTTTTTCAGGCGCTTGTCCGCGGAGTGGAATAGTGTCGGTGATGATTATTTCATCAATAACGGATGTTTCAATAATCTTAAGGGCTTCACCTGAAAAAACGGGATGAGTGATGACTGCAAATACGCGCCGAGCGCCATTATCTTTGAGTAGCTGTGCAGCTTTGGCAAGCGTGCCGCCGGTATCGCATAGATCATCGACGATGATTGCATCAGTGTTTTCAACATTGCCGATTAGTTGCATAGAGCTGATCACGCCGGCCTTCAGGCGTTGTTTACTGATAACAGCTAATTCAGCGCTCATGCCATTTTTATTTAAATCCAAAATAAACTGATTTGCTCGTTCTACACCGCCTGCATCAGGCGATACAACAACAGCGTTAGATAGTTTTTTGGTTGCTATATAGGGCGCACATACTAACGATGCACATAGGTTATCAACCGGAATGTTTTGAAAAAACCCTTGTATTTGGTCGCAATGTAAATCGATGGCAACAACACGGTCTGCTCCGGCTTTTTCCAGCATGAAAGCAACGTCTGCTGCTGATATGGGTACGCGCGATTTCACTTTCCTATCTTGTCTGGCATAGCCGTAATACGGTATGATTACCGTGATTTTATCTGCAGATGCACGCTTCATGGTACGTATTAATAGAAATAGCTCCATAAGATTGTCGTTGACGCTTTGTTCTAAGTTTGAACATATGGGTTGAACAATAAATACGTGTTTATTGCGAACGCTTTCTTTGATCTGTATTTTAACTTCGCCGTCATTAAATCTGGTGATGTCAGCTTCACCTAAAGGCGTATTAAGGAGCTTGGCAATTTTTTGAGAAAGTTCGATGTTTGCGTTGCCTGAAAATATGAGCGCATTGGTTTGGAGGCGTAAAGCTCCCGAATGAAGGCAGAATGCGTGAGTTGATATCCATACGAGGGTAAAACAGAAATATGCTAATAATTTATTCATAATTATCAATGCCCTTGTTGTTGTTGGGTTAGTGTTTTTTATTGAGTTAGTATAGGTTTGCCGGTTGTAATTCTCTTTCCTTTGGTTGAATTTTTTGTCTCGATTATAAAGATTGATTTTTACATCTTTATTTTTAATATGATAGGCACATTAATATATAATTGAAGTCGTGTCAACGTTGTGCAAATATAATGGCGTAGCCTTTATCTCAGATCAGGGTCGGATCAAAATAAACCATGTATGGGTTATACAAGAAACTTATGGCAATGATTCTTCGATTGCAAAATTGTTTGTTGGAAAATGTGTTGTTGTTGGGTAAGTGTTTAGAAGGGCCTATTTGAACTGACCAACTTTGCCAAGAAGCTTTCCATTTTCTTGGATATATTCATGCGGCACGTGTTGTTGGCATGAAGTTGATTAGGCATAATATATCAATCGTTCGTGTTGATTACCATGTGTTTCGAATTTGGGGCGTAATTTTTTATGAATTTTGCTATTTCCTCGTTTCCCTGTTTGCGCGCCAGATCAGCTGCTGTTCTATTTTCATAGTTTTTCAACGTTTTATCTGCGCCTTGATCGAGTAAGAGCTTGATTATAGAAAGATTTGGCTTAAAGGTTCGAATTATGTCTGACGGATATTTTACTGTATCCATAGTCCACACCCTTGCTTTAACGGCTGCATGCATAAGCGGTGTTTCATTAGTGTTATTACTTTCGTTTATTTGGGCGCCGTTTTTAAGTAAAAGTTCAATAATATTAATTGCATTATCCTTCTTTCTCATACAAGCGCTTATTAATGGAGTGTTCCCGTCAGGTGCTTTTTGATTAGGATTGCTTTTTGTTTCCAAAAGTCGCTTCACCATTTCAAAATGGCCATTATGACATGCAAAATAAATTTTGCGTTCTGGAGAAATGGAGTCTTTAATATGCGGAGGTCCAGAAGATGTTGTTACTTTATTTTGTGAAGCTCCAATATTTGCAACGGTTGCGAATGTGACTAAATAAAGAAAGTGCATTTTTTTTATGTGTTTGTTCCAATTATTTTATATGATGATTAGGAGCCACAAACTGTGGTGAAAGATTTTAAATTGTTGAGTCTGAAATACATGCTTAAATTTATTAATGCAACTGAGGCTTCAAGATAAAATCACATATTGCAATGCTAAGAGCATTAATAAATTCAAGAAAAATATGAAGAAATAGGTAAAGTTTTATAATAATGATTCTAATGATTTCCTTATGGTTCCATGTTTAGGGATTGTGGCAGTTGCAATGGCATAAAGAAGGAAAGAATCAATATTGTTAATTTTGGGTTGAAAAACGTACTCTGTACATTGATTGAAAGTGAGGTTTAAGAAGCGGGTTTTGAATTGTATGTGTTTTTTGCTTTGACTTGACAACCTAGGTGATAAATGGGATCAATACAAATATCATAGAAGGCGATCAATTTTAAAAAAGGGGATCTAGGTGAAGAAGAATCTTTATATACTTTTTTTAGTTTTCAGCGCATTAAGTTTAAGCTGTTGCGATAAACAAAGTTGCTTGCCCGAGGCGTGCAATATGTTTTTAGGAAATATTGCTTCCAATTGGGAGATTCAATTTAGGGCGCTTATCCAAAAGCCGAGCAGTAACAATCTGCATTATGCAGCGCAGGCAACACCATTGCCTATCCAATCACCCAATTGGAATATATTTGATCTTCATCCTGATTATCATTTTGGTTTTGATATTGGTGCGCGAGCTTTTTTACGCGATTGTAATTCTCATATATCGGCCAATTGGATACATTTTAAATCTAATACATGTGCAGCGCATGATGTGCCGGTAGATACTGACATGATCGGGCCATTTTTTGAAATTGGTCCAGACGCTCTTCCTTATAAAAAGGCATCAGGATCGGTAAAGTTTCGTTTTAATGCGGCACATCTTACCTACGGACAGTTCATATGCTGGAGTGAATGTTTTCAAACAAATGTGTTTGTTGGCGTAAATTTTGCCGATATAAAACAATGCTTGTCATCCACCTATCAAGGTACTGACACTCAAGGCTCCAACCCAGCCATTATGCGCACAATTAGCACGCCTTCCTCCTTTATTGGTGCAGGCCCTGAGCTCGGTTGTGAATTTGCATACGCTCTATGCCATGGCCTTAATCTTTTGGGGCGCTTTGCCGGTTCTATTCTCATGGGTCCCACAAAAAATTGCACACTTTATAGTTCAGAGTCACCAGCTCTCATTGTTGCAGGTTTTCCGACGCCAAACAATCAAACTACGTGTGTAGAAAATCGCTCACAGGTTGTGCCTGCTTTTGAAGAACGCCTGGGCGTAGCTTATCTTTTTCCATTTTGCGAATGCTATCAAATCAAACTAGAGGCAGGTTATGAAGCTCGTGTTTATATCAATGCGCTTCAATCGGTTGATATGGGCAGTGAAGTTGTAACGCCGCCATTCCCGGCAGTTGATGCGATTGGTGTTTTTGCGCGAACTTTTCATCGTACACTGAGTAACTTTGCTCTTGCTGGTCCATATGTAGCATTTGAGATTGCATTTTAATTGGCTGTAGGTATCATTCTTCGAAGATTGCTTTGTAACCCGAATCATATGTTTTTTGTAACGATTAAAGATTGTTTGTCTCATGGTGTAGGCTATCCAGTAACTTATAATGAACCACGAGGTAAAAAAGGGAATAGATATGCTTGTTAGAGCCACTATTTTTAGTGTGTATTGTTTAATGCTTGGGCAAGGTCTTCGCGGTGAGTGTGATGCAAAGTTATATAATTAAACAAATCAAAGTCAATTTGAGCATGCAATTAAAGAGATGCACAAATTAGAGCTGCGTGGTGATGAGCTTGTTTTGGATATAGGTTCCGGCGATGGGCTGTTATCTTCTTACATTGCAAAAGAATTTTTAGGGGCAGGAAAGTTGGTGGGCATTGATAATTCGCGAGAAATGATCTCATTTGCCGTCGCGCATAATGAGAGCGCAAATATTGAGTATCGCTATGCGGATATTTGTAACTATAATGTCGCCCCTGCATATGATGCAATTGTTTCATTTTGGACACTACATTGGATTGTAGATGGTTATCAAAAGGCGTTAAAAAATATTGCACGAGCATTAAAGCCGGGTGGTCAAGCATTTTTGGCCCATGGAGAAGATTGTGCAAAATTGGCTTTCACTTTCTATGTTCAACTTTATTCCGCTTGAATTGCAAAAGAAATTTTGTAACGAAGTATTAGACGAATTTATGCATTATTATCCAGCAAATGATAACCAAGAGATTTGGCGATGCTCAACTGTTGTTGTGATGTTGCTTTCAAAAAAGTCTTAACGACAGATAAGGTTTTAAAGTAACTGCGAACTTATTTACTTTCTGTGTTTTATTTTTAAATGAGCCTTCTCCTTCTACAACAACACTTATTGGAGGCATATCTGCGATAACAAAGTTTTTAGGCTTAAAGCCTTGGCTTAATAGTTGTTGTACAATGTTGATGTTGCCATTTTCTCATCCCTTATTTTCTAAATTAGTTTAAACTATCTTATCTCTAAATCAAGCAATCAGGCATAAAAGGTATGTGATTGAGGTATGGTTTTTGCTTTACAAGCCCAATGTTTTTTTGTATTATTTTATATGTATAAATTTAATTGGTTATAAAGTGACGGAGTATATAGTGTTTGATATTTCAGGTTTGTTTACGGTAGAGAGTAAGGATAATGTCATGAATATGCTGGGTTCATTTATAGAGTTCGTGCATTATGTTGTGCCGGCTGTTGGTCTTCTTTTTGTAATATTGATAGGTTGGCGAATGAGCAAAAGCTATAAAGAAGGTAAAGTTGAATGTGCAAAAATACATGAAGACTTTAAGCATGAGCTCAAAATCGTTATGGACAAAATTAAAAATGATCGATTGGATAATTTGACTATTTTAGAGATGCTCTTTGCTCTTTCACATAAATATGATCCTCTTGTTATAGCTTTTAATCTCACCTTGGATGGCCAACAAAGCGAGTGCCCTGTTTTGCAGGCACAAGGACATGAAGGAGTTTTGATTGAGATGTTCGATATTGATGGTACGCTCGGATCGAAGCAGCTAAAAAACTTACGTAAGCTTGGTGCAGAAAAAGTTGCAAATCGTGCGCCAGGAGTGCATGAAGGCGTATATGGCATAAGTTTGGACGTATTAGAACCTAAAGAATGCGCATTATTGGCCTTAGAGATGTTGGCTATGTGTGGATATCCGGATGATACGCCTTATAAAATTGAGTGTTATTCATGCGCGTGATTGGGTTTTCAGCTTAAAGTTGAATGCCATTGCCTCTTTTTATGCTTTTTAAAGCATAGGGAATTCTATATATTTTGCGATTGCTATCTACGTTTCTTTGCATATGCTATAAAATCCTTGATAGATAATGGTGAAGCTTCTGCGGCCCACCATTTTTTATTACGTTCGCTTTGCGAAAGGGGTACAAACATGCGTGATGGGCGATTATACCAAACAAAGTCATGATGTGTGTTTATCGTATCAACCAGTTTAAATGAATCAGGTGATGTCAGCTTGCTGAGCATAACAACACTTGCATGCAGCATGTAGACGTTTTGTGATTGAAGCCAGCAAATGATAACCAAGAGATTTGGCGATGTTCAACAGTTGTTGTGATGTTGCTTTCAAAAAAAATTTAACGATAAATAAGGTTTTCAAATAGCTGCAGGTTGCTTGTAGTCAAGTTTCATTTATGTTAGTTTTGGTCTAATTTATATCATTAATCTTAGACCTTTTATTAGAAGAGTATGCTCTATGAATAAACGTATCATAATGAAACAATCAACTTTGCTATCTCTATTGATGTTAGTGTGTCTACCCATTTTTAGTATGAATGATGAAAATAAAAATAGAGAACACAATCGGTGCCGCTGTGATATAGGTAAGATGTTTTATAGTGTGGCAAAGCATTTAGGTAGAAATGATTATCTTTATTTGGCTAATGCGGATTCAGTTTGGTTTTTGCGCAAAAAACTCCAATTAAAAGAATCTTTTGGAGATAGAGATAAGTATTATCTTAGGTTTGGACGATTTATTAATAAGACCAATCTTTCTGTATGTCATACTCCTCTACATGAAGCTATAAGCCAAGGAAACGTTGGAATTGTTAAATTGCTTTGTTCTGTGGGTGCTGATATGCATAAAAAAATAAAAACTAGGCCAGAGGTAAATTCACAAGATATCACAACAGAGTCGCATGGAAGTGTGTGTATGCAATCAGAGTGTGAAGAAAAGCGTCTTGATGCTGAGATCAAAAAATTTAAAAGCGAATATCACGTTGGAAAAACGGCACTTGAGTTAGCCATACTCATGAGAACAAAGGCTCAAGATAAAATTGCTCAAAGAGAAGAAATAGAGCGGTTTTTAATAGATAAGAATAAAAAGAATTAAAGCGGGATCTGTTTGCATCAATTTTGCTTCATTGTCTTTTCGCAACTTTCGTTATGGTGAATTGAATTAGGTAAAATGGTAGTAAGCTCTTTTTGCGAAAAAAATAAAAAACTAAATAATAATTTTGGGTGGCGTTTTGTTGTCCGCATAATACGGTGATTTGCTAAAAAAAAGCCTCCTATGTTTAGGAGGCTTTTTTGTTTTATAAATAGTACGACTATATGTTAAATGAACTTAACCTATAGCACCGAAAGCAGATGGAAAAGTTATAGTGGCGGATCTCACTTCTTTTTGAGATGGCGTTAAAAGCAGCACCGGTCTTGGAATCGCTTAAATAAAAATCGATTAATGGGTTCGTACATTCAGCATTGAAAATTCAACCTATTGTTTTGTTCTAGGGGAACTAAGAAAAGCGATTTTTATCGTATTGACTATCTTAAATTGAATGTAGTAATAATGGATTTAGTGGTTTTTGATTTTCTTAATTCATCTAAAATAGGATGTCGTATGCGTGCAACTATCAAAAAAAGGATGGCTGTTATAGTGTGGTTGTTTTCTTGGTGTTCAATGTGGGCAAACCAGTGGATCACCGAAAATAATGATGCATGTCATATGGAGTGCGATTCTTTTGATGTGCGTTTTCAAGCTGGAATTGAGCCACTTATGTGGCGCAATAGAGGCGGTATTTTTGGGGAAAATGCAATAATTAATGGTATTGCTGCAGATAGGCTTTTTTCATTCGGTGATGGTCTTAGTGCAGATCCGACTGAAATTGTCCAAGGGCAATGTATTCCAAGATTTAGCACATTCTTCAAATTGCCATGGGTTGTAGGTGGTCAAGTAGGCTATAGATGGCGTGATTGTTGGCGCTTTTTTCTTGAGGGAAATTATGCGCAAGCAAAAGCTAAAAAACCTTGTAAAACTCGATTGCTCGTTTTGTCTTCAACGGGTGCTCCGGCGGGAACAACGTTAAATTTTACTCTTAATAATTATCGTTTTGTTGATGGTTATGTTGGTCTACAATGTTTTTTTGCAACGCTTTGTAATGTGGATGTATTTGTAGGGGCAAAAATAGGACTCATCCACCACTTAAGGAGTAATTTCAGTCTTACTCAGACGCTTCCACTAGAAGAAATCCTCATTCTTGACCTAGTCCCACCTTGTCCAAAAGTTGCTTTTATTGAAAGTGGTACGGCATTTGCAGGGGGCGCATTGTTTGGTGCAAACTATGCATTCTGTGATAATTGGTTGTTTGCCATTATGGCAGAAGTTGTTGCCAACCGTGGTCCAAAAACCAATTGTAATATTCCAGTGAATATTCCAAATATACCAACAGTTAGTCTTTTCTTTGGAAAAATTAAGAATGAAATTCGTTTTCCTATAACGGCATCATTGCGTTATATATTTTAAAAAAAGAATGAGTTTAATAATATAAAAAAAAATGGATTAGATAATGTTTAATTTTAATTAAAAAGAGAGCGATATGAAAAAAAACAGCATACTTCTCTTGGCTATTGTTGCTTTAAACATTTATTCTTGTCATGCACAAGATTATTTATCAGGCATACGGGATAGACTTTTAGGTGATTGCTTATCTAATTGAGAGATTCAGTTTAGAGCGCTTATTCAAAAACCAAGCACCAATCATTTGCACTATGCAGTGCAAGCAACGCCATTGCCTATTCAGTCACCAAGCTGGAATATATATGATATTCATCCTGGTTATCGTTTTGGTTTTGATATTGGTGCCCGCACCTTTTTGAACAATAAAAAATACATTTGTATCTGCTGACTGGTTGCATTTCACATCGAATGATTGCACGTCACATCAGGTGCCATTGAGTACAGGTATGATCGGACCGTTTTTTGAAATTGGTCCTGATGCACTTCCTTATAAAAAAGCATCTGGATCAGTGCGTTTTTGTTTTAATGCAGGACATCTTCTTTTTGGATATATAGCAGACTTGAGTGACTGCTCTCAAACAAGTATCTTTGCGGGGATTAACATTGCTGATATAAAACAATGTCTGTCGTCAACCTATCAAGGTGCTGATGTTGCAGATTTGTGCATGAAGCTCTTTGCTCATCGATTATTATCTATGATTTGTTTATGCTGCATTATCATTCAACGTAAAAGATGGATTCACATGTGGTAATAATTTTCTTATTCTATCTTTTTCCAGCTCACTAAAATTGGTATTAAAGAGAGAAACAAATTGCAGCTTTTTAAGGTTTTTTATCTCTTGAGGAAGGGTAGTAAGCTCATTATAACCTGCACTGAGGTCCTCAAGATTACGCAGTTTGCCAATCTCTTTTGGCAGCTTGGTGAAATTATTATTGCGTATATCAAGTTCTTTAAGATTTGTAAGTTGCCTTATTTCTTCAGGTAAGTTATTTAGTTGATTGCGAGATAAATGTAAAATTTGTAATTTTTTAAGTTTCCCGATCTCTTTGGGGATGCTTTGCAGGTCTAAATTGTAGGCTCGAAGATCTTTAAGATTATGAAGTTCGCCTATTTCAGGAGGAAGATATTTTATTGGAGCACCTGCTATTGATAAGAGATGTAGATTTTTTAGTTGGCCTATCTCTTTTGGGATTTCCTTGATCTTTGTTTGGGTTATATAAAGTGCTCTAACGTTATTAATGCCTGGAATATCGAGCAATCTATCAAGGCTTATACTGTTGTCATCAAGCACCATAACATCATTTTTAGGTTTACTAGCCCATTGATAAAGAAATACAGCTCCACCACCAACAACGACTATGAAAATAAGTACCTTTATTAATGCTTTCATTCTATTCTCCTTATATATATCTTATTGACTAAAGTAACACAATAATACTTCAGCTGTTCATGCATGTGCAAGCAATAAGGACAAATTGAGTAAATGCGGCACATCACAGGGGTACCGTTATAATTGTGAAACCCTTATTTGTGTTTGCTTGCGTATGCTGCAAAATCTTGCATGGCCATTGGCGAAGCTTCCGCGGCCCACCATTTTTTATTACGTTCGCTTTGCGAAAGTGGTACAAACATGCGTGATGGGCGATTATACCAAACAAAATCATGATAGTTGTTGATCGTATCAACCAATTTGAATGAATCAGGTGATGTCAGTTTGCTGAGCATAACAACACTTGCGTGAAGCATGTAGATATGTTGGCTTTTTAGCCAGCAATAATGTGAATAGTAGTCGGTGTTGAATGTGGCATAAAACAATGGTTCTTTTTTATTGCTCAGTCCACGCGTTATGCCGCGATAAAACCATGAATTGGGCAATGTTGGCGCATAAGCAGCAAAGAGCACATTAGGTAATCGTTTGCGCATATGTGTTTTGATTGAGCATCCAATAGTGGTTGCTTTTTTCGTGAGTGTTTTGAAGTAATTATGAAACAGTTTGTTTTTTCTTAAGTAATCTATTTTAGCGCCGTGGCTTAGCTGTTTTGGTGCACGCTTATTGTGCGATGTATAATGCTGCCATGCAAAGTCGGAAAAATCCATAATATCTGTGAATGCGCCACCTTGCCGTTGTGCATGATACATTTCAAAATCTAAAAATACCCCATCAATTGGCACAATGTTGCCGAATGTTTGCACAAAGGTATCAAATATATCAAGCACTTCTGGTTGCCAAAAATTGGCTACATCAATTGGGCTAGGAATTTTTGAATAGGTGCGGCCAAAAATATCAACCACTGGATGTTTAACCTTATGATTAAAAAAGTTACTGCTCAAATTAAGGCCCAAAAATATTTTGGGCATTTTTTTATTATATGTCTTTGCATAGGTGTTCAGTGCTGTGAATAGTTTTTTCGTTTTTTTGATATAGGTATCTCGTTCATCTTTTTTGCGTCCATGATCGCATAAATACCATTCAGGAATCATTTCAAACCAAAGTAGGTTAAACTTTGCATCAAATAAAAACTTGATGCCTTTTTGCAGGATGGTTGGATCGTTATCATAAAAGAAGTCATTCGGATCAAGCCATGCGCATGAGATGCCATCTTTTGCCCAATCGTATTTTTTGTTCAACTTTGCAAATGCATGTGATTTTTGTTTTTGATCGAGCATATGTTTGAGCGTGAGTTCTTTGGGTAGCTTTAATGGCGTTGATTTAACTTGTTCGAGTGAATGCGATTGTGTTGCATGGAAAAAATCTGCCAATGTTTGCTGTGCAGCTGATAATAGTTCTTGGCGTAAGTTTAAATCCAGCGGGTTTTTGAAATAGTTTTCATCAAGCTCTGCAAATGAGAGCATGGAAAGTTTGCTCAACAAGATGATGTTGTCGGTGGCTTGATTATGCAACAATAGACCAAGCGGGAATGTTTTTTGAGCAACCGGCGAAACATTGCAGTTTTTGGGCAACATTAATGCACGTAATCCTTCGTGGGCAATTGGCTGTTTGTTGAATATACGTAAAGCGTTAGGTTTTGAATTGAGCAAAGTGGTGCCATATAAATAAGCATGCCGTGCATCTGGCTGTAAAAAGTGGCTAATGAGCGGTGTTATTAGCTTTGTTGTATTGTTGTTGGCCAACATGTGTGTGGATGTTAAAGTTTCAAGAACCTTCTGATCCAGTATTGGCGAATAGCTATTGCCCGCAGGAAGCATAAAGCCTATTGCCTTATTTCTTTTTTGTGCAAAGATGCGCAATGCGTCAAAACAGTAGTGGGAAATTGGGTTATTCGGATGTGCAAGCAATGTTGGACTGCATAAAAAAAGGGCGGCATCGTAGTTCAATATTGGGTTTTCAAGAAGATCATATAGATTTTTATAATCCGTTTTAAAGCCTACGGAGTTGCACAAAAGCTCTAAATTACGGTATTGATAACGATGTTTGCCTTCAGTGTCAATGATAACAAGCGATGTTGCCAAAAGATTGATGCATAATAATTTGGTGCATAATAATAATGATATTAAAATGAATTTGTTCATAATCCTTACCCCCCATTTGGAACTATATTAGTCGTTTTTTACATTACATAGCAATAATATTGTGTTAAATAGTGGGCTTTTAGGGTATGTTGCAATCTTTAATAAAGGAGATTTTTAATTAATTGGACTATTAGAAAATAAAGGCGATTGTCAGGAAAGCTTAATTATTTTTGACCATGAAAAAAGCCTGTTGGGATAGTTTAATCTCTCATTTAGCCAACAGTCTTGCACCTTTGCCGCCTTATTGTCTATTCTAATATAAATAATGATGTAAAACATATTTTTTGGAGGTTGTATGAAGAGACATTTGGTAGCTATTGCTTTGTTCGCCATATATGGTGCACATGCAGATCAAAATATCCTGAAGGTAGAACTTGTGCCTTATATTAGTCGCCAAAAGGCTCCGTTGCATATGCTTATTCGTAAGGGGCAGACTGAGATGGCGCAACTGCTTATTAAAGATCAAAAAATTGATCTTAATCATAAAAATGATCGGAGAGAAACGCCTCTTTATACGGCAGTGAGCAAGAGAAATGGAAAATTGGTCAAAGGTATTTTGGATCAAAAAGGGCGCTTCGATATAAATGTACGCAATGGTCACTCTGATCGTACGGCACTTATGCAAGCATACCTCATCGGCGAAAATGATATTTTTAAGCTCCTTATTCAAGCTGGTGCGGATGTGAATATTGTTGATAAAATGGGTAATACCGTTTTGCATGCAGCTGCTGAGCGTGGAAGGAAAGATGATGTAGCCTATTTGCTCAAGCATGGCGCTGAAAAAAATGTGATGAATAGTGATGGTAAAAAGCCAATTGATATTGCACGCGCTAAGGGCAAGCGCTCTATTGTGCGTTTATTGTAGAACACCGCGACAGCCCTTTGAGCCTCGGGACCAACTTAATTTCCATTTAATAGTCTCTATAATCAAAGCAGATATTTTCTTGTAGCTGATTGATTTACATTGTTGCAAAACAGCTTTTTATGTTTTTACCTTAGGCACAAAATGGAAGCTTTGTGGTGAACGCGCAACGTATGGATTATTGTATTAGACCTTATGCGTAATTAATTTTGCAAAAAGCGTGAGCTTGCCCAATGTGCAAAATTGATTAAATTGCGATCATGTTTTCCAATTTAAAATTAAGTAGAGCGGCCACATTTTTAACCATGGCGTCTCAAGCTGCCAAAGATTTCGATTTTCTCATAGAGGTTGTTTTAGGTGAAAAAGTTGATCTTAGATCGTCCACACAAAAAGTAATTAATACATGCAATCGCGGAATAAATTATGTAAGAAGGGCAGCATGTTCGATTGGATGCGTATTCGGCTGACTTCTCTCTGAACTTTATCTTGAAGCTCCATACTTAACATGGGCCCTTTTTTACATGCGTATTTTTTGTAAAAACAGCTGAAATCAGCGATAAATTATTTTAATCGACATCGATTTTTTACTTTCATGGATTTCCTTTCGATTTGCGTAAAAATCCTTAACCATAAATCGTAACATCGATATTCTATTAGGGATTTCAAATAGCGTTATTAGAAAAGCTCTTACTTAAAGGTGTTTCAATGAACACCCCCTTCTCTGAGAACAAATAGGGTTGCGCTTTCTATAAAACAATTGCTATTATAAAATTAAGCGGAGGTGTTCTTCGTAAAGATTGTTTCCTAAAAAAGGAGAAAAAAGATGAATAAGGTAGTATGGACAGTGCTTATTATGAGCAATTTACCATTATGTGCGGCAAATACGCAATTTGCTGAAACAAGTGCCTCTGGTGCTGCCTCTGGTGCAGTCCAATCAATAATAAAACAGATTGGAAAGCCACTAGAGGATCATACAGGTACAGGTGAGATCTATTCAGTTGCATTTAGCCCAAATGGAAAAACATTGGCCTCAGGGTCAGATGACGGAGTCGGTTTATGGGATGTAAGCGATCCTAAAAGCCCTAAACTGATTGAAAAGCCACTAAAGGGCCATACAGATGATAGCTATTCAGTTGCATTTAGCCCAAATGGAAAAACATTGGCCTCAGGATCAATAAACGAAAGCATAGGTTTATGGGATGTAAGTGATCCTAAAAGTCCTAAACTGATTGGTGAACCACTAGAAGATCATGCAAATTGGATCCATTCAGTTGCATTTAGCCCAGATGGAAAAATATTGGCCTCAGGATTACAGGGCGGAACCATATACTTATGGGATGTAAGTGATCTTAAAAGCCCTAAACTGATTAGAGAGCCACTAGAGAGCCATACATATGCGATCACTTCAGTTGCATTCAGCCCAGATGGAAAAACATTGGCCTCAGGATCAAATGACGGATCCATACGCTTATGGGATGTAAGTGATCCTAAAAACTCTAAACTGATTGGTGAACCACTAAGAGATCGCGCATTGAGTGTGCTATTAGTTGCATTTAGCCCAAATGGAAAAACATTGGCTTCAGGGTCAGGAGACGGATCCATAGGCTTATGGGATGTAAGTGATCCTAAAAGCCCTAAACTGATTGTAAAGATGCTAGAAGATCATACAGGTGATAGCTCTTCAGTTGCATTTAGCCCAGATGGAAAAACATTGGCCTCAGGATCAGATGACGGATCCATACGCTTATGGGATGTAAGTGATTCTAAAAAGGCTAAACTGATTGGAGAGCCACTAAAGAGCCATACAGGGGAGATCCGTTCAGTTGCATTTAGCCCAAATGGAAAAATATTGGCTTCAGGATCAGATGACGGATCCATACGCTTATGGGACACGTCGAGTCTTGTAGTAGGCATTAAAAGCCTAAAAAGCATGATCTTAGATGTGGTAGATAAAGAGAATGTTAAGGTTCCATCTAACTATCCACCGTTGTTACTCAAGCCACATAACAACTGATAGAGGTGCTATAACCTTAAGCGATCATAAAGCGTAATGAAGGTCTAGTGATGTTGTTATAATTTGACATCATTAGGCCTTCGTTATTATGGTGTAATCAAGACAATACACCTTATTTCTATTTGACCTAGGCTCCTTTCAGCTCATACGTATCTTCTCCTGTAATATCACAATTTTCCCTTTTTTATATTAGATTTTTATACATGAAAAAAATAATCAATTAAGTAGTTTGTAAAATCGTTCATTTCTTGCTGGTATTTTTTTAGCTTCACAGTTCTTTCAGGTTCATTTCGGGTTGTTTGCCAGCTACCACCCAAGCTGTATATTCGAAAAAGTTTTGCATGTGATTCTTCGTGGATATGTATTACAAGATCGTAGTGAGCGGATTTATTTTTATAAAATTTTTCAAGCAATTTGTATAATGGTAAAAGTGCTGACTTGGCAGCTTGGTCCAGTCTGGGCGTTATTGCGTGCATCTTAGTATAGAGATCTCTTAATTGTTTTGATTCTGCATCATCTTTATCAATGATATCGCGCATGTGCAGCTCGGGATATTTTTTTTGTAAATCGGCCATTTTAGCTTCTATTTTTTGGTATATATTCAATAATTTTTTGTCGAACACTTTTGCTTGGTCACTTGTTATTTGAAAATCAACCCAGGGATATGGTAGGCCCCAATCTATATGTCCTTCGCATGATTGGCTAGTTTTGAAACCAAGTAGATTTAAAGCAATTACGGTGTTTTTTATGCCCTCGTCGAGCCCTTTGCCCATGCCATCAACCCAAAGCTCCGCTTCATTTGCCATATTGAGCCAAAGTTCTCTCTTTTCCTTTGTTGATGAGCGCAGATGACTTTGCAGATTGTTTGTATGGGGTTTTTCTGGCATGCAGCCTGCGCCACATAGAGCCAGTGCGAAGCCTAAAAAAGTATGATATGCAAAGCGTGAATAATTCAAATGCATTTTTTATCCTTTGTTGTCGTGAGGTATGCATGATTTTATTTAAGTAGATTGGTGGCGGGAAGTCAAGGGCTCCTATGTATCTTCCAAATAGCTTATAGATTAAAAACTGCTTATGAAAAAATTGCGCTCATAATTCTTATTGTTGCTAAAATGTTTTTTATGCATTATCTTTTGGGCACAAACGTGACTATTAAAACACAAAAAGGTACACGCTATTGTGGCCAATTACATGAAAGGTTTTTTATGAGCTGTTATAAGGTTGTTTTACTTTCTCTAATGTTATTAGCACCAATTGTTGCTATGGCATCAGATGATAAAGAGGATGCGCAAGAATTTAACACTAAGGAGTTTGTAACAGGACTTACTTTGGGTGTTGTTGCTCCTGGATCCGTTGGCGGTCTTGGCTATATGGGAGCAGGTTTGATGGCCTCTTTTGGTTTTGATGCACCATTTGCATTGGTTTTCCCAAACTTATTTCAGTTATGTTATGGCGCGAGCACAGTAGGCGCTATATATAAATATACCGAAGGAAAGAATAAGTCTAAATGGGCGGGATGGGCCTTGGGAAGTTTAGTCCCATTTGCTTGCATGATGCGCTTGCGTTATCTGATTAATTCTGGTGATTAGTTTTATATATGTTCTTAAAGTTAAAAAAGCTCCCTTTTATGGGAGCTTTTTTTATAAATGGTGCATGAGTGAGCTATTGAGCTTTTTCAGGCTCAATGAAAATAAGTGGTACTGGAAAAGGATGCTGTGCAAAGTCTGTGAACAATATGGCATTATTCTTTAACTGATCCTTTGTTAACTTATATAAGTTATTTCGTGAATAGCCAAATTGTAGTTCTTCGTTTGGCAGTTCGCTTAGAGAGTCAAACGTAATTAAAGTGTCGTCATTTAGTTCCTCAAAGCCATCGTTCGTTTTAATGAAGATTTTTCGATTTTGAGTAGCTTCTTCATAGGGATTTTCTATTCTTGTTACAGCAAGCTTTGCCTGAGCGCCTAGCGTTGTTATGCTAAGCAAGAGTAATAACTTTTTCATACTTATTCCTTTTTTTGAAACTATGCTTACGCTAAACTATTTAACTTTAATTAATGAAATTTCCATATCAGGCGTTGATAAATAAAGTTTATTGTCTGCACCGGAGACAGTACTGTGTTTTCCAGATATGAGTGGCTCAGTGCCTTCTTCAACTTGCTTGACTTCTTTTGCGGTTAATGGCTTGCCTTTGTATGCTCGAATCTCTTGGGAGTCTGTGTAATCTAGAAATAGAGCATGCTTATCTTTAGCAATTGCCTGAGCTGTGTTTTTATCAATTTTGTATGTTGTATTTGTTTCTTCATCTTCAAATACAAACTCTCCTGATGCAGGTAATTCAATAGACTTGTATTCGCCGCCTTTCAGAGACAGTTTTCCGCCCTTAGCTTCAACTTCGACTGGCTTATCTCTTCTTGAATAGACCAGCACTTGATTTGCATAGAGAGAGGTCAAACTAAATGCCGTTAAGGCGCTTAAAAATAATACTTTTTTCATATCTTTCATCCTGAGTTTAAATTTAACAAATTTATTATCGAAGGGCCTTTTTTTTGAAACTATGCTTACGTTAACCTATTTACCGTATCTGCTTTTATGTTAGCAATGGGGGGGGGTGAAATGCAAGGGTTTGCTTAGCTTTTTCAGGGCAATCGCTTAATAAACGTCGAATTTATAGGTGTTTTCCAGGGGAAAAAAATATTTTCATTTTTTTTCGTTTTTTTATCAAAAAATAGAGTATTTTCTGTTCGAAAGTTGACTGATTTTGTGATTTGAGATAGGGATATGCTATTCGATTCAATTTTCAAAAACGCCTTAAAAAGGAGTAATCAATGAATAGCACATCCCTTGAAAATATGCAGGAAAACCCAAGATTCGCAAATTTGATAGCTTGTATTCAGGAGGTAAATGACTTTAGATCTGAAAAGAATAAAGTCTATAGCCTCGAATGCATTGTGATCATGGCGATCTGTGCAGTTTTAGGTGGTGCAAACAATTGCACAGAAATTGCAGATTTTATCGCCAATCGATCAGAGTATTATATGCCTTTATTTAATCTCAAAGATCGTACTCCTTCGCATGATGTATTTAGTGATGTTTTTTCGCTTGTAATTACACATGAGTTAGAGTTTTGGCTCACACTTTGGTTGGAGGGGGCAATTAAAGAAGATGTTGACCAAGTTGATATAGATGGAAAAGTTCAACGCGCCTATTCTTCAGATGATCCACTATGTGTTGTTAGGGGATGGGCCAACAAAATAAAAATGGTTCTTGGATCAGTAAGGGTTGATGCTGGCAGTAATGAGATAACCGCGATTCCAAAGTTACTTGAACAGCTATGCTTGAAAGGTAAATTGGTTACTATTGATGCAATTGGAGCACAAAAAAACATTGTTTCAAAAATTCGTGCTCATGGAGCAGACTATTTAATCACTTTGAAAGGTAATTAGCATCAATTTTATAAGGATGTTAAAGACTTTATGATTGATATATCAGAAGGCTCTTTCAAAGATGCTCCATATACATATGATTGGAGTGAAGGCAATAATCACGGGAGAAAAGAAGTGCGAGAGTGTTGTCATAGGCGATTGGTTGTAGAGGAAGCTAAACGCATTGACCCAACGTTAGAAGTTGTTATTCGGTAGTTTATTATTTTTTTGATGAGTTTGATTTTAATGCTCGCCCACATTAATTAATGGGGCGAGCATTGCGTTTCCATGGTTTAGCTATCGGCTTATCTACTCAACAGATTTGCCGTTTATTTTGATTTCCGTAGCAATGTCTTCGTGCTCTGCGCTGACAGCTTCCAAGCGATTTTGAAAGTCATTGAGTATCTCTTGCAGTTTTTTAGCACTTTGTTTCTTGGTCGCCAAACCTTGTATTTTAAATCCATATACAAAATCAGTTTGGGCTATAGCAATTGATGCGCAGCTAAGCATTACGATAAGTAGTTTCTTCATATTTATTCCTTTTTTTTGAAACTATGCTTACGTTAACCTATTTAACGTATCTGCTTTTATGTTAGCAGTGGGGGGGAGTGAAAAACAAGGGTTTTTTTTGATTTATTCGGGGCAATCGGGTGAATAACATTGAATTTGCAGGTGTTTTACAGGGAGGAAAGTTTTTCCGCAAAATATTGGCACAGTAGCATTAAGGGCTGGCTCATGGCTTGTTTTGTTTATACAAAAGGGTTTCTTGCTCATCGGCTATCAATTACATGATTATAAAGCGCGTTTAGTTATTGACGATTCTCTTTTATCCTGGCACAATATTGCGAAGTATTTTCTGATAGGTGTAGATATAAAAACGTTTGTTCTGGCAGTGCATAATTACCAAAGGTCAATCATGATTTCATGAGCAGCGGAGAGAGTGAGAGGCAAATTTAAGACAAATAAACAGTATAATCTCACAGAAGGAATTGTGTTGAAAAAATTATTATTATTGCTCTCTTTATTATGCCCATTAATACACATAAATGAACTTTTTGCATGTGAAGAAGGAGTGAGTAAAAAAGTAGTTCTCATTCTAGATGTATTTGCTTCAAAGAAATGTGGAGAAATTAAACTCAATCGTTATGAAGACAGGTTTAGTTTGTCTATTAACGATAAAGAACAGGATATTCCTCACTACATGGTGTCCAAGCCATTGCGTAATATGAAACCTAAGCAACTTGCTGCTTTTCTAAGCAGTGGATATCTTTCTGTTAAGGAGTGCTCTGATGGCAACTTTATACTTGATAGTCACGGTCGACTTAGAGGCGGTGGAGTTGTAGGTGGGCTTGGCGGATATGTTGCGGGTGAGGTTGTTGGAAAGGCTGTGGTGTATGTTGGGGGGCTTGCCGTATTGTTTGGGACTCAGAAAGTAATAAGGATTTGTGCTGGTTCAGCAGCTGAAGAAGCATTTGCTGAAAAAATGCAAAGCAGATTTCTTCCTAAACTTTGGGATGTTTCTGAAAAAGTAGCTCATGCTACAGGAATTGGTGGTGCAGTTATCGGTGGCGTTGTTTCTCCTGGTTGATAAAAAATATATAGAAAGGATAGATTATGTTTAAAAAAACAGCGTTAATAGCGTTGTTATGTATGACCAGTTTAAAAGCGGCGAATGCTCCAGAAGCGGGTGTTATGGAAACGATAAAAAACAGCCATGGAATATCCATGTGGCTTGGAGCAATCATTCCGAGTATTTTATCATTTGTATCTATGGAATTTGCTATCAGAGCGAATAAAGATAAGCCCGACAGGAAAGATGTAGTTGCGGTTGCTAAATTTATTCGATGGATGTCTCTTTTTGTAGGAGCTTATTTCTTTGATGAATGGTTTAGAGCTGATTTTAAAGAGTTTACATTAAATAGAAATGCTTGATGGTAAAAAGGGGGAAGGCTTTCATTAAGAAAGATTATGAATTATAGGTTATTCATTCTGATCGTCCTGTATATTCTCTCAAAGTTAAAAGCTCCCTTTATGGGAGCTTTTTTAATGTTTTCTACGGTATTTATTGCAGCATCGGTGCACATTGTTTGGCGCCAATGATAATCTTTGTACCATCAAATTTGGTGAGATGATAGCCTTTAAAATTAATGTTGCGCGTGAATGCTTCTTCTTCAAGGATGGAAATGGCAATTTTTTCGCCTAATAACATGCCTTGGTAGCCATCTGAGCGATAATGCACGCCTGCAAAATTTCGCCCTAAGGTGATATTGGCCGCCAGCTTATTAAGCTCGTTGCCGACAGTCAATGGTGTGTCTGCATAAGCAATGAGCATATCATTTGTAGCATTTGGCATCACCGGACTTGGAATCACAAAATCTTCGTTAAAGAATGCTTTGAGTATAGTTGCGCATGCGCCAGAAAATACGGCATGTCCTGCAGGATAAGATGGGTGAGTTGGGGAACCCTCAGGATATGCTTGGGGCAATAAGTAGGTGCCAAAGGTTCCTTTTATCATTGCAAGAGCGGGTGAGCTTATTAATTGATTATTGATGTCAGAGTTCAACACGCCATTGATTTGTTGGTCAACTAAATAACCATAAAATTCTGGGCGCAATCTGCGATGTAAGAAAAATTTTTGGTACCATGCGGCTCTAAGTGCTGCTTCAGATGCGATGGAAACTAAGTTGAGCACATCGGCAGCACCATAGGTAGCAAAGCCTTCTTGTGTTGGATTGCCTAAGTATGGGTTATTGCGATCAAGTGCATCATCACCAAGATTGAGCAAAATGCGCCCGGCATTTGTGTAGGCAAATGGTGGAATATCAAAATGGACAAATGCTGTCATGTCGCGACCATTTCGGATAAAAATGCGATCAGCAGTATATGTTGTCGTGTCGGTTGGAAAGTTGCCTTGTTGAATCAATTTCCATGTTGCAACATCGGTCATGAAGTCGTTGGTGGTGCCAGATACGGGAACTGTTGTTGCTTGATAATCAATGCCCGGTGTGCTAATGGTGCCATCATAGTTGTTTGGTGGTCCAATAGGAACAGGTAAATATAGAAATTGTGAAATGTAGGGGCCGATGAGATCACCTGGTGTGGTGCCACGAAACAATGTTTGTGCCGTCACCATGCCGCCAATTTTTGGTCCTTTAAAATCGGTGAGTGTATTGAGGTCATTGATAGCAGCGGTTGCCAATACATCGGTGCTATATTCATTAAATGGTACATCGCGCAAAATGGCTTGCCAATAGACCTTATGCGTAATTAATTTTGCAAAAAACATAAGTTGTCCAATGCACAAAATTGATTAAATAGCGACCATATTTCCCAGTTTAAAATTAAGCAAATCGGCTACATTTCTAAATACTTGATTATATGATCGGATCGGC
>JAJCZC010000003.1 GCA_029262575.1 Candidatus Babelota bacterium | reverse complement strand
GTTTTATTTTTGAGTGTTTCTTATAAAATAAGACAGCGATTTTGACAGCAGCTTCCGGGCGAAGCTCCTTCAATTTTTTAATCACGAAATCAAGGCTGTCACCTGAATCAGTGAGATCATCGATAACGAGAAGAGAGTGGCCAGGAAAGTCTTCCGCTCGCATTTTATTGGTAAGGTTGGATAATAAAGTTGTACCAGAAGAGGGCGGCCTTCTTCAGTGTTATGATGACGAGATATATCTTTTAAAAAATGAGAGCTCATGCCAACGCTATAGATACCAGATGGGCGTGGTAATTGAACTGTCCCATGTGCTGTCATTATATGAGTTCCTAATGATAAAGTTAGTGCAAGATAATGTTTTTTTGCTTGGTGATTATTTATTTTTTGGTAAATCGATTGGGAACTGTTGGCCATTTTTTTCTATGATAACTTTGCAGCCAAGGCCTTTTAAGATTTTAAACAAACTTTGCGCACTCACGTTCTTACGTGTTCCAGATTTTACGCCTTGCACAATGGTTGGAGAAAGTCCAGCAGCTTTAGCGAGTTTACGCACTGAAATTTCATCGCTTTCCATTGCAGCTGCAATCATTTCATCAATAAGAAGACTTGTGTATTCTTCTTCGTACTCTCTTTTCTGTTGTTCTGTCATTGATGATTTGAACTCATCAAGCGTTGATCGTATTTTTTTAGTCATAGTATTTTCCTGCTTTAATTCTTTTTTTATAATCTTCTTTTGCTTTTAATGCCTTTTGTTTTTCTTTTACAGGCATTTTGGCACTTTTCTTTTCATATGCGTTCGTGACAATAATTTTACCACCATCAAAGAAAAAGCATAAGAATCTATCGGGTGAAGGTTTTATTGCATATATCTGATCGCCTTCGTAGCGAAACTTCTCTTTGTTAAAGACCTTGCCTGTTTCGCCAAGTAACTCAAATAGATAGGCTGCCTTCTTTTTGCGATTGAATGTCAAGTCTTGAAAATATTCGAATGCATTACTTTTTCCCCGGCTATCGAAATACCATTCAATGGTGAATTCCTCGCCTTCGTGTACTATAAACTTTTCTTTCATATTTCTCCAGGTACATATATTCATTGTATCATGATCGTGTTACGAGCGCAACAGTTTCATCATTCTTATCAAAATACACCTTTAACCTCATGCAAGATCTGTTTTAGATAAAGAAGCGGTTTTTTTTGTTTCTTCAGGTCAGTACTAAAGGTAAAAGATACAAATTAAATTTTGATAGAAATAGCGAAGGTTGTCCTTCGTAGCTGTTGCGTAGCAACGCGAAGTAGGGCCGTCGTCAAAGCTTCACTCTCTCTTATTATTGATAAATTATGCATTACGTTTATTTGATCAGGTCAATTGTTCATCCTGATAAAGTTTACATTGGTAACACTACAAATCTAAAGCAGCGCCTTGAAACATACAATTCGGGTGGCTCAAGGTATACAATGCCTTATAGGCCATGGGAACTAATTGTATTTCTTGGATTTAAAGATAAACTGAAGGTAGCGGCTTTTGAAAAATATCTTAAATCAGGATCTGAAAGTTCATTTTCTAAGAAACGATTTTGTTGAAATGTATTTCGAATAAGCAAGATTGGCTATTCGCCGACACTTTGAGACTTTCAGTCTTCCAAAACACATTTTTTAAATGAATCACAAAAAAGAAAAATCATGTATTTTGTTTATTTACTCCGATCTGTAACTTCTCCGGAAAAAACCTATATAGGTCATACTAAGGATGTCCCGCTTTGTTTGCAAGAGCACAATGCAGGAGAAGATCAGTATACTATTCAACATAAGCCGTGGAAATTGGTTGCATCAGTTTCATTTAAGGACCGAGATAGAGCTATCAAGTTTAAACAATATCTTAAGTCCGGACCCGGCCGTATTTTTACCAAAAAGCACTTCTTATAGCATTTGCTTGTTTGCCATTATGTCAGGCCTTTCAGCATATCTACTATTACATACCGTCCATTAGCTAAAACCATATGAATTGAAACTTTTTTGTATATTTTTGCAATAAGCTGCTCAGCTAGCTCCCACTTTTTTTTGTAATTAACTATAGCGAATTCCATAGACGTCCAGATCGCCTGAGTCAAAGTTGTATGATGTGCCAGCAATAAGCTTGGAGTATACTTTTAATATCAGTGTGTCATTGATAATCAAGTACAACCGCTTTCTTTTGAAAACTGCATTCACAACCTTTATTAAGTCTCCCGGAGTTGCGGAATCATGCTTAATAATGCGAGAAATAGGGTCTCCACTTACACCTGCTTCTCGGCTTAACGATTCGAACGTTTTTCGAAATGGGCTGGACAAAAGTAATATAACGGGATAAGTTAATTTACGTTCAGTTTTTCTGATCATTTGAGCTCCTCTTTATGTTTTTAGACGACAAAAGAAGAGCTCATTTTTTTTGAAATGTCAATCCTGAACAGATCTTTCAGTTATTTGTGGAAGTCCTGAGAGCAGCTCTTTTTTCAATGCAGCAGACTCAGTCAAGCAATTTCGAATAACATCAAATGGGTTAGGTGCTTTTGGCAAATGTAAGTTGCGTGCATCGGCCATTAGTCGATGCCAGGTCCGTATTTTGTGTGCGCCGAACATGGTGCGCAATTCCCGCTTT
Organism: Candidatus Babelota bacterium; assembly: GCA_029262575.1. GTDB lineage: Bacteria > Babelota > Babeliae > Babelales > Vermiphilaceae > JAKBEL01. The sequence continues at coordinate 2,465 of JAJCZC010000003.1, read as the reverse complement.
AAGTTTGTTTTATACTTATTATTTCTAAACTCAGACAAGAATAGAATGCTTTCAGTTTTGAAAGACTAATAGTTATCTCCATTTCGCGATTTGTAGAATGTAACCAGAAGTTAATGCCAACCTTCGCTCTTACGAGCTTCGGTGGGCGCGGCCAGGACTAAAGGATATGATTATAACATTGAAATAGTTGAGTTAGAGGTGCCAAATGATCATATTCATATGGTTATAAAGTCTGAGCCAAAGCGCTGCCCCTCACAGATAATGCAAGTTATAAAAAGCATATCGGCCCGAGAGTTTTTCAAGCGATATCCAAGCATAAAAAAGAAATATTTTTGGGGCGAGAAATTGTGGGCGCAAAGCTTTTTTATAGAAACAATTCGGAATGCGAATGAGGAGGTAATTCATAAGTACGTTAGAAATCAACTAGCTTTAAGAAGGCATTTATGAACTCAAATGGGCACTAAAAGCAACTTCTATAACAAGCTGCTTTTAGTGCCGCATAAAAACATGCTAAACTATCTTTTGTCAACGCAAAATAGCATTGCAACGCAAATACTCCGTAGCTTGCTGCAGAGGGGCGTTTATTAAGCGATTGCCCTGAAGCAAGGTGAGATGTAATCGACTATGTTGAAATGTTTTACAACAGTCGCCGATTACACTCGACATTGGGATATTTAAGCCCTATAGAGTTCGAAAAAACAGAGCTAATCCTCTTTAAAAAAGTGTCCTATTTTACTTGACCAGAACAGTTTCATCAGAAGGCAATTGAAGCTTTATCTTAACATCTAATGACTCGGCTGCAATCGGATTATTGCTCAAGTTAAGATTCTTCAAGTTATTTAAACCTGCAAATGCATTCTCATTTATTGCTGTAATCTTGTTATTGCTCAAGTCAAGACCCGTCAACTTATTTAAATCTGCAAATGCATTCTCATTTATTGCTGTAATCTTGTTGTTGCTCAAGATGAGAATCTCCAACCCATTTAAACCTTCAAACGTATTCTTATTTATTGTCGTAATCTGATTATTCTGCAAATCGAGAAGCTCCAACTTATTTAAATCCGCAAATGCATTTTTATTTATTGCTGAAATTTGGTTATTGCTCAAGTCAAGATCCGTCAAGTTATTTAAACCTGCAAATGCATTCTCATTTATCACTGAAATCGAGTTATTGTTCAAGCGGAAAAACCCTACGTTCTCTAAACCTGCAAATGCATTCTTATCTATCGCTGAAATCTGGTTACTGTTCAAGCGGAGCTCCGTCAAGTTATTTAAGCCTGCAAATGCATCCTTATTTATCGCTGTAATCTGGTTATTGTGCAAATCGATACTCTTCAATTGATTATAGTTTTTAAAATCTTTAATCTTGCTTAACCCATCAATGCTTGTAAGGAAGAGATCCGTTAAGTTGAGACGGCCACCATGAGGAATATCAGGAAACTTTTTATAATCAATCAGATCCTGAATCGAGAGAGAGTGGATCTCTTTGTCATATGGCTGCTTCTTTTTAAAAACATATGCCACAGTGAACTTATGGCTCAGATTTAGTATGAGAGCTCGCAACGCGTTCGATATTTTTTCATCCTTCAAAGCACCGCCTTTATGCGCAACAACAGCAATCGCGATGGCAGCTGGGTTTCTATCATTAAGAAACGCATCCGCATGAATCAAATCTTGCAATAACGACATTCGCTTGTCTCCATCTTTTGGCAATTTCTGCTCCAAGGATTCAATAGCTTTTATGCAACGATCGACGTCGATCACCTCCTTATTTTTATCAATCGTAAGCACGTGTTCTTTAGCACTTTCAAATTGGAGAAAATTTGGTTGGTTGCTGCTTGCTGCGTCATCATGTGCAGCAAAAATTGTCTGCGCACTGAGCAACGCGACGAGTGCCATACTATTTAATTTGATAAATTTCATAATAAAGCTCCTTTTTCCCATACGAAACCCCGAAAAAGGGTCTATTTTTAAATATAAAAAACCTTTACTACTAACCAGCATGCCACCCCCAAGCAACAATTGTCAAGTAGTTGTTTATTTTGTCGTTCAAGAGGCGAGGCAGTTTCTAATTGTAATAGTGGGGGGGCTGAGGCTTCACCCTTGAATAACATTTTTTTACTATTTTTTAGAGATTATATACTAAAAGAGTTGGCGTTAGCTTTAAGAAGGCATTTATGAACTCAAATGGGCACTAAAAGCAACTTCTATAACAAGCTGCTTTTAGTGCCGCATAAAAACATGCTAAACTATCTTTTATCAACGCAAATCAAAAGGGGCGAGCTCTCCTTTTGTGTTATTCTTCCCAAGGGAACACAATCCACTTATCAGTTTCTTCTATAAAATAATCGGGTTTTATTTTTGAGTGTTTCTTATAAAATAAGACAGCGATTTTGACAGCAGCTTCCGGGCGAAGCTCCTTCAATTTTTTAATCACGAAATCAAGGCTGTCACCTGAATCAGTG
>JAJCZC010000002.1 GCA_029262575.1 Candidatus Babelota bacterium | reverse complement strand
TGCAACGGGATAAGTTAATTTACGTTCAGTTTTTCTGATCATTTGAGCTCCTCTTTATGTTTTTAGACTACAAAAGAAGAGCTCATTTTTTTTGAAATGTCAATCCTGAACAGATCTTTCAGTTATTTGCGGAGGTCCTGTTGTTAACAACTTCTTTACTGACAAGCATATATTTTACCAATGCTTGCTTTGTTGGCCTGGATCCCCGATGTATAGGGGATGACAAAAGGAATCTATTATTATAAATATAAATGCTCTGAATTCTAATAAATGCCTATAGACGAGATGTTTTTAATGCGTTTGCCCTGGAGGAAGTTGCATTGTCTTTGCAGGAAGAAACGTTTTATGCTAATTTCCAAGGGAATAAATAATCTAATTTAATAGGAGAGAGGTATATGAAGTATCTTTTGTTGTTTCTTTCAGTTGGACTGATTAATGCATCGAATGATAACGATATTGACCTTAATCAGTTGATGCTCAATACGCCAGAAAAATGTATAAATGCTATCAATAAAAAAGATTGGTTTTTAAAGGCTGTCTTTCCGGAAAAATACGTTGCCGAAACGTATGATAATCGCTTAGTATACGCACTCAAAAAAGCTCAAGAGAAACAACCAAACAAGCCGATAACGGGCTCAGGTTATCAGATTTATAGCACAGTGAATCAGCTTGGTATTCAAGATTTTGAAGAGAAATACCCAGGAACATTTATTTATTCAGTCCCATGGCTAAGCGTTATTAATAATAATGCGTTTGCTCGTGATGCGTGGCAAAAAGTTAGCAAGGTAGTAAAAAATAATGCTCCCTTGAATAAACGTTTGGTTGCATGGACAACCTATACAGGAGTAGTGTTGGCTATTTTGGGAGTTATGGAGAAAAAGAATTTTCCAAATGTTAAAATTAGATTGGGAATTCCAAATTTTTTAATAGATAATCAAGATGTGTATTTCACCAAAGAAGAAACAAATGCTTGGTGTGGGGGAGTTACTGTGATGGCAGATATTTATCAACAACAATATGCCACTGACCCAGAAGTGTTTAAAGAAACAAGAAAAAAATATTTGCCACAAAGTCGTTCTGAAAAAAAATAACGACATTAGCTTTAATTAGTTAAGTTAATAGCATTATCAAAAAGTTTGCTTCGCCTAGCCAACATGCAGTAACGATAAAGCAAATGTAAGCTGTTTTTATACGCGACGAAGAAGATCCAACAGGATGTTGGTGTCTAGGATTGTTAAGGAGGCCAAGCCTTCTTCGCCAAGGCTTCGCAGCCCAGGCAAGGGCCTTCTTAACGACAAAATACACATACAATAATAAAAAAAGAAATTGAGTAAAAAAACGCTAAAAAAAGAATGGGGTAAAAGGGGCCAAAGCCCCTACTTATTATTAATCATCATACGGCAAATTACATTCATCGCCGCATTCTTCACCATCTTCATCTTCAACTCCAGACCCAATAGGAGTATCAGGCTCCTCTAAACCACATTGCTGTTTGGTTTCTTTCAGTTCACGCATTAAAGAATGCACCACTTCTTGAGTTTTTTGGACAAATTCGTCATGTAGGTTGATAATAACTTGATATGGATTTTTAATTGTTGTTAGTTCTTTGGTGTGGCTGCTTTCGTCATGCAATGCTTCAGAGCTCACGCGAGGAGTGAATTTATATACACCTTGATAATCCCCGGGTAACTTGCGCGCAAGAACGTCTGAAAGGTTAAATATTTTATGTTCTGGTCCTCTTGGGCCACATTCCATTTGATTTACCACAAGTATATTGCGCCATTTGCCATCTGCGTCTTGCTTATAAATGCAATAAGTTGGCACATAGTGGCCTCCAAAGGCAACTACTTCGCCAGGTGTGAGGCTATGTGACTTTTTCTTGTCGTTCGCGTATTCATTCGGACAGAAATCAAGGCCTTTGAGGTTTTTGTTGTGGCCCTTAATCTCCACAAATTTATACGTATTATTTGTATTGTTATATATGGTGTTCAAACATGCATCAATTAAGTTGCTTGTTGCCAGCAAAAGTGCCAGCGTTAAACGCATTGTTTTTTTCATAATATTTATCCTTGTGACATAATTAATTGTTTTTATAGTGTTATCAGTGTTTATTATGGCACAAATATAATTCAGTTTGCAATAAGCTTGGGGGTGTTGGGTTTTATTAGTCCGTAAAGCCCGTATTTAATAAGGTTTTGTTTTATTCATATTGTTGCAACGCATCACGGTAACGAGTAATAAATTCTTCAATCTCGTTTGGAGTGAGTTGTGCGTGATCGCGCAATGTTTGAAGTTGCCTTCTCAAAAGGCCGATCCGGTAAATCTCGCTATATAAATGGTTGAAGTTGTAGTTATCTGGTCCAGGGCCATGCTGTGTAATGATATCGAACAATTGAGTTGTATCGTTTGTTCGATGCAGGATAATGCGTGTGAGCAGCTGCAACATAAGCTGACGTCGAGCAGTAGGATTTGTTGGGTTTATTTGCGTAGGCCCAGCAATTTTTATGGGCTGGTTATTGTTTGGAGGTTGATTTTGTGTTGGGCCTTGGTTTGCTGCTGCCCCAAGTATTTGAGGCAGCAGCAATAGCACCCATCCTAAAAATAGGAGATATTTTCCTTTTTCAGGTGCATAATTATCCCTTGCATCCGCAAGATGATTTTTTAGGTTGGGCAATTTCTTGATTTTGATCATTATTAGCTTCGATAACAAATAGATCATTAAGATCATCGCATAAGTTATCAGCTAAAATGCATGAAATATGAAGAGTTTTATCCTTCTTTTGTGCTTCTTCGGCATCTGTCATGCCGCATTTTTCTTGATGCACGCGCTTTTGTGCCTCCACAACGACGAAATTGGCTTTATTTGATTTGTTGCCAAAAACGGTCTCTTGGCCAGGCTCAAGCACAATGGCCTCAGAATTATCCCCTGTTTTGTGTAGTGTATAAGCCTTATCAGTGTCATTTAACACAGTCACAAAGCATGCCTGAGCACCATAAACAGCTACAAAGCTCAAAAGAGCTAGTTTGTTAAGATATTTCATACGGATCTCCTTCTTTTTGGTTTTGGGTGAACTATCTTTACATAAACAGCTTAAAGTATTTAAAATGCATATTGCAACATTTTTTTAAAAAAATCTGCTACCCTATCGCATTATAGTGCCCAATTTATTAAGGTTATTTGGACGTCAAGGATTTCATGAAAATAGATTGTTTGTACTTATAAAGCAATCGTGAAAGGTGTTTTCAGGTGTTTTCTAATGATTGAGTGCGGCCGATTTACCTTGATAAGGATATAAGAAAGAGGTTGAAAATATTTGACGTTTTGTAATAAATTGTATATGTTTGGAAATAAGTGGATGTTATATCAAAAAATAGGGACGCAATTTATATGAAGAATTCAATATTTAAGCTATTTTTAGCCGTTTTGGCGCTTGCGAATCTAAGTGTGGGCTTTGTTCAAGCAGCAGGAAATAGTAAAAAATTTTTCGATACATTAAGAGGACTTAATCGGCTTAATAAACAGGTCAATAGGGCTGATGATGGTTCTTCGTCGGGCTTGAACATCTTTACTTCTAAGCCTGGTGGCCAAAGCATATTCTCGCACAATAGAGGTTTTGATGGTGCAATTATAGCGATAGAAGGCCAAAAAAATGCTGCTGAGTTTAAAGATTACGATATAACGCAAAGTCATAAAAAAGATGCAAAATTGCAATCTCAGGATGATGCACATCATCAAGTTGATCAAAGTCATTTATCATCACAATCAGTATATGCAATGCCGCTAATGCAAAGATTGGCTCGTTTTGGGGCACAAACCGATGCGCAAAGCATGAAAGATCATGGCGATCTTATGCGTGATGTGAATACTCAAAGTAAAGAGTTTCAGCTTTCGGCTAGTTCATATATGCCAGTGTTACAGCATCAAATATTCACACAACCGACTGAAAAACAATTACTCGAGCAAATGGCTCAAAAAAGAGAACGGTTGGCTCAAGCTCGCCAAACAGCAGAAAATGGCTGGTTTTGGCAAAGATCTTCTGCGCAAAAAGAGGTAGAAAGCTTAGATAGCGAAATTACTCAATTAACAAAGCAACTTACTCAGATAACTAAAAAAGAGGCTAGAGATGTATTGCCTGGGCTTCGAAAATTTCATCAAAATCTGAAACAAAAAGATAGCCAAGAGGCGCCAAACACTTCATCATCATCTGCCGATTTAGTTGATATGTTGAGTTCAGATCCTTTTGCTAGAACGAATAGCCGTTTGCAAGAATTTGGGGTAGATGACACATTATATCCAGAAGATTATTTAACGCAAGCTGAATCACGCATGGTTGAAAAAGATCATGCTGCAGATTTGCAGGATATTTCAGTTCAAATGAGATCAGAACTAGAAGCATTGCTTAAAAATTATAAAACAAACATGCGCAATGCTAATCGCATATCAAAACAATTGAGTGAATGCCACAATGATCGTTTTGGTAGATTGCAACGTGTGCAAAAACAATTTGATCAAGAGTTTAGTGAGCTATTCCACCACTATAAGGTGAATTGGCCGATAACTAAAGAAACGTTCATCGAGACATGGCAAAATATGCAAGGTCCAGAACAAGCTAATCATATGTATGCAATTGCACGTGCAGAACGTCCATATATTAAAGATGTAGACCTCGTCTGGAATCCGAATAAGGATTATACGCAGTCGTATCCAGATGTTGTGCGAGCGCAAAAGTTATGGACAGATACTAAAGAACAGTTTGCTGATGCACAACAAACTGTGAGTCGTATAATGTTTGGTCCGCAAGATGAGAATATTGCTCAATCATCAAAACCGGTTGCGCAACAAGGTGTTGTACAACAAGGTGTTGCGCCAAAAAAAGAGTGGCAACATCCGGCATATATAACGCAATCGAGGCCAAAACCTGAAAATGGTGGCCTTGAGCGGTTTATTGGCCGTGATAGTCGTACACATATTCATCAGCAGACATTTAAAGAGTTAAACAAATATAATATGCCAAAGGCACAACGTTCTGCGATACGCAAAGAACGTTATTCAAGCATTAATAAAGATGCAATTGAGCATGCTCGCACTAAGGGTGCATCACAATTTAATCCAGAAGTGCTAAATGCATTCAAGCAAAAGTATGTGCAAACAAAGCAACCGAAACAGGTGCAAACAGCTCAACCACAAGCGTCGCAACTGCAAGAAGCGTCACAATCACGAGCATTAGTTCCAGTGAAACAAAGTGAAAACACCTATGATGCAACACCACAACTGAGTGAAGCATTAAAGGCATTTTTAAAGCGCACACAAACATATAAAGCTGATAATGTTGTTGACTTAATGCAAGAAGGGCAAACATATATGCCGCTTATTGCATCACAATCATCAACATCACAAGTAGCACAAGTTGCGAACCAGCAATCAGAAATTAAGCATCTATTTGGTGTTAATCATGCATTGTTAGCAAAGATCAAAAAAGGTAATGTGGCGCCAACAATCATTATTGAATATCAGCCAGCAGGGCAATCGCAAGCACCATCTGCGTTGAAGTTCGAAAGTGATGAGCAAAATGCTTTAGTGTCAATGCAATCAGAAAAACAAGCAGGGATTATCACTATTCATGCACAAAATAAAGATGGTTTCATCGATACATTAACCATCGATTTAGCTCAACTTTGTCCACAAGATTTAGCTAATATTCAAAAACTAATGCAGGCCTTAAACATTGATCTTGAGCAACCAACACAGGCTGCATTGTTTAATGATCAACAAAAAGATGTAGCAATGCTTGGCCATCAAACAGGCAATGAGCTTATATCATTTAATGGTGATATTGATGATGCACAGATGCCGGAGATTACAACTTCAGTATTCAATCATTTAGCTCAACTATTTAAAGATAAAAATACCGTGGGCATTCAGTTTGATATAACTGATGTCAACGTTAAATCCTTCGATACATTGCGTTCTGCTGAATGCAATACTCAGGACAGGCGGAGCATTGCTGGACCATCATCGCAAAATAGAGCGTTAAAGCATAAGTCCTTCGATACATCGCTTCGCGACACTCAGGATGAAACGGGAAAAAAACAAGATCGCGCAAAAAATTGGGCTGAATGGCAAAAGCGAGCACAAGAGTTCTCCAAAAAAAGAAAGGCCAATGCCATACGATCTGAAACAAAAATAGAACGCCAAAAGCGTATTATTGAGCGTGAAGCTGTGTTGTTACGCCAAGAAGCTGCTAAAAAACAGCAAGTACAAGTTAAAAAACAAACGGTACAAAAAGAAGCTAGAAAAGCAGTTCAGCAAAGGGTGAAAGTTGAATCGCCAATGCAAAGATATGCTCAATCTGCAAAAACATTCAAAGCTCGAGCAATGGATAGGGCTACCCGAACAATGGGTAGAGCCCGTAAGTTTTGGTATGGACCAAATAATGTGAGCAAACAAGTTGCGCGACCGCAGCAGATGCATAAAGCCGGTCAATCATCAAATATAAAGCAGCAGACAGTGCAAAAAAAACCATGGTGGTCGCCTTGGCAGAAGGCTCAACAACCAGGGGCTCGTGTGCAGCAAACACAACAACCAACTCAGGGATGTTCATCATTTGCACGCAAAGCTAAAGTTAATGTTCAGCAAAAACAGACCAAAAAAATATCGACACCTAAACCAGTTGCTGTATCTAAGCCAAAAGTAAATAAGAGCACGCAGTCTCAAGCAGGATCAAGCAAAAAAAATGTGCAGAGCAAAACAACAACTCCTGCAAAAAAGCAGCAAACACAGGTGAAGCAACCGGTTCAACAACAGGCTAAGAAAACAGTGCCTAAAGAACAAAATAAAGTTGAGCAAAAAACGAAAGTAGAGCAACCAGGGTCTCGTGTGCAGCAAATGCAAAAGCCAACTCAGGTACGTTCATCATTTGCACGTAAAGTTGCTCGTAAGCCTAAGGTTAATGCTCAGCAAAAACAAACAAAAAATGTATTGAAACCCAAACCAGCTAAAGCGCCTAAGCAAAAAACAGCTAACAAACGCACTACGCAACCTCAAGCAAAATCAAATAAAAAGTCAGCGAAGAGCAAAACAACTTCTGCAAAAAAACAGCAAACACAAGTTAAGCAAACGATTCAACAACGTTTAGCCGCTTTGAGGCGCAATAAGCTTAATAAGGCAGTGCCTAAGCAAACGCAAGCTACAATAACTACGGTGCAATTGCCTCAACAAAAAACAACGACTGGTGCACTTGGAATCGATTGTGGCCCAACAATAAATACAACGAATAACACACAGCAGCCACAAGTGCCACCAACATACACGCCGGGGCCATCATATACGCCTGGTCCGCACAATAATGTGCCAAACCCATTGAGTCCTCTGCAGTTGTTCTTGCTACAATATGGTTTAGCCATTATTAAAGCGATTCAAGATCGTGTATTGATTGATCCAACCATTGTTGTGCAGGCCGAACAACATGTAAAGTTTTTCGGTGGTATGTTAACTGCCTATAATAATCAATGTAAGCTTGTGCAGAATATGCATGATCAGGCAAACAGTAATGTGTTGGCCGGTCGGCAAAATATTGGTCAAACTGTTTTGAAAATGATTGCGCAAAACATTCCGCATGTTACGCGTTAAACATGAGTCTGCATAAACTGCTTGTGCATCAGCTGTTTGATAGTATATTCATGAGCAGAATGTAAAATATATTTTAAATCGGAATAATGCGGTTGCCAGTGTAAGATTTGCTTTGCCTTTTGTGCATTGGCAACCAATATTGCAGGGTCACCTTCACGTCTTTTATCATGCACGATATGCAATTTCACTCCAAATATTTTTTGAGCAGCTTCGATTAACTGTTTGATTGAAGTGCCTTTGCCCGTTCCTAGATTAAAGCAATCAGATGGATTGCCTTGTTCAAGATGTTCAAGCGCGAGATAATGTGCTAACGCAATATCTTTCACGTGCAAAAAATCACGAATACATGTGCCATCAGGCGTATCATAGTTGGTGCCAAAAATTTTAAACGGTTTTTGCATGCGCAATGCTTGCAATAATAATGGAATAATATGCGTTTCCGGTTGATGTTGTTCGCCTAAATTATATTCAGGTTGTGCGCCCGCTGCGTTAAAATAGCGCAAACTCACAAAATCAAAATTATAAGCACGCGCGAAATCATGCAAAATAGTTTCAACCATATGTTTGCTAGCACCATATGGTGTGATGGGGTTTTTTTGGTGTTGTTCATCAATGGGCGTATATTCAGGAATGCCGTAAAGTGCGCAACTTGAAGAAAATATGAAATGCCTAACTTGATGCTCGAGCATACTTTGGAGCAATGTGCATGTTTTGGTTACGTTGTTTTGGTAGTAAACGCGAGGATCTTTGAGTGAAGCATTCACTTCGATAAATGCAGCAAAGTGCATCACAGCTTGAATGTTATAGTTTCTAAAGATATGGCTCAAGGTTGCTTCGTTTGCAAAATCATCATTAATAAAAGTTGCCCATGGAGCATGCAATGTTTGTTGGTAGCCAAGATTATCAAGAATAATCACCTTATAGCCTTTTTGCGCCATCAACAATGCTGTATGTGAACCTATATAACCTGCACCACCAGTGATTAAAACGGCTTTTTGCTGCATTAACTATAATCCTTTTTGCTGTTTTTTGTATCAAAATAACAGCAAAAGGACTGTTTAGCAAAGTTACTTTTAGGGTGCCAAAGATCCTTGAAGTTGGTTGTAAAGATTTTGCATTTGTTCAATATTTTGCACGGCCTGATTAATATTATTTTGTGCTAGGTCTATTTTGTTGTCTATAAGATTTTGCGCAGCAGCGTTAACACTTACAGCATTATTATTGTGCGCGGTGAGCAAGTTTTGAGCAGAATTTGCCATGGCAGTATTTCTTTGACTCAAATTGTTACATCGATTAACGATATCTGTGCATTGTTTATGCAGCTTTTGATATGCTGTTCGGTATTGTTGGCTTTCGGCGCGTAATCTTTGCAGCTCTCCGGTCGGTGTTTTTGCGGGAGTTCTTTTCTTTAATTGATCATTTTCTTCTTTTAATCTTTTGTTTTCCTGGTGCAATGCATTGAGTGCTTTTTGCAATGCAGAATCTCCTGTTGGCGCGGCTTTGCGGTTTTTTAGTGATTTAGCTTGAGCAAGTTCTAAGCGTTTTGCCACACCGCGAAAGCCTTTGTGTAGTTCATTCAAGATGTGCTTTGCGCGCGCTTCATTATAATTGTCAGGGGTAGCCGGATTATAAATGCCCACGTGCCTAAACTCTTTCGAATATTCTTGAGCTTGACGCGAAGTAATTGCTTGCAATGTGATCGGAAGCAGTAATAACAATACAACTATTTTTTTCATTTTTCTTCTCCATTTTTGGATTAATTATTTGATGATGACGATGATCCTTGATGTGATGGGGATTGTCCTGAGCCATGTCGTTCAACAATTTTTAAAGAGTCTTTGTTTATTTTTGGCTCTGGAGTTGTCACAAGTGTTGAGACTTCACGAAGGAAATTCCACAACCACGTGAGCCCTTGCGTGTATACTCGTCCCATCGAACTTATATCGCTCTTGTGAATCGTGTTAAAAGCCTCTCGTGCGACTTGATCTTTTTTTTCTGAACGTGCATCGATGTGAGTTCTGTACTTTGGATCGGCTTTGCCGTTTTTCTTGCGAATTGCAATCATTGGCTCATATAGAGGATTCCCGCTCGCATCAACTGTATCTTCAACATTGAGTTCTAAGTCATAATAGTCTGGATAATATTGTTGTATTATATCTATTATTTGAGCAAGAAATGGCATAACTGCCCATTTAATGTTGATGTGATCTCGATCAAGACCATTGAGCATGGTGCGTATATTATATACTTTTCTGTCTGCTACTTTTGGCAGTGGCATTTTTCGTTCAGTATTAATTTTTTTCTTCAGTTGAGTCCACAATGTTCCCCATGTCCATCCCTTAAGTGGCCTTCCGGTGAGCCCCATTTCTATAGATCCGGCCATTTGCGTGAAATCTGCTTGTGAATAGAATGCATAAACAGTTTTAAAGTTGAGACCTTCATGGCGAGGTTCTTGAAGGGCTGGTGATGACATGAAGATGCCAACATCGGGCAAGATTTTACTATTATCCCAAAGGCGATTTGCGGCCATTGCTGCAACATTGCATCCATGACTATGAGCGATCATCCATATTTTGCGAATTTTGTTGTTTTGGTTTTTGTAGACTCGTATGCATTCTTCAGCAAGAGCTTCTGCCTGGAGCAACCGATGCTCAGGGGATAATGAGCCACTCCAAGTTACCGATACAATTTTTACCCTAAGTTTTTCTTGTTGAGCCAATTGGCATGCAAATCTGAAGGTGTTATACGTTGTTATTGAGAATATATCCCCCCCAAAAGCGATATTTTCTGACCATGTGCCATGAATTGTATAAAGCAGAATGGTGCCATTATCCATATATTCTTGCCCGCACCAGCCTTCATCAGCAATTCCCTTTTTATGGGCTTCTACTCTCCGATCTATTTCGTTCGAATGTAGTATTCGGCTTTGAAGAATAGATTGTTGAGCCTCTTCTTCCCTTTCTTCAATTAATTTAAATTCATCAATAAGCTCTTTTACACTTTTGGCTTCGTTTGCGTTTAATATTTGTTTGGTATTAATAGCTGGGGCCGCTTTCAGTTGCGCCTCTTTGCCTGCAAAGGCCGGTATGTTTGGATTGGTAAAGCTGTAGCTCGTGTCTCCAAATCGGAATGTTGTGTTAGGGGCAATGGTAAACGTCTTCTGTTGGGCAGAAGTTGAACTTGCGGCATGAGTTGATTTGTGTGGCTTATAGACATTCACTTCATAAGGATACGTATCACTGGAGAACAAACTACCAGCTATTTTATTAATTTGAATAACAATAGCGTTAGTTTTGCCTGCAGCTTTTTTTGCCGCTTGTATGATTTTTTGCTTATCGACAGGAATTTCTTTATCAGTGATGAATGTGATGTTTTGTGATTTTATTTGACCAGCTTTAATCTTGAGTGGCTGACTTTGCGTTATGGATTTCTCCTGTTTAATAATATATTGTGTTGATATCTCTGTTTTCTTTGGGTCAGGGACATTTACACTCAGAGACTTATTCGTGTTGTTAAAGAGGTAAATACTCACATCTTGCCATGTCTTGGCTGTGTCAGTTCGTTGGGGCGTTAAACGTTGCTTTGCCATCAAATGGACAGCTGTTGTTGTTGCGTTTTGTAGTCTTGAGCTTTGTGTGCTTTTTTGCTTTCCTGCAGTGTCGGACGTTTTCGTTTGCCGCGTAGCATTGCTTTTTAATTCTTTTATTTGTTGGTTGTCGATCACTATTCGCTGTTGCTTTCTAGTATCATCACGCTCGTTATACTTTTGTTGTAATGACTGAAGTTGACTTTTTAATTTCCGGTTTTCACGTTCAATTTTTTCCAGCTGTTTGTTCAATTCTATAAAACGAGCGTCTTCATTAGTAGAAGGTGTTTTTTGTAGCGGCTTTTGTTGTTTCAGTACTTCGATTTGCTGTTTTAACTGTTTATTTTCTTCGATTATCTGATTCATCGTGTTTAGGCTTTTTTCTAGCCGTTCATTCTTTAATGTTTGTTTAGTGAGCTCATCTTGAATAAGTTGCAGGGCTGCATTGTTTTCTTTCGGATGAGTTTTCGGTAGTTCATTTTTAAGTTGTAGTTGCAATGCTTTTGTAGCTTGAGAATTTTGTTCCTGCTGTTGTTTTAAAGTTGCATTATGTTGCTTTTCTTGCAAGGCAAGCTGTTTTTGATGAGTTATTTTCTCTTGCTCAAGTTGGTTCTGCAATTCTTGTATTGCATTAGATTCGGCTTGTTGTTGGTGTGTTTTCAGGCTCTCTAATTCTTTGGTTTTATTTACCAGTTCATCTCGCAGCTTGTTATTGTCATTTTCTTTTTGCACAAGTTGCTCATTGCGCATGTTAAGTTTTTTGATATGTTCTTCTCTTTGTTTGTTTAATGCAGATTCGTTTTCTGCGTCAAGTTGCTTTTTTATTTGTTCTATTGATTGGTTTTTTTCGTCTAATTGCTTTTTAATTTTTAGTATTTCAGTTGTTAGGTCTTTGATTTCTTCTTGTGGAATTTTTAGTCGGGCTTCAAGGTCTTTTTTCAGTTTTTCTGTTGCATTGTTGAGAGCTTGTATTTCCTTTTTCTGCTGGTTAAGTTTTGCTTGTTCTTGCTCAAGCTGGTTTTGCAATTGCTTTTCATGTTGAGCTTTTTGTTCGAGCAACTTTTGATTATGGTTTTTTTCCCCCTCACTTAGCAGGTTCTTCAATTGTTGTTTTCGTTCTAGGGCTTGATTTTGATTGCTTTGTTGTAGGCTCTGCAATTGCTCTTCAAATTGTTTTTTTACATCAGCGATTTGCTGCTGTGCGCTTTGTTGGGCTGAGGATTTAATGTTTGAGAGATTTTCTTGATGTTTGATTTGAGCGTTTTTCTGTTGCTCAGCAAATTGCGATTGGAGTTCTTTTATTTGTTCTTGAAGTTGAAGCTTGCTTCGCTGTTGTTGTTCTAGCGTTTGTTTTAGAGAAGATAACTCAAGATCAGATTTTTGGATAGCCTGAGTATATTGTTTTTTTTCTTGATCAAGTTGGCCCCTCAACTGTTGGATAGTTAGCGATTCGGCCTGCTGTTGGTGTGTTTTTAATGCATCTAATTCTTTTTGTAGGCTTTGCGCTCGTTGGAGATGAGGTTGCAATTGATCAATTTGTTGACGAAGTAGCTTGATTTGATCCTGATGCTTTAGTTCTTTATTTTTTTGATAATTTGTTAAACGATTTGTGAATACTTTCTGTATTTGTTGGGATTGCAATTGAGATTGCGCCAACTCATTCTTTAATTGTTGAATGGTTTGCTTTTCAGCTTGTTGTTGTTTTAGTAATTGTTGTTGCAGGCTTTGTGCTTGTTTGCTGAGTTGCCCGAGCTTATTTTGGTATTGGCCTTCAATATTCTGCTGGTACTTTAACAATTGCTTAGTGGATTCTTGTTGCAATGAAAGGTTTTGCTTATTTAGAGCCTGTTGCAGTTGGGCTTGATACTGTTGTGCAAGTTGTTGTTCTTTTTGCTGTGCTTGCAATTGCAATTGGGCAGATTGTACTTGCAGTTGTTTGTTTTGCTCTTGAGTTAGTCCGAGCTGTTGTTGAAGTTGGTTGGTAAATTGACTTTGTTCCGTCGCTTTGTTAACCAATTGTTGATTTTGTTGGTTAAATGCCTGTGCTTGTTGCTGCAATTTTATTGCTCGTTCTCGCTCTGCTTGCAATTGTGATTGTAGTTGGGAATTTGTCTGAGAAAGCTGCTGCAGTCTATTTTGACCTAAAGTCGAAACGCGAGGGATGTGTGTAGTTGTTGGCAATTGTACGGCAGCTGCAGATGGAATACGTTGTTTTAATGATTCTTGTTGGGCATTTGCAAGTTGCTGAGCTCTTGTCCGGAAACCTTTGTTCAGCTCCTGCAAAATGAATGTTGCTCGAGCTTGATTATAATCGCTTGGGCGCAAGGGATTATAAATGCCGACACGTTGAAATTCATTATGGTATTCTTGAGCTTGTTTTGAAGTTATTGCTTGCATTGCATAGGGCATAATGAGTAGCATCAATAATGCCCAATATCTTTTCATCATTTTCTACTCCATTTGTTTTTCAGCTCGCTCTTCGGTCTATTTTTTCTGGAAGCTGCTGAGCTGTGCTTCGAGTTTTTTATTAACTTGGTTGAGTTCAATTATTTTTTGTTTTTGCTGTTCAGATTCAAGTTTAATTCTTTTGATAATCGGCTCTACTTCGGTTGAATATTTCTTTTTTAAGTTATTAAGTTCTTTTTGTGCTTTCTCAGCTCGCTCTTTGTATTTTTCTTCAGCCAGGATTGATTGATCCAGGACTTTTTGAAAGTCTTGCTCGCGAATTTGATTTTCTTTATCTTTTTTCTGTAGCGGCTCGAGCTGTTTTTTAAGGTTCTTTACTTGATCTGCATACTTTGTCATGCCAGCGTTATAGTTTTTGATGATGCTGTCATGCTCTTTTTGTTTATTAGCTAATGCTTGTTTTTTTAAGCGTTCCAGATTAATATTTACTTTTTTAAGCTCTTGACTGTGTTCATTTTTAAGTTGGTCTATTGATGAGTTTAATTTAGTATTCTCTTGTATAAGTTCACTAAGTTTTTTATTTGGAGACTCCGATTGCTTGAGGAGTGCTTGCTTTTCTTTTTCAAGTGATGCTTTTTGTTGTTCGAGGACTCGCAGGCCCTTTTTGATTTGTTCGATTTGGTTATGAGCAGATGTTTTAAGTTGTTTTTTTGTGGCCTCACATTCTTGTTCTAGAATGCTCATATTATTTTTATATCCTTTATTTAGCTCATTTTTTTCGGCTTCATGATCCTTTTTGAGCTGTTCATACAGTTTTGGACTCACCATTTCCAGCTTTGCAATATCAAATTCGCCTTTGAGTTTTGCTGCAATTGATGTTGCATTTTGTTTTTCTTGGGCTAATTGTTTTTGTAATGCTTCGATTTGCTGTTCTAATTGTTTAATATCTTTTGATGTAGCCTGTTGTGCTGAAGATGCAAGTTGTTCTTTGAGTTTCTTGTTTGTTGCATTAAGTTGTTTTATTTGATTTGCAAAGGTTTGTGTTACTTGGCTGGTTTGTTTGGAGAGCGCTTGTTTATGTTGATCTTGTTGTACTCTTACTGCTTTTGCATAATTGTTTTGGTCACTCTCCAATCGATGCTTTAAGCTTTGTAGGTCTTTTTTTGATTTTGCTAGAGCAGCTTCTAGTTGAGCAAGTTGAGTTACATCGGCCTTTTTTGTCGTCGCCTTGCTCAACTGTTGTTGAAGTAGTTGGTTGCTAGTTCGAAGTTTAGTGAGCTCATTTTGGGAGGTACTTAGCTTGGTTTGCCCTTGTTGTAGCTCCGTTCGAAGTTTTTTTGTTTGGTTTTGCAATGCAGTATTTTTTTCTTTTAGCTGGTCTTGCTCAGAGGTGTCAGATCTTTTTGCCGTAGCCGTTTTTAGTTCTTTTTGAAGCTGCTGGTGGGTTGCTTGCGACTTCTTTAGTTCAATTTGAGCTGCTTGTAACTTTTGTTTGAGATCATTTTGAGATTTTAATGCTTGCTGTTGTAAGGTGTTGTTTTTTTGCTTAAGTTTTTGTAGCTCTTCTGAAATGCCAGTTTTGGCAGCGCCTATTTTGGATTCGCATTTCAATAGGGCTTCTTTGATTGTCGCACGTTTCTTTTCTTCGCTCGCGAGAGTTGCTTTTATGAGATCTTCATTTTTTTTTGTGTAGTCGACCTTTGTCTTTTTCATAAGAGACTGAAGCTGTGCAATTTCTAAATCTTTTGCCGTGGCACTAAATCCTTTTGCAAGTTGAGTTAAAATCTCTTGTGCGCGACTTTCCTTATAATCATCAGGGCGCTCAGGATTATAGATGCCGATCTTTTTAAATTCATTTTCATATTGTAGAGCATCTTTTGATGTGATTGAGATGATTGCATGTGGTATAACTAATAATATAATAATTGTTTTTTTCATAAAACCCCCAAATATATGTAAAGACTCTGGCCTTCAGAGCATGAAAACTAAAGTATTAGTGAAAGATTAGCATATGAGCCTATCCAGTTTCAATAAAAAAGGGCCGGCAATGGTGCCAGCCCTTACATAATGCGAATATTTGTTAGAAGATGAGAGCAACTTTACCCCATCCGCCCCAGCGATCTATGCCGGTATTATCTGCACTGAATTCGTAACTTCCACCAAGGCCGAATAATATTCGGAATTTACAGCGATCAATGCTATAGCCCACTGCACCATAAAAACGGTTGCTGAGCATGCATGGAGCTTCTGCGGAAGATAGATCAAGATCCGCTTCAGTGATAATGCTTTCTTCGTAATTATTAATATCAACATCGTTAAGACCATTAAAATTATCACTTATAGTCTGTACATTGTTTGTAAATCCACATCCTTGCAGTGATTTGAGGGCTGGGCCATCTATTGCTTTATAAGTGCCATCAGGTTGTCGTGCCGTTATAATGCCCGCAATTTTTTCCCATGGACATGCAAGCTTTACGCATTCTTCATCTCGAGTGAAGAAGTTATAGCCACCTTCTAAAGTCCAGCATTTCAGATCAAGCGCAAATGCAGTGTTATAGGTGCGTTGAAAGCGAGGGCGCACTTTAAGTGGCTGGGTGAATAGGTTTATGCCAGGCGATCCGAGTGTGCGTCCAGCATCGGTTGAAACTGGATCACATAAATCGGCGGCTTCTTGTGCTTGAGCCTTGTTTTCGTAGATTTGCATATAGCGGCTCCACGGCTTGCATTTTAGATCAAATGAGCGGCATTGGGTGTTTTCAAAGAAGTAGCGGCTATCAATAGCAAGTTCATACCAGAGGGTGCGATCTTTGCATTCATCTTTCCATATCTGAATGCCGAGGCTTGTTCCAAAATGGAATGCAGTATTATGGTTCCATCCGATAATTGGTTCAAATAGTTTGCTACCACGGACTCTGTTGCCCGTTGGGATGATTACACCTGCATAAGAATGCATATGTGCTTGTTCGCGGCCCCAACCATAGCCCAACTGTACGTCAAGTTCGCTAACGCCGGTTTCGGTCGTGTCAGAGCAGTCATCAATACGACCACCTTGCCATGAGCATTGCTTGAATGCTTGCTCAACATTTGCAGGGTCGCCAGCATTGAGCGCTCCGCCGCCATTGGTTGTAACCATTTCTTCAAGATTCATCAGGTTTTTTACGTAGTAAACAGGTAATGTTACATCAAGAAAAAACCCTTTATTCTGATCTCTGCAGCCAAAGTGTGTGCGATAGTTCAAGCCTAAACCTGCAAAGGTTTGCCGAGGAGACAAGCAAAACTTACTTTCAAAATTCCCGTTTTGCGTATATATGCCTAAGTTTTCAGATATAATATCGGGATTTGTTGCAGGATCAGCTGACACGGTTAAGACACGCTTACATGATGGGCCAAAATACCAGGCGAGTTCTTCTGGACTAGTGGTTCTGCCGCCAAATGGCACCACTTGGAACATGCTACCATTATTAGTGCGCAGTTCTTGCATCTCTTTGCGTATTAACGCAATTTTTGGTGGTGATGCGGCCTCAAAGAATGGGCGCACAGATAGGAATGATTTTGCAGTTACCTGACATTTACAGGTATCTATATCATTACAATCAAAGCAGCTATTTGATTCACATGACAACTTATTATCGCACGGCGTGCTGCACCTTGCTTCCATTGGCGGGCAACTGAGTAAGCCTATCCATAATAGATATAGCATTTTTTTCATTCTCGACTCCTTTTTTTGAGTTACTTCTACTATAGGTATGTTTTTATCAGGTTTGGTGATTAAGTCAATTTCTGTATGAGTTAATTTGTCGGGCATCTTATGGTATACTGCACAATTGTATGTAATCAATGTAATTTCATATAGTTCTTTTTGTTATCCTCTCAGCCGGCGCTAAGGATATGGCGAACAGGCGCGGGGATCGAGAAAAAGGAACTTTTATTTTATACAATTTCCTATTAAGGTATATCAAATGATTCAACGTATAAAAGGCACACAAGATTGGCTCAATTTAAGATTATTCAATTTCGCTCTTGATCAAATAAAAAAGCATCTAACTTCATATAATTTTAATCAAATAAAAACACCTATATTAGAACCGACAGAATTGTTTAAGCGTTCGCTTGGTGTGGCCACCGATGTTGTCAGTAAAGAGATGTTTATTATTAAGACACATGATAATAAAACCCTTCGACAGGCTCAGGGTGAAAACTACATGTGTTTGCGTCCTGAAGCAACTGCATCTACCGTTCGCGCATTTATCGAAAATAGTGTTGTTGATGTGCCATGGAAAGTATTTTCTTGGGGGCCAATGTTTCGTTATGAACGGCCACAAAAAGGGCGATATCGTGAATTTAATCAGATTAACATCGAAAACATTGGTAGTTCTTCAATTAGCAATGATGCAGAACTGATCAAAATGCTTGATCGCTTTTTTCATGAAAAATTGCAACTTCAAAATTATGCGTTGATGATCAACTTTTTAGGCTCATTTGATGATCGTGCAAACTATAAATCAGTGCTCAAAAAGTTCTTAGAATCAGATGAATGTGCAGGTATATGCGAAACGTGTAAAGTGCGTAAAGATGCAAACATTTTGCGCATATTCGATTGCAAAAACCCTGTGTGCCAAGAACTCTATAACAATGCACCAAAAATGGTTGACCATCTTTCGGCAGAAAGCCAAAAAGAATGGCGGGAGTTGCAGCAACAGCTTGAACTCCTTTCAGTTTCATTTGTGATCAATCCCAAATTAGTCCGCGGTTTGGATTACTACAACAAAACAGTGTTTGAGTTTTCCAGCAATGATCTTGGTGCACAAAATGCCTTTTGCGCCGGCGGAAGATATGATGGCTTGGTTAAAGAACTTGGCGCGAAACAAGGTCAACCGGCACTTGGTGCGGCCATTGGCATTGAACGCTTGTTGTTATTACTCGAGCCCATTCAAGATCAACTGCCAATTCCCCAATCACCAAAATTAACCGTTATTTTACCCGTTGAAGATGAGCAAAAGATGCTTGCATTGTTAGTTGCAGATGAATTGCATGCACAAGATATATGCGCACACGTAATGCTTGATGGCGGCCAAGTTAAAAAGATGATGCGTAAAGCCAATAAAATGGGCGCATCTTATGCGGTGATCATTGGTGAAGATGAACAACAAAAGCATGAAGTTACGTTCAAAAATATGATGACCGGATCAGAGGAACGAGTTAAGCAGGTCGATTTGGTTGATATTTTGAAGAATTAATTTACACATTTAAAACATGTCAGGATCCATATGAAAAAGATATGCATCAATGACGGGTTGAACTTTGCTGCAAATTGGAATCAGCCAAAAATGGTGAAATTTTTGCTCGATTTAGGAGCGAAACCAAGTGGATCTACCTTGGATTATCATGCTGCTAATGATGAAATTCGAGAGCTTATTGTGTTCTATCAAAAATGACTAACTCTTTTGAGGCGTGTGAGGCCAGGGTTAGCGGGATGTTGGTTTCTGCCGTTAACATGCTTATCGATTTCCTTTAGCTTTGTTATACTCGAGCCGATAGGTTATATTTTCATTAAATAATAGGAGAAGGCATGCAAAAGGCGATGTTATCTTTAGTATGGTGTTTTTCTGTTCCTGCGGTGGTTGTTGCAAGTTCCAGTAATGTTATTACAAAAAAACTCCCGGAGGTTCCTTCGGTAGCAACTGAAGTTGATGCGATCAAATCTTGGTTTGGCATTCAAGATGGTGTGTATTTTTATAAGAAGGGTGAATTGTTTGAAGAATTTTCAAATTTTCATGAAGTACCAATTGAATTAGATGAAAAAATTTGGCCAAGACCAGAGCATTATTTCCAGGCTCAAAAATTTCCAGATGATGTAGCGCTTCAAGAAAAAATTAGAACAGAAACATCAGCGCGTAAAATATTTGCAATCGCGCGTCAAAAAAAGCCTGCAAGAAGAACTGATTGGAATGATATAAAAACAGCAGTAATGATTTGTGCCGTGCAGGCGAAAGTTGAACAACATGCAAATATCAAAGAGCTGCTTTTGGGAACAAAAAAACGTGTGATTATGGAAAATGCTGGAAAAAAGGATGCGTGGTGGGGTGCGGGATTTGATGGCACCGGAAAAAACATGTTAGGACGTGTCTTAATGTATGTTCGCTATCCAAAGGACGTCATACAAAGAGGTGCATTTTTTTAAAGTTATGCGTTTTTTAAGTCTTTAGGGCTTACAATCACAGGTGTTAAGTAAAACTCTACTTTCTGGGCAGTGATCAAATTCTTGCGCAATATGATATGCAGTTTGATTTTTTTTGTTTTTAACTGTTTTATCGGCACCATGTTCAACTAGAAATCTCAGACATATAAGGTTTTCTGCTCGTGCAGCGCACATTAATGGAGTTTCTCCTTGATCATTTTGAGCATCTATTTTAGCGCCAGCTTTGTGTAGAATAATAAGAACCTCTTTATTGTGACCATATGTAGCAGCCATACTTAATGCTGTGCAACCATTATCACTTGCTTGGTTCACGTTTGCTCCAGCATTCAATAAAGATTTGGTGATTTCAAGGTTGTTATAGGCGTCCATTAATGGTGTAAACCCTAGCCTAAATGCATGATTCACGTTTGCATTTTCGCTAATAAGTTTTTGTACGTGATTAGCATCGCTTTTTCCAATTGCTTCGCGCAGTTGTTCTTCTTTTGATAATTTAAAAATTTTTTGAAATGAAGCCGCATTAGAACAGTTTTGTAATAAAAGAATGAGTAATAATGAAATGATCTTCTTCATAAAAAAATTCTCTGATAGTTTTTTCATATTATCTTAACGCTTATAAGTTAAATTATTGCTTTAATAAAGTCAATAAAAGCATGCATTGGACGTTGATCAAAAAGGTATCAAAAAAATACTTTTTTAATTATGATAAGTTGTAGTTTTTAATAAATTACAATCTTTTTTTCAAGGAGAAGGCATGCAAAAGATGATGTTATCTTTAGCGCTGTGCGTTTCATTTTCGGCAACAATTGTTGCAAGTTCAGATGGTGATATTTCAAAGCAGGTAGCTGGGCGGCTTGTGGATGAAAATGGGCAAATTACCGATAAGCTTAAACAGATTTTGGATTGTACTGGTGTGAAACCAGCAGATGATACGTTGTCGGCAGCAGTTGAAGTAACGCAAAAAACATGGCGCAAAAATGATTGGAAGTTTCCAAAAACTTTAGAGAATGTTAAAAATCGCGATGCACTAAAAGAAGCCTTGTCAGGCCTTATGGTTGTTAAGACAGGCAAAGTTGTTCCAAATGTTGTCACGCAAGGTGGCGGTTTTTGCACAATGCTTCAAATATTGTGTGCTCTGAATCAAGTTGTGCTCAAGCATAAACTTAAGCGGATTACTTGTTTTGTGCCAGGTTTTCCATTGGATGAAAATGGCATTAAAGATTATAAAGCGTTACTAGAGATAGTAGGCAACGATCCAAAGCATGCAAAAGAGTTACAACAAGAAGTTGAAGCCAAAACATTGGATCGCAAGACATTGATCGCATGGATTCGAAAACATGTATATCCAGCATTGAACAATGTGTCGATTGAATTGCTTCCAGCAAGAGAGATGTCTGAATGGGCGAAAAAACATCCGGGCGATGTCACATTGGTAGCTCCACCCGAGCAAGCAGCTAATCATTGTGCATCAATGCGTGCCCGATGTCCTGAGTTGAACATAGTTGGTTTGCGGGCAATTAGCGAACTGGCTGCAGGGGTTTTAGGTAAATTCTATCGCAGAGCTTCAACTGAAGATCAAAAGCTGGGAGCACAGTTGAATCTTTTAGCAGGAGAGCTTTTCTTCATCCAAAAGGCTCGCGTTAAAAAATAATCAGCAAAGTTAGCATAGTTAGCATTAAAAGCGCTCACAATTGTTTGTGGGCGCTTTTTAATTTTGAAAAGAGATGCTACTATTGTTCTTATATATCCTTTTAACGCGTACATTTAGGTCAACTTACATGAAATACATCGGAGTTATTGTTTATAGCCTCTTATGTTTCGGTTCAAATCAATTAAGGGCACAGAAGCTGAATCGCCCCCATTACAAGCAAAAAAAAGAGATTCCATCGATACCTATTCAATCGAAGCGGTATATCAATGTTGCAAACTATAACATTCGCTATGCATATCCTGGCTCTGAGTCGCCTCAAAATACATGGCAAAAGCGAAAGCCATTTTTTTTCAAAACCATCGGTTATGAAGATGAGGCAAATCGACTTATGGAGCAAATGCAAAATGATTTGCAAGATGCGCTCAAATCTCATTTGCCTGCCATGGTGCAGAATAAAGAGTTTGCATGTGATAAAGATTGTTTTACCTGTAGATTTAAAAATAAAGAACCATTCCCGATTGGGCAAACCGCATCTTTTCGTTTAGCTCTCAAAGTTGGGTATGACATGGAAAAAGAATGTGTGTATGGTAACTTTCCTTATCCCTATAGATTGATTATAGTGCTCAGGCGTCATGCATCTCGACCATCGCCGGAAGAGTTTGCGGAGTTAGCTTCGCTATTGCACGCACTCGAAACAGATGTTGCAGATCAATTGGGTGCAGAATATACTTCATATGCCAAGTTGGGCGATGTTTATTATCGTAATAAGGATACTGGTAAAAAGGTCTCAAAAGAACCTCACTATATTTTGCATTTTGTGTTCCGTTTTCCAAAGGGAAAAAAAATACAAGATGTTTCTTTTGATGACCCGAATCCCTATGACCAATTTCAGTTATTTCATTCAAATTTGGTCAAAGAGGGCAATGCGAAGGCGAATACAAACATTATTTATAAAAAAATGCCTGAAGTTATAACATTCCAAGAAGTAACTTATTTGCAAGCGCAAGATCTAAAAAAAGAGATGCCGCTTCATGATTTTATCGGCTTCACTGCTTATGATGGCACACCACTTAAAGATGTTAAGCCCGATGACTGGATTGATGAGCTTTTGACGATTGGTTATAAAAAGGAGCGCTTTGTATGTTTGGAAAGTGGCGTACGTTGGTTATCAAAAACACCTCATGTGCCGTCACATGATGAGGGGGCTTCGCGTAATCGCATTGTTATATGGGCAAAATTAAAAGACAAGGAATCGGCTAAAGAGTTTTTTGTGTTCAATGCGCACTATGATCATCTCGGATTAACACAAGCTATGGTTGATGCGGAAACTTCAACTATTAAAGAGGTCGCTCAAGATGATTTTTGGGTTGCATTGGGTGAGCGATTTTATGTATCGTGCAATGGGGCATCTTTATATCAATATTTTCTTCAGAGCATAGATTGTGCCGATGTTCGTGATTTAAGCATTATGGGACATTATGGCGAGCCGGGCAGCTGGGGCGGCTTTGAAGATGATCCATATGCAAGTAAATTGCAAGAAGGTGGATTTGAATGCGAAACCTTAGATGTCGGTTTTATGCATCCAAAGAACAGCTTGATTTTGTTTAGCTATGCTTTTAATGGCGCATATGATTCTCATGAAAACAGGCTATATGAGATTGATGAAGAAATAGGGGTTGATCATCATTTGGCCTCAGATCATTTTATGTTAGGCTTTTATTGGTTGTTTGATTAAGGAGTTTGGATATGAGTTTTATGATGACACTATTTTTGCTTTTGGTCATGAACTTAAATGCCTCGAATGGTGATGATAGAGATGTGAGTACGCGCATCGTTACTTATAATGTATGCTGCCGGCATGGGCTAGAAAATACTCAGTTGTCTTTAGATAATCGTATGCCCAAGGTCGTAAACCAGATAGAGATGCTGAGTCCTGATGTACTGTGCATACAGGAAGTGCGTAAAACAGAGGCTGCGAAATTATGTGCGCACCTGTTTAGTTTGGGCTATGAATCGATTATGAAAGCGGCAAACAGCTCAGCGCTTTCGGAAACACTTATTACTGCATATAAAAAGAATACATATACGTTGGATGAAGAGAATTGTTGGTGGTATAATAATGAAGATCCAACTAAGCCTATTGGAAACAAGTGGTATAAATGGGGATGCATATTGACTCATGTGAGGTTGCTGAAAAAAGATAAAACACAGCGCTCGCAGTCTGATGGGAAGCTGAACATTTATAACACCCATTTAGGGCTCGCGGAAGATGAAAAAACCTTCTCTATTGCTTTGGCTTTGAAATTAATCAAAGATCGCAATGCTAAAGATCCTATTGTTTGGTGTGGTGATTTTAATTTTTTTGATGATAAACAGGGCGCAGAGCATAGAAGCATGATCACAAGTGCAGGATTTCAGGATGCGCTCACATCCATTAAGGACCAGAGCGGAAATCAGTTGTCGGGGACTTTTGTGGGTTATTCTGATGATGCGTTTAAGCCTAAAAACATCAAGGATTTGTCACAATTAGATGGTGTTTTTCTCAAAGATGTAAAGGGGCAACCGGCTGTTGCCTATAAGCAAAAGCTCAAAAATGACTTATCTAATCGTGATGATTCGCCGTCAGATCATCTTCCGGTTCAGGTGGAGCTCTATTGGTGAGGTTTGAGCTGATCGTGTCGCTTGAATGATTTTTGATATAGATTAACATTATATTTACAATGTTGGCGAAATAAACATATTAAATTTTTTTTAGGGACACGCATGTTGCTTTTAGCGCTTTTCATGATCAGCCTTTGGTTACCAATTAACATAGATTGCAAAGAAAATGCTTGCCAGGGTGTCGATCTAAATAGGCCAGATTTCAAATATAAAGCGCACATTCCGCCTATCCCCAGCCAGAGCAAAGAGTATCTTAATATAGCAAATTATAACATGCGGTGCTCGCGTTGTGATCTGGACACGCCAAATAGTTGGGAGAAGCGTAAGCGCTATTTTTTTGATGCGGTATATTTAGAGGATGAGGCCCAAAGTCTTATGCAGCAAATGCAGCGGGATCTTAAGGATTCGCTTGCCAAGTATATTGCAAGTGCAGATGTGCGTGATGCGAGTGTTATGGGCCATTATGGCGAACCGGGCTCTTGGGGTGGCTTTGAAGATGATTTATATGCATGTAAAGTTAAAGGCGGTGACTTTGAATGTAACACGTTGGATGTTTGTTTCACGAATGCAAAAGAGAGTTTAATATTGCTTAGTTATGCAATCAACGGTGCATATGATCCAGGAGCGAATAGGCCATATAATATTGATGAGTCCATAAAAGATGACTATTGCTTGGCATCCGATCATTTTATGATAGAATGCTATCTATTGATTTGATTAAGCAGTTAAATAAGAGGAATGAGCATGCATAAATATTTACTGACATTATTGTCGACGACATTGTTGTCGATGTTGGCTTTTTGCACTGTGAGTTTATTGGGCTCTGATGGTCCTGGGCCAGGAGACGATGTTCACGATTGGATAGAACAGAAAATTAAAAAACAAGGTTACACGTCGGAGACCTTTAATCAAATTAAGCGCGCATTAAATGAAGACTTCCCTGGCATTGTTGAGCATGTAAAAAAGGTATTTAATAGCAAAAATAAAAATGATATTCAGAGCAAAAAATAGGTCATAACAGTAATTAATGTGGATTCAAAACCAGTTGAGGAAATTAAAAAAATGAAAAATGTACTGAGCGTGTTGGCAGTGATATTAACCTCGAGTATAACGTTTTCCGCATCGCTAAATATAAGCGACAAAAAAGAAGCATACGGTAATCTTACATTTAGCAAAACAAGGTTTGGAAGCAGGGTGATCGAGGTTCCCAAAACGCAAAAAAATGAAGAATTATCTAAGAATTTAAAAAAATTTGTCAGCCATTTTCAAGATGATGGCAAGGCTTTTTATATTGATATTCCTCATTCATTAGGTCATCTGCACTTTGCGGCGCAATAAGCTGGGTTTGAAAATTATTACTCTGACAATGATCATATCCAATGGGTGATACGCAATAAATCAGGAATGCCTGAACCTTACACTGCAACTAATGCTGCTCGCATGCTTGTTTTTAAAGAAATACAGAATAAGATCAATGTTCTTTTGGTGAAGGATAGACATAAAGAAGGCCTATTGTTTCCAGGTGGTGCTGTTGATAAAAATGAGCTGCCACGCATAGCTGTAGTGCGTGAATGTGCCGAAGAAGTTGGCCTTGAGTTCGATGCCAACACAATTTCTCTGATTGCAATGACTGCAAAAATTAAAGCGAATCGTTTTGGTGCTACGGGCATCACGCATTATTATGCTGCTTATTTAGAAAAAAAGCATACCGAAAAAGTTAAGCTTGATCCTCTTGAAATTGAAAAATATGTGTGGGCTCCAGCTCAGGATTTGATAGAACAGGATGCTAACAACCAAAAATATCCAGTCTCTGTATTAGTGACCGCGCTTGTGAAGCATGCTACAACAAAGGGGGCATCCGGTTATCAAGAAATGATGGATTATCGTAATAAGCCCATGGATGTTGAGTTTGTTGCTTTGCAAAAATAATATGAATTGCTTTCAATAAGGATCCATATGAAGAATAAACGATTTTTTCCTTTTTTTAGTTTAATAATATGTTCAGTGCCTGTGCATGCAATGTTTTCAAATGTAGGCAAAGCAATTGTTCTGAACAGCTTAGTTAAGGGAAAGGGGTTTCTTGTTTATAATGGTATTGAAAATGAATCGAATACATTGTTTTTCAAAAATAAGAATGCGTTGTCTAAGAATTTTTTTACAAGTAGCGCTGCAATAAATGTCCAGCAGAAGCCATCAGTTGAATTTTTTGAAAATGCTTTAAAAAAGAGACCTGGTTTTAAAGAGAGTGTAGAAATTTTGCGGCGGATAGAGGGTGTTTTATCTGAAAAGCAAAAAGAGAAGGCGGTCAATAAAAGTATACGCACCTCAGGTAAGCGACTTTTTTTTGGTGGGGGCACTACAAGTATATTAAGCTTGGTGGCTGCTAAATCAATGCTAAATGAAGGGTCAGACGCATTAATTGGGTATCTAGTTGGCATGCCTATTGGAATTGCGGGGGTTAGTGCCGGAGGATTGTTAACATTGGTTGGGCTTTATAAAATCCTTATATCTAAACAGATTGATCTAGAGGCATGGGAAAAACAGAATGAAAAAGTAACTGAATACTTGCTTAAAATGAATAAAAGTAAGGCAGAAAGGGACGTTCTTAATATATTTTTGAACGTTCCAGAACCAGCCGAGATCGAAAAAAAAGAGCCGTTTAATGGGTGATGCTGTAAAGTTCAGGGCTTAGGCATGCACACCACCAAAGATCTGATCTGGTGGGGCAATCCTTTGAATCAAAAAATTTACTTTTCGCTCGTGCAATGTTCCGATTAAATATATGATCAGATGTTGACAAGTGTCCAATTTGAACATGGTGCCCTCCTACGTTTGTTGTAAAATATCAAACGCAGGAGGGCTTTTTTTTTGAAAACGTCAACCAATAGGGATATTTGAGCTGAATATCAGAGACTTGGGCACAGGTTTTTCCAGCTATTTACGGGGGTCCTGTATTGGAGTTAATGCAAAAGAACTCGTACTGGCGACAGTGTCAGCTCTCACCGGCAAGAATAGAGAGGATTTGTTTAGTTCTTCAGGTGTGTATTGTGAAAAATGATGTTCCTTATTCTGATTAAAGCAGCTCTTGATAAATATTACTAATATGATTATGTCGGATTTGTGGATCTTGTCGGGTGGTTTTTAAGTAAGAAAGTCTACGCGATTGTTCGCTACGCGATTGTTCGCTATGTGATTGTTCGCTAAACGGTATGATTGCTCCTGTTTTTACCTATTTATACTTGGATAGAGAGGCGTTTCACAACATTGTCGATTTGCTCTGCCGTGCGGCAATGTTCACTTTGGGCCACGGGCTTATTATTTTCTAATTGACATTTATGGAAAAATCTTTAAAATTAGTTCTAGATGGTGTTTTTTTTGCCTTTAAATGGAGTTTATTATGGACATTTCTTTGATGCGCCGAATTGTGGCGCTTTCAGGCTTTGCTCAAGGTTGTGGTGAACGTGGCGATATGGACCTCAGAAGGAAATTCTTTGGGCTCGCTAGTTTAGCTTTAATTGTACTATCGCCTATTTATGGTGCGCAAAATGTTGCCTCGTCATCAAGTGATGCTTCAAGCAGTAATGATGCTTCGTGTAGTAATTCAAGCAGCACTGCAAGCAGTAGTAAACAGGTTAGCGAACGCTCAGCACGGCGCATGTCGTCATTAAAGTATGGATGTATTGATTCAATCTTAAAAAACAATCTGGATTACACTCAATTGCCTCTTGCTTTGGTTGATGTTAAGACATGCTATGTGCGCGATATCAATAAAGCATTGAATGAATATATTAAACATAGTAAGGAGTTCCAAAAACTCGAAGGTCATGAAGATTGGGTGAATTCAGTTACGTTTAGCCCGGATGGCGCATATATTGCCTCAGCATCGTATGACAAAACTGTGTGCATATGGAATGCTCAGTCGGGTAAATGTGTGCGTACGCTCAAGGGTCATACAAATTGGGTGTGGTCAGTTGCCTTTAGTCCGGATAGCACACGTATTGCTTCAGCATCATTTGATGGAGTTGTGCGTATATGGGATGTTCGGTCGGGTGATTGTTTGTGCGCGCTCAACGGTCATGAAGGTTGGGTGCTTTCAGTTGCTTTTAGTCCTGATGGTAAACGGATTGCCTCAGCATCAAATGATAAAACTGTGCGCATATGGGATGTCTCATCGGGCACATTTTTACGTGAACTTAAGGATCATACGAGTTTGGTGAGTTCAGTTGCCTTTAGTCCTGATGGCACATGGATTGCTTTTGCGTCAGATGATAAAACTGTGCGTATATGGGATGCTTCATCGGGCACATTTTTGCGTGAACTCAACGGTCATGAAGATTGGGTGTGTTCAGTTGCCTTTAGCCCTGATAGCACATGTATTGCCTCAGCATCGCGTGATGGAACTGTGCGCATATGGGATGCTTCATCGGGTACATTTTTGCGTGAACTTAAGGATCATACGAGTTTGGTGAGTTCAGTCGCCTTTAGTTCTGATGGCACATGGATTGCTTCTGCGTCAGATGATAAAACTGCGCGTATATGGGATGCTCAATCGGGCAAATGTTTACGTGAGCTTAAGGGCCATACAGGGTTTGTGCGATCAGTTGCCTTTAGTCCTGATAGCACATGTATTGCCTCAGCATCATATGATAAAACTGTGCATATATGGAAGAGTTATGCCTACTTCTTAGAGCGGTGGACCTATTCTGACATTGCAAAATTCAAACTCATGCACAAAGCAATGGCGTCATGGAAGCAAAAAAAACCGTATGAACTTACCGGTGAAGATCAGCAAGCATATAATAGTTTGGATGATGTGTTTAAAGATAAACGGTTGTTTAAAGGGGCCATGGTATAAGCCGATCAATTCAGTTTTGCCACTATTTAACATCCGACCATTTTATGGCCGGATGTTATTTTTTGATCTTATTTTCACCGTACATTTTGAGCGTATAAATAACTTTTTTTAATCGAGCGACAATTTAAGTGATTCTCTGAACTAGAGAAGTCGGCAGTTTTTGCCTTTGAGTTTTTTGTTGCATTGTTGATACTTAATAATTAATTATTCAATAGTTGCAGCAAAATTGGTTGGTCCAAAAGTGTTCCTGTGTATATGAATAAAAATAGCAACATCTAAATTTATGAATGTTTGGATTGCACCAATCCCATTCATGCGCGTATGCCGGATTAGAGAATGAGGTGCTTTACGGAGAAACATTAAGGTGTTTTTTTGCGTTATCTTTGAATAAATAAAGTTGTTGCTGTAAACTATATAAAATCGTTAATCTACATAAATATTTGATAGAGAGGATGTGCATGCATAAATACTCATTGAGTTTATTGTCGATGTTGGTTTTTTGTGTTGGCCTTTCTTATGGTATTGAAATGTTGCATCATCAGAAAATTTTGAGAAAGATCGGCGGGCTCCACCGCAAGTGTCAAAATTTTTTCCTGGATCAGGGGGGTGGAGTATGCAATATCGATCGTGACAATTTTAATCTTATTAAGCAACGTGAATTAAAAGTTTTTGGAAAAAAAGTTCGCATGCTGCTTTCACAAATATCGTACGAAAAATAGGGAAAGCATGTTTAGTTTGTTATTTTTTCCAAAAGTCGTATTGTTCACAGATAGCTTTGACATTCTTTGATGTATTTTGTTCTGCCTTTACGATGCTTGGGTATTGTTCCTTAAATTTATCTATCATTGCTGATGCATAGGTAAGTTTTTTTGGAGCGCCATGTTTATTTGATGCATGCGCAATGAAGGATAGGAAAGAATAATATGAGGCGTGTTGGTTGCCGAGTAATCCATAAGTGATGCCTTCATGATAATAGATATCTGCAAACATGTCTCGATCTTTATCTGAATTGATATGATCAAAAAAATCATCTATATGTGTTGCCGCTAGGGTGGGATCCTTTTGTTTTAATGCATTATTAATGTTCGAGAGAGCCTCCTTGAACATTTTTTTTTTATCCTTAACTTGATTGTGCGATGGGGCTCTTCTGCGGCCTCTTTTGCTTACTTTTCTTTGTCTAGCTGTGAGTTGCGTTGCATGATTATTTGGTGATACATTCCTCGTTTTCGTTTCCGTTTCTAGCCATTCTAGGATTTTATGTGCGATTTGATCTTCTTTAGCGAGAGCTTCTTTGAGCAGGTCTTCGGCTTGGCTGATCAGGCGCTGTTTTTTTTGGCTCACTGTTGTATTGTTATTATTTGCGTTTGCAAAGGCTATATATGGCCAACAAAGTGAAAGGAGTGCGAGCAATTTAAGTTCCATGTTAATTCCATTGATGGTAATTGTTTATAGTTGTATTAGGTATTGATCTAATATTAACGATACTCATAATATTGTCAAAAATGAGGGGTTGTTGATTTTGCTTTGCTAAAGAAAAATTTTTGTATAAAGTAGGTTTTAATTTTTGATGCTCTTTAAATACGAAGGATTTGAATGAAGAGTAAGGGATTTTTTTCTTTTTTTAGTTTAATAATATGTTCAGTGCCTGTGCATGCAATGTTTTCAAATGTAGGCAAAACAATTGCTCGGCATAATCCAAGGAAAATGTTTTTTGTCTTGAATAAAATTGGAAATGAGCCCAATGACTTGTTTTCCAAAAAAAGTGGGCAATTTATGCAAAACAGCTTGTTTGCTAGTGGTGGCGATAAAGTTGTAAAAGAGGAAATTAATGATCAAAATCAATCGGGTCCAAAAAGGAAATTTCTTGCGGGTGGAGTATTGGCACTAGTAAGTGCTGTGGGATATGCCGCTAATAAATTAAAGAACGATCCTGAGGATAAAACGTTTGATTGGGATGCGCTTCTTGAGGGCAATGAAGAGGAAATCGATCCGCAAAAAAGCCTTCGTCTACGATTAAAGCTAAGATGGCAGCTATTCAAAGAAGCAGGGTTATGGAGAGATAAGTCGACACCGTTTGATTATAACGATACCGCTTTAATGTCTGCAATTAAGAAGGGGAGAAGCGAGCAAGTAAGTTATATTTTAGAGAGAGTAACGGTTGAAGAGTATAATGAAAATAACGTGCCGCTATTGAAAGTGATTGTTGCCGCTCATAGAGAAGCGTGCCAAGATCTTTTTAAGTTGCTCGGATCGGATTGGCGAGATTATAGTGAGTATGGCAAGTCAACTGCTGAATTGGCCCATGCATTTAGAGAGAAGCATGTAAAAAGTTTAGTCGAAAGGATGAGTAATTTAGAAGCGATCTTTGTGTTGCTACTGAATGCAAAGGCTGATCCAGCGTTGAAATTGAGTGATGATAAGGGCTCGACATTGTTAAGAACGTTATTATATGCAGATAATGAGCCTCCATCCAGCTCACTGCAAAGACGATATACTGCCCAAAATAATTTTATAGATAAGAAAATGTTCGATTTGTTGTTTCAGCATGTAGATGATAATAAGCTGTATGAATGCTTAGAGGTAAAATATGCGCATGAGAGCCCACTAGCGATTGCTTTTAAAAAGCGAAATTTGTATATGTTGCAGAGGTTGCATAAAAGAGTAGATCTTTCAAAAATAAAAAGTAATTGGTCAGGGCTAGTGCATAACTTGTGCAAGAGTTATCGCTTTCATGAAAATGATGTTGAGCTTGTGAAGATTGCAAATGAGTTGGGAGCTAACTTATTTCAAACGCAAAAGTGTGGCAATACTTTGATTGATGTGGCCTCAGAACCGTTTATTGATTCAGAGAGAGAATGCAATATTCCATTAATTGAGTTTTTGGCGTTAAATGGCGTGAAGCCTCATTGTGGTTGGGACACTTTTTTGCAACGTACGTGTTCTTTCGGCTTTCACAATCGATATAATCGAAGTCGAAAGCAGAACGATTTTGAGCGAATTCAATATAATCAAACTGCCGTTGATTTGGCAAGGATAGCCATTGCTCATGGAGCTGATGTGCATCAAAAAAATGGTTCTGGTGCAACATTGCTTGATATTGCAAAAAAGAGAAATAATGATGCGCTTGTGAGGCTTTTGCAAGAATCGGGTGTAGAATCGAACCGGATAATTGAGTAAGAGCTTATATGCATATTGTGATGTAGTTCAGAAGGAATGCGCTAAATATATATCGCAAGTGACGCTCAAAGATATGATGACCAGAGCTGAGGAGTGCATTAAGCAGATTGATTTAGTTGAGGTGTTAAGGAAATAAATAAATGAAAAAGTGTGAAATTCTTATCATTTTTTTGTTGATGCAAGCGCATGTATATGCCGCGCAAAATAACGAGGAAGAGATTGTAGATCGTCAGCAGGCATTCGAGGCGTATCTTAGTAGTTATTGTTTGCTTGTGCAAAAATGCCAAACAAAGAAAGAGTGCAATGAGTGCATCATGAAGTTATTAAGTGATATGGATAATGAAACCAAGCGTCGAAGGTATCCAAGAATTGAGTCAGTTAATCCTGCGCGAGAATTAGTGGGCTGGAGATATTTTTCAACAGAAGATGCATTTGAGCGAGTGTACGGTAAAGATGTAGATGGAAACAACGGTTAAAGTATGCGAATGCACACTTTAACCGTTAAATGAGTTTCATGGATGAATAAAGATCTAAAGTATAAGCCTAGAAAGCCTTATTTTTTAGTGTCTTCTTCTTTTGATTTTCGTTTATTTTTATATTTATACCAAGCATAAGCGCCACCTAATGCAGTACCAGTTAGCACAGTTGCAATTCCTGCGATGACAGGCTTGTGGTGACTACTTAAAACTGAGAATGATTCCCTCCAAGTTGATTGTCGCATCATACCACGATAAGCGTTCAGGTAACTTGACGGGCGAACCATATTATAAGCAAACGTACCAATTTTTTGCCAGATGCTTAATTTTTCTATGGTGATTGTTTGTTGTTCTTCCCATGAAATTTTCTTTTGAGCTCTTTCCCACGCCTTTACTACGAGTTCCTCTTTAGCGCTTTTAGCAACGACGCTGCAAGATATTACAAATAGTAATAGCGCAGTTAGAGTGTATTGTTTACGCATGACATTCCTCCATTTACGTAATGTTTAGATATACTCTTATCAAGATACCACAAGTGATGTTTATGTCAAATTGGCGATTCGGAATGGGGGGCTTGTCGTTCATTAATATGCTTTAATGAGTCAAAGTATTTTCAAAGAGGATTTTCAAGGTAGATTTAGCTTTTTATAGGCCTATAAAGGTGCCCGTTGTATGTTCTTGTGGCAAATGGATTCTTGAACCAATATTTTGGATTGGCATAGTGTATTGGATGAAGAGGGGACTGCATTTTGGGCTTTCGTCTCATTTCAGGTGCTAGAAATAAAAAAAGAGCCCTTTTCGCGATTGAAGCGGTATGTATATATATTGATGATTTGATAATGTGAGCAACTTCTTGTGGCATATATCCATCTTGATCGCATAAGCCTAATGCATGAAATGTTGCTACTTTTTCCTCATATTCTAATGAGCTTATGCATTGAAACTTTTTTGCCAATTCTGGTATAGATGTGTCTTCTCGGTTGAATATTTTTAGGTTGTCATCATTCCAGCAAGCACTTATCCATAGATCTGTTAATAGGTCTATATGGTTATCGGTCTCAAGTTTTTTGAGAGTCCACCATGTTCTTTGTGTTATATCCAAAGGAATGCGTGTTCCGTTGCGTAATAAAACGGCATGCATGCTTGATATGGCGAAAAGCGTTAAGAAGAGCGTTTTTTTGATCGTAATATTGTTCCTAAATGGTGAGCGCAATGCAATTTTACTTTATATTATATAAGTATATGTAAAGAAGTGAGAGGTGTAAATGGGTGGTTCCCGCAAGGATGATAAAGGCTCATACTGAAAAAGGCGATAACCTTTAAACAGTTATGGCCTTTTCTTCAGGGCAATCGGGTGAATGACATCAGGTTTATAGGTATTTTTACTTTGCAATGTGGCTCTCACTTTTAAATTTAATTCTTCATCATTTTGTCATCCTCAAAAAGGATTCAGCCGTGCGCGGCGTAGCTGAAAGCGTAGACGTGGCGAAAGTGACTAACAAATTAATAATACCCACGCGCTTTGTAAATAAACGAATTCTGACGATATGATATTTTCGATGATAGTATTATTGGCCTGGATCCTCTTCGAGGATGACAAAAAAGGGAAAAAGCTTTCAGTAAGAAAACCCTTATGAACTATAGGTTATTCACCCGATTGCCCTGCAATTTTTTCAGTTTTTTTGTTATAGCTTTGTGAAGGTGTCACATCAAAGCTCTTTAGGGGTGTTGCGCCGGAGAAGTAGCTAAAGATGGTATAAAAAGAAAGGGCCTATTGGGCGAGAGAAATTTTACCTGGTTGCTTTGTCAAAGGGTTTAGTGCCAAATTTTGACCATTTTTCTTTAGGGCGGTTGTTTTTTATGTCGCCCTTAATGCTCTCTTGTGAGATAAAATTTGAGTATGAGAGTGACCCAATTATGGCTTTTCACTTGTAGCTTGCACGCTTTATCAAAATATATATTCATGCTGGCGGTGAGCTGCGGGCGGCCTTGAAGGATTAGTTGTTCTTTGTATTTCTGCTTTTTGCGGTCGACTTCTATTTTGATAATTTGTTCTTTTGTTGCCATTTTTACGACTTTTGTTTGCTGAGGTGCAAGGTTTAGTACCTCTTGTGCATAGGTAACCTTTATATTCTTTTTGGTATCATTGATAATAGAGATATCAACCATTATATTTGATGCGCAAAAAAGATGATTAAATCCTGAAAAGAGCAATAGGATTGCAATTTTTTTTATTAGCCTCACGATAAACGCCTTCACAAGATAAAACTTAAGCACTTTTGGCTAGGCTACAATTATATCTAAATGTTTGGGTGGAATTAAAGAGTTTATTGTTTGTGTATCTTTCATAGCATTGAGGATCTTTTTAGAAAGTTGATCGATCGCAAATGGGGCAATATTCTTTTTAGCTCAGTTTGGGTGTTTTCTTGCGATTATAATAATGTATGCAAAGGTTGCTTTTATTGCCCCACCAAAAGAGGCGACAAGTCATTGTGCTTCAATTCATATACGATGTTTAAAATTACTCTTTTGCTGGAAGAGTTAGATTAATTATTTTTTGAGCTATATCTTGGAAATATTCGTGCTCTTCAAGTTCGTTTATAAATTCTTCTATAGGTTGTAAGTCAAAAGGGTCTGCAAAGCTGCCTTTTGCAAAAAAGTAGGGCAGGATATCTTCTTTTGTTTCGCTTTCAAGGCGCAAGGGGCAGGTGTGTATCTCATGAAATGCAAGCTGAGGATTGCTATCGCACATTGTCA
This sequence comes from Candidatus Babelota bacterium, assembly GCA_029262575.1. Taxonomy (GTDB): domain Bacteria; phylum Babelota; class Babeliae; order Babelales; family Vermiphilaceae; genus JAKBEL01. The sequence goes on along the minus strand of JAJCZC010000002.1, from coordinate 11,042 downwards.
GCTTATTGTGTTGTGGCACATAGGTTACGTTGTAATAGGCGCTAGCATTATAGTTCAAAGATGTTATCAAAGGTGGTTCGGTTAAATAGCGTCCTTTAATTGGCGAGCGCAGAATACTTCTGCTTAAAACTGGATGTTTTTTATTAAGGAGATTCGGTTTTTCTAATGATGATGTGATGACGGCAATAGCATTTTGTGTAGGTTTTTCAGATACATCAATCAATGAAAGGTGTTTGAGCTTATCAATGAAAGCTGTATCAATTTTTTCATTAAAAAAGACGTTTTGCAAAACAGCAACTAATGTATGAGTGTCTTTCATTGTTTTGTCATCGCTTGTTGCTAGCCCGACCAGGCTGCTCATTGTGGCCCAGATATCTTTTGGCCTCATCATAGAGCCATTTTTTAGGCTCATTAGAGAGTGTTTAGTGTTCTGTTTTAAGGCGTTTAGCAAGACTTGTGATGCGTGCATTGCTTGGCAGTGTGAGCCGAATATTAACGAAATGAGTAGGAAATAACGTTTGTAATTTATAAGCATGGAGTTTTCCCCTTGTAGGATGTTTTAGCGTGATTGTTGTGTCGTTAGTATATACAACAATTACGCTAAAGGATAAAGCATTTTCCTCACACTTTTGTTTTCATGGCGAACGAGCTAAAGCAAAAAAATATTGTCTGATGCAAGGCATATTTGTGAACAGGTCTATAGTGGTTACAAATATCATTCTGAAATGATTGCTATTCAGGGGGCTTATGAGCATACGGCCCATTACTAACGGATTGACCTATTAAAGGCTTTTCTATGTGAAATAATACAGGTAAGGGCCCATTGAAACCCTGGATTCAACAAAAAGCCCTAATTTCAACTTGACATTAGTTTGCTCTCCTGTATCATAAGTGATGACATAGTTATATTTTTATAAAAAACGTTCAAATAGGAGGAATATTATGAAGCGTTTATCTATTTTATTATTACTCGTTAGTGCGGGTAGTTTATTTGGTGCATCTGGCAACAAAAAAGATTATCAAAAAAATCCACCATTTGATTATGCTGTTTTGGCCGAAGCTGCAGGTGCTGGCAAAAAAATTTCTGTCGAGCGTTTTATAAAAAAACATGTATTAAAACCGGGGTACACAGTTTTAGATTGTCGAGACCTTAAGTATGTTGATCATAGACAAAGCTGTTATACAAATATGGTTCTCATTCAAGATAAAAGCCATAATTTACATGCTGTCATAAGCTCTAATTCATCCTATAATTCAATGGGGTCACAGCATTCCGAAGATATAAAGGGTCAATTGTACCAGGTTATTGATGGTTGGCAAACAAGGCACGGCAAGCTTTCGTCGCTTGTTGGTTATGATTGGGGTGGAGAGTGTGCATTGAACATGCTTGGTTATAGCCGCAATGCTTTAAGGGATGCTCAAATAATTGTTTTTAAAGATAATTATCATTTTTCTACAGCAAAGATGCAGCAGCTTGTGCAGTTTTGGTTAGCAAGTAGTAGTTCTTTATGTGTTGAGTCGAGCTCAGGAAGAAAGCATTTTGGAATTACATCAAGAAATAACAAAGAGTTAAAGGATTTAAGCGTCGCTCTGGCAAAAAAGCAATGGTCAGATGTTTTATAGGCTTCATAGTAGGTGAACATTAAGTTAAGAATTTTTAGTTTTTATTTACATATTGATGCCGGTATCCAAATGAAGATGTATATATCGAATATGCCGTAATGGATCAAATTGGAATGGGTTTAATTAAGTATATTGGTCGAAAGCATGACTATGCGCATATTATTTATCCTGGCAAAGGGGCCTGCCTGGAAAAGCAAGATCTAATCGATAGAGAAAGTTTAGAGCATGTCAGGTTATATGTGTTGGAAAATTAGGTTTTCAAGTTTTTTAAGGTGTCGCGCGCTAGTCATGGCTTTCTATTTGAATTAACTCAGGGTTGTCGTGCTTAAAAAAGATGCCTCATTATTAATAAAAGTTAAATTCCAGCCTAACTTTCATTTGCTATTCTGTATCATAAAAAGTGACATATTTTAATTTGCCAGGCGTTTTTTAGGAAGAATATTATGAAATGTTTAAGTATATTTTTGTTGCTCGTTAGTGCGAGCGGTTTGTTTGGTACATCTCATAATATGGATTATAAAAACAACACGCCATTTGATTATGCTGTGTTGGCGAAAGCTGCATACAGATCAAGTCAAGCAGGCGCGCAAAGATGTATAAGCGAATTGATCAAAAATCGAAGCGGTATGACTGTTTTGGATTACGAAGAGTATGATGGGAGTAATTTTTTGGATAAGTTTGTTTATGGCGCAATCCGTTTGATCATAGTTAGAGATAAGGATAGACGGCTGCATGTGGCTATTGACGGTACAAGTTCTATTAGAAATGCTAAAAGAGATGTTGCAATTTTAGTACGAAGTTTGTTTTCAAAATATGGTGTACCGCCGAGAGCTAGAAATGATTTACATGATATTATTAAGGGCTGGGAATACAGATTTAAAGGGAAGGTAACAACTGTGTGTGGGCATTCGTTGGGTGGTGCTTTCGCATCGCAGGTGGTTAACTCACACAATAAGCATTATTGTGCAACAGTGATAACTTTTAATGCTCTTAAGCCAGTTGATAGAGAAAACCAGATTCATTTTGCCATCAAGGATGAGCATTTATCTAAGCTGTTTAGCTCTCACAAAAAATATATTCCTCTTGAGGCCAGGGCGCACTGGCGAAGTACAGGAAAGCATAAACTTAAGTGTTTCCTGAGTGCTTTAAAGAGAAAAAATTGGAGCGATTTAGGATTATAAGTTTTTTTATTAGTTATTAGTTTGTTTTTATGGAGGTAGTTTCTCATGAGACGTGTATTATTTTTATTTTTTATCAGTGCGAGTAATGTTTTTGGTGCATCATGTTCTAAAGATGCATTAAGCAGCAACAACAAGACTTACTTTGGCGGAATGACCACTGAATTGCGCGATTGTCTCGAAACGGTGCTGCATCCGGTTATGCATCGTGCAGCCGAATCTAAAGATGATATTTTATCCGCTTTGAAACAGGCGGGGGGAAACGCTTGGGCTGGGGACCTACGAAAAAGTGTTTCTATGCTTAATCAAAATCCAACCATTAGGAATAACCTCATTAATAACGTCGTTTGGGGCGCCAAGATAGGATTTCGTGGTTTGGTTAAAAATGGCATAAAGAAAGTGTTCGGTAAAGATGGGCTAAAAGTGGCTGATCGATCTGGCATTTTTCAATATGTTGATTATGATTTTGTTGGTGAGCAAAGGAGGCCAAAAGGTTCAAATTCTATGACCTGCTTGGATCTCACAGCCGCTGAAGGACGTAAAGCATTCCAAGATTGGCATAAAAAACCCTCATGCACTAAAAGCATTCATGAGTGCCCTCTATTGGGACATAATAGTCGTACCATAATGAATAAAATGAATGCATTCTTTGCGCACATTGATGAATACGAAAAGCGAGTTGGCTCCAACTATTTTCTTAATGAGGAGGTTGATGAGGTTGCAAGCTTTTTCAAAGAAGTGAACTATCGCCTTTTTGAGGAAAATATTTTGCATGCCATCACCGGTTCTGATGAGCAAAGTGGTGCAGCCAATGATAAAGAGCTTAAGCCGCTCATAAAAGTTTTAAACTATCTTTTGGCATTGCCAACCGAGATGCATAATCCAAAAAAACATGTCGAAAAGAATGAAGATGCTATCAAAAAAATTATATCAATACTGCCAGAAAAAGAGCAAAGGCGAATATGGGACACCATAGACATGCTCTGTTTTAGGGCAGAAAATCCGAGTTTTGGGCAGTCCGAAACAGATTCGGCGGAATACTTGGTTTTTAAAGGCAAAACGGCAACAGGAAAGACATATGCAGGTACCAATTTATTGAAGCTTTTGGGTTACACGCCAATACAACTCACTTTTGATGAAGCGCAAGAAGGGCAAGGAAACGGCGCAGTTGATCTTAAGCAACTTGCGTATAATGATAAAGCAAAACTTTCTGGTTTCGGGGAAAAAATGCTGAAACTCAATAAAAAAGGCAAGCCGATTTCTACATTAAATCAGATGTGCTTTATTGACGAAGCTGATGAGGATAGCGCCAATTATAATGTAAGTAGGCTAAAAGATCAGTTTAAGAATTGTGCAAGACCGGTTTTTCCTGGATTAGGAGGACTTTCGTTTCCAGGGCGTCCAGGATTTATTTTTACCACGAATAATAAAAAGCTTTTCACTAACGCAGCCTTCATTTCTCGCTTTAAGCAGCTTGTGTTTCCAGCAATGCAACCAGAGTCCAAAGAAAAAATTCTTTATGATACGATCAATGAAAAATTAGAGCCGTATCCCCAGTTATCATCGAAATATGACTTTAAAAAGATTGTAAATGCGTTGGTTCTTTTGGCTCCAGATGTCAATATCAAAGTTTTAAAACTAAATGCTGACAATGTCATTGTGCATTTTAAAAGTAAGTTTGAAGGAACTGCTCGATTCAAAGAGACATTTGCAGAATTTATCCAGCGTAGATTTTTGCTTGATCAGCCAAAAGCAACTGATGATTGGTCCTCATCTGATGATGAAGATGCTTTGAATGATGAGCAAGCACAAAAGATAAATCAGAAACGTTTTGATGCATTTGCAATGGCGGAAAAAAAGGACCCGAATTTTTATCATTTGGATGTGCCATTTCAAGTGAATGCATTACGTGAGATCATCTCGAATAGCTCCTCGAAAAATATAAAAAAGGAGATTGCAAGTTTAGGTGCTGATCAATGTAGAAAAACCGTATTAAATTATAAAGATGGCAAAGATAAATCGGACTCTAATTCTGATTCGGAAAATGAATTTCAAGGTGCCAATAAGGGTAAAACGAGCACTTCTTCTGGCTATGCTGAGTCAATATGTCAAAAAAAAGTGGCTGAGCTTGAGAAACATAAAAAACAGATAGTAGCTCAAAAAGATAAAAAGATTAAATTTAGCATGCTGCAAAATAGATTGGCAGCAGTTGAGGGGTGGAGGTCAATCGATCTTGAAAAAAAAGAGCTACAAGCTCTTATCAATAAAGAAGAAGCTGCAGAACAACAAAAGGAGGCATCAAGTATTTGCACACGAGATAACGTGGCTTTAAAAAAAGAAAACGAGAAATTGAAGAAAGAGATTGCGCAATTGCAATGCCAACCGCAGCGGAAGTTGGCGATTTCTTCGAGTTATGTTATGCCGCCGATAAAGCAAAAAACATGCTACGAAAATAGTGAATGCGCTATTTTGTAATTAAATCTAATTGCCAATCTATGACCTATGCGCAAGCTATTGTGCATAGGCCATATGTTTTACTTGCTTGATATTTTAAATCGTTGTTGCCACTTTAAAAAGCGCAATGAGACACAGATGATCATTTCGCTCGTTAAGAAATACAATCTTTTTTTAGTTATTCTTTAAATCTAGCTCACGTTAATATCATAAATTGAAATGCCTGTAGTTCGGGCATCCAAAATGATACTTTAGCTTTGGGGCCCTTCTTTTTTGCCCAGGCATGTGCATTATTATTATAATAAGCAACTGTGTTGTGATATTGATCGTCGTTATACATTATGCATTATTCATAATGCATAATGTATTTTTTTTCTCGGATATTCCAATAACAAAGGGACTTGTGAAACTTATTTTTCCTTTATTTTCTTCGGCAACTGTTTCTAAAAATAGATCAACTATTTCATCAAACAATTGATCTTGAAGATGTTCAGGAGCATAGTTAAAATGTTGTGCATTCGGCAGCCAGTTGCGGATGAAAGTTCGGCATTCTTTTTTTGTTGGAAAATCATACTGCTTATCCTACACAAAAACATTGAGTGGACGCAGGCCAACTTCCGAAAATGATCTACTTATGGAAGTGACAGTCTGCCAGTTCCATGGCTCTAAGTTGGCAGGTATATATTGCTGCCATTCAGGTCTTTTTGTTATTTCCATTAATGGCTTATAAAAACTGTTCATCTGATCAGAAACCAAAATGAGGCATAGGCCATTCGGTTCGAGCAGTTCGCTTATGCGCTTAAATGCTACATGTTGATCTTTTGCCGGAATCCATTGCCGTGGATGAAATGCCGTGATCAGATCAAACGTTTGTTGTGTTCCTTTTAGGTATCGAATGTCGGCAGTTCGAAAAGATAAATGATCATTGTGGCCATAAAGTGCTTGAGCTTTTTTGATCATAGTTGGTTCATAATCAACGCCTAAAACAAAAGAAGCATTGCGAGTTAATGTTTGGGTAAACCCCTCGGTCCCACAGCCGATATCAAGGATTGCATTAAATTGTTGTTTGGGCAATTGTCTAAAAGCAAAATCAGTCATTTCAGTTTATGGGCGGCAGGTTGATTGATAGTAATCACCCGCCCAAGTTTTTGTTGCGTGAGCAGATATTGTTGTGCAGAGTGCTAAAAAGAGGATTGCTTTTTTCATAGTGGAGCTTCCGTTTTTTATATCACAATCTTGAAAAATTACCTTTTAACTTGGATGGTAGTTTAGATTGGACAAAATCTTTAGTCAACCGGTTTGATTATTAAATCATAGAGGCTTTATCTCTCACGCCGCTTTTGTGAAATGTTGCGATAAGCTTCTCAAGCGTTAAATGATTCTCTAAATTTAAGCATGAGAAGGGTTTTATCTTTAAGTTTTTTATTGCATTGTTGCCACTCGGTGTTCATTTGCTCGATAGTTCCGGTAAAATCGGTTGGGCCAAAGGTGCCCCAGTGGATTGGGATTAAAACAGACGCATCCAAGTCTATCATTGCTTGAACAGCATCAACGCCATTCATATGTGTGTGACGGGTTAAAAAATAGGGAGCAATAGGCGCAATGGGTAATAATGCTATATCGATATGATCAAACGCATTTTTTATTTGAGAGAAATGTTTGCCATAAGCAGTATCACCACCAAAGTAGATGGTATGTTTTTTTGTGCTGATCATCCAGCTTCCCCAAAGTGAGCAGTTTCTATCTCGCAAGCCACGACATGACCAATGCCATGCAGGTAAAAAAGAAAGAGACAATGCTTGAGGGCCATTTGTTACCGTTTCTTCTTGCCACCAGCTTTTTTCGATGATGTCTTTAAAGCCAAATTGTTCCAATAATGGTTTGTCGCCAACTGGAATCAATGCAAGAGGATTGTCGCGTTGAGCAATTGCTCTTAGGGTTGGCTCATCCATATGATCTTTATGGTTGTGTGAAAGTATAACAATGTCTATAGGTGGTAAATCGTTGATTGAGATTGTCGGCGCATAACGAACTAAAAATGGAAAACCCAGTTTGTCAAAAACAGGATCGGCAATAATGTTCAAATCAGCAACTTGGATCAAAACTGAGGCATGCCCAAGCCAGGTGATGATCGGATCTTGAGAGCGTTCTTTTAGATGTAGTGGAGCCGCCCAATGTTCTGGAATATTTGTTGTGTTCTTTTTTTTGAAAAGTGAAAAAATTTTGAATGGGAGCTGCCATGCCTGCAAGCTAACGATCTTAAGAGCATCAAGATAATAGTTGTGTTCATTGGGCATATTATAATAGCGGCCGTTTTCTTTATATGGTTGCATTTTGTCATGTGCGCATAGATGCACATGTGCTAAACTGTTTGTCAGCAAAAGCAGTGAGATCATTTTTCGAAAAAACATATTCCTTCCCTTAATAATTATAAAATTTGGCACCCAGCGTTTTCTTGTTCTTTTTGTTTTTGCAATACTGTGAACAGTTTTTAAAAAATGATTGATAAAGTTTGACCGCCAGCTAAACTCTTGGGTCAACAAAAAATCCACAATAAGAGGAAGCGGCGGTCAATGGCGATACTAAAGCAAGCATTAAATAAAATCAACTGCATAAACAAAAGTCAGTACACTTTTTTTGTAACACTAATTAAAGGTCTCATAGGCAGCACAGGCAAGAAAACCTTTCGGAATCTTGCTCGTTATGCAAATTTAACCGAGCATACTTTTGCACGACAAATGACAAAAGCGTCTAACTTTATTGCACTCAATATTGAAATGATTAAATCATCTAAAAACGATGACGATGTATTGATAGCAGCTCAAGATGCGAGTTTTATAAAAAAAGCGGGTAAGCATACTGCAGGTCTCGATACTTTTTGGAATGGATGCGCGAGTAAAGCAGAAAAGGGCTTAGAGATCGATGTCATTGCAGTTATAAAATGCACCGAAGAAAAAAAGGAAGGCTACACTCTTTCGGCAAAACAAACTCCACCTAATACAGCAAGCAACAATAAAGGGGCAAAAAAAAACAAAGGCACACGGACAAGAATAGACTTTTACCTTGAGCATGTTAAACAGGTGCGGTCACAACTTCTTAACCTTGGTATTCAATACATGGTTGCGGATGCATTTTTTGCGAAAAACAAATATGTAAATGGTATCGCTTCATTTGGATTAAACGTAATAAGTAAACTTCGTAAAGACGCTCGCCTTCATCATCTTTATACTGGCCCTCAAAAATCTCGCGGCCGAAAAAGAATAATGGAAGAACACAAAATCGATGCGGAAGATTATAAGGATCCTGTTACTCTAGAAATCGGCAACGGATGTGCGAAGCTATCAAGCGGTATCGCTTATAGCCCTTCTTTGAAGCGCAAAATTAAAGTTGTTTTAGTGGAGAAAAAGATGGGAAATAAAGTTGGAAGAGCAACTCTTTTTTCAACCAATATAGAGCAGAACGCCTTACAAATTTATCAATTTTATGTTGCACGCTTTCAGATAGAATTTATATTTCGCGACGCCAAAGGCTTCACCGGCCTCACTGACTGTCAAAGTAGAGATCCAAGGCGACTCCATTATCGCTTCAATGCCAGCCTAACTGCCCTTAATTTTGCCAAGCTCCAAGACCATGAGTCACAAAAAGCAAAGGCCTCTCAGCATCCGTTTTCTATGACTAACTTAGCACGTGAATATCACGTTGAGATCGATGTAGACCGATTTATTTCAATGTTTGGGTTAGATCAAAAGTTAATTAAATTACATCCAAGTTATGGGAACATGCGCTCATTCGCAAACGTTAGACATTAAAAATGTTCACAGTATTGAAGATAAAAAAGTGAAAAAAAGCAGTGTTTATATTTTCAAATATAAACATATTTAATGGTTTGTCCATCTTTACTGCATGGTTTTCTTTCAAGGTGCATGTGTTAGAGAGCAGATAAAGTAACGTTTTGCATGGCTTCCTGAATTATGTGATGATCAATAGTGTTTACTTTGATAAAAAAAGGGCTTTATATTAAAGTGATTTTCAATATTTTTATAATAAAGTCTTGAAGGGAAATGAAGTGAAAAAAATAGCATTATCGATTTGTTTGTTCAGTAGTAGTCAGCTTTTTTATGCAAGTGATGGGAAGCAAATTATGGCCACTGCGAAAAGTCCACATAAGTCCAAAACTGCCGTCGTGTTCGATGATGGTACTTTGCAGATTAAAAAAGGGAAGCACACAGTATTGCAAACATTTAAATTGGCAGGACTCAATCAGCCCATTGTCGTTTCAAAAGATAAAAAATCTGCTTATATCGAAAGTTGTTTTTGTAAGGATTGTCCTAAATATTCAAAAGATGGCGAAATTAAGCATAGTGTTTGGAAAAGTGATGGAATGGTAACTGGAGAAATTAATGCGAAGCCGTGTCCTGATTCAGCTGGACTCGAACAAGTGCAATATAAAGAAACAAAGAATGAGCCACAGAGCTCTCCAAGGAGTTTTACAACTGGTTTTTCAATTAGCCGCGACGACTTGAACCGCCTTATGAGCTGGGCTTTGGTGGCAGGAAGTAAAAAAAGTCCGCGTTATCCGAATGCTGTCGAGTTGATATTGCTGGGGTTAACCGAAAAGTTAAGCCTAAGCAGGGCTGACGTGTTATATTTTAACGGTGACGGTCATGTTGGTAATTCATGTTCTCACACGTGCGTAGAGCCTAGCAAGTATCTTATCTCATATAATGCTAAGCATAAGGCTTTTCAAGCAAAAATTCTTTGGGAGTTAACGCACTAGGTTGTGTTGACTTCTCAATGTATAGCGATAATCTCTAAGCTCCTCATAGTTCTTTTAATCAAGCTAATGAGACTTATTTGGTCATTGCCATTTTCTTTTGTGTGGAACTTAACGGCGACCGTTATAATAATTTTTTTTGACACGAATGGCACGGGAGTTGTATGGAACAAAAGCCTGCTATTGAAGATGGATTCCTGCCTGCGCAGGAATGACAGAAGGATGGGGACTGCTCATTGAGATAGCGGGGCTGCTTTTTGATATTGATTGTTTGCTATTAAAAAAATTAATGAAAATTCTGTATGGCTAAAGTGAAAAGTCAAAACAGCCTAAAGTTGTTTTCAACATTTTTTTAAAAAGTTATGTCCTTTCAGTTTCTTTCGATAGAGATCTCATTTTTTACAGTATTATAAAAGATTTTATAGTGATTATAAGCAGGACCTCCGCAAATAACTGAAAGATCTGTTCAGGATTGACATTTCAAAAAAAATGAGCTCTTCTTTTGTAGCTTAAAAACATAAAGAGGAGCTCAAATGATCAGAAAAACTGAACGTAAATTAACTTATCCCGTTGCATTACTTTTGTCCAGCTCATTTCGAAAAACTTTCGAATCATTAGGTCGAGAAGTTGGTGTAAGTGGAGACTCTATTTCTCGCATTATTAAGCATGATTCAGCAACTCCAGGGGACCTGATCAAGGTTGTGAATGCAGTTTTTAAAAGGAAGCGATTGTACTTGATTATCGATGACACACTGATATTAAAAGTATACTCCAAGCTTATTGCTGGCACATCAGACAACTTTGATTCAGCTGATCGCAAAACTTATAGATCTCTCTGTTCGGTGGTTGCTATGATAACGGACGGAAACATTGCAATACCCGTAGATCAGGCGATCTGGACTGCTATGGAATTCGCTACAGTTGATTACAAAAAAAAGTGGGTGCTAGCTGAACAGCTTATTGCAAAAATATACAAAAAAGTTCCAGTTTATATGGTTTTAGCTGATGGACTG
>JAJCZC010000001.1 GCA_029262575.1 Candidatus Babelota bacterium | reverse complement strand
TTTATTATAACAAAAAAACCTGCTCTCATTTCCTTTTTATCAACAAATTAACAAATTTTTCCCAACTGTTAAACCACCACTTAGGAAATCACCGTATGGGACTCTCATAGGCGATTCGCATTAAAAATGGAGAGAGTTATCCACCAAAAAAGGCCTCCCTTATTATTATTATATTTAAAAAACATATATATATAATAAGAAGATAGTAAGAGGAACCTAAAGGAGAAAAAATTGCTTTCCTTTCCTTTTTTTTATGTTACACTTGTTTGTACCATTCAAAATAGTTTCAATGTACAAAGGATATCGTGAGATTAACAGCTGTTATCGATCAACTTGTTGAAGAACGCGGCCTGGATAAGGACGTTTTGGATACGATCATTTGTGACGGTATGCTTGCTGCATATCAAAAAAAATACCCTGATCTGCCTCTTCGTGCTCGTCACGACAAAAAAAGCGACGACGTTGCTATTGAGGTGGAAAAAGCAGTTGTTACCACGGTTAAAGACCCTGAAGTTGAAGTTAGTGCTCGTAAAGCTCGCCATATAGATGAGACGGTTTCGGCCGGTGACACCATCTGGGTGCCCTTTGATGGCACTATTGGGCGCATTGAAATTTTGCGCGCAAAGCAAGTGATCGCAAATCAAATTCGTAAAATTGAAGCTGCGGTCGTTTATGATGAATTTAAGGAAAAAGAGGGCAGTGTTGTCCACGGCGTTGTGCATAAATGTGAGCGCGGCGGCATTGCAGTAAAGCTGCAGGAGACGATGGCGTTTTTGCCTAAATCCCTTATGAGTTCGTCCGATAAGTGCATTGTCGGCTATCCTATTCGAGCTCTCCTCAAAGAAGTTTTGCCTGAGCCGCGTAATGAAAACCAGCTTATTCTCGATCGAGCCTCTGAGCAGTTTTTGCTCAAGCTTTTTGAGCTCGAAATTCCCGAAGTTTTTGAAAAGCTTGTTGAAGTTAAAAAAATAGTGCGTGCCCCTGGGTATAAAACGAAGATTGTTGTCGCTTCAAATGATAAAAACATTGATCCTGTCGGCACTTGCGTAGGTGTTGGTGGCGTTCGTATTAAGCCAATCTTGAAAGAGCTTGGCGGTGAAAAGATAGATGTGCTATCTTGGGATGAATCTCCTGAGGCTATGGTAAAAAACTCTCTAAAGCCCGCTGTTGTCAATAAAGTTCAAATTAAAGATGGTAAAGCATATGTTTGGGTTGATGATGATCAACGATCGTTAGCCATTGGCAAAATGGGTAAAAACATTTCTTTGGCTTCCAAGCTGAATGAGATTAATATTGATTTAGTGCAAGAAGAAAAAAGAGATGATGATCAGGATCTTCAGGACGACGAGATGGCCTTTGAGGTTGATGAGGGGCAACAAGACGAATAAAAGCTGAGTTGAAGTGATAAAGATGGCGTGATGCGTATTATGAATTAGCAAAAAGCATAATCTTTCCTCTTGAAATTTTGTTGCTGTCCTAACAAAAACAGGGTTTCTTGCGGCAAGCCTTATGTCTTTACTTACCAACCAAGAGATGGAATTTTTGAAAAAAAAATATACTGGCTCTCAAAAAAAGAATATTTCGGCCAAAAAAACTACTAGCCAGGGTTTGCATAGTGGTCGACCTCGTGATGATATGTATCGAGCAGGTAACTCTGAAGAGAAGGTAGCAGTAGCGGCCGTTTCGGAGATTTTACTTGCGCCGATGACCCCAGCAGCTTTTGCCGACACATTGCATATTCCCGCCAACGAAACTATTCTAACTCTGCTTCGTTGGGGCATCATTGCACCAAAAAACAAGCTTTTAGATGAAGATGTTATTCGTCGCCTTGCACAGCATTATAGTGTTGAGGTGAAGGTTCCTGAGGCGACAGATGAGCAAAAAAGTGAGATATTGGTTTCCGATGCAGCTGAAATTAAGTCGCGTCCTCCCGTCGTTGTTATTCTCGGTCATGTTGATCATGGGAAAACAACTCTCCTGGATTTTATTCGCAAAAGTCGCGTTGCTTCACGTGAAAAGGGTGGTATCACTCAGCACCTAGGTGCTTATCAGGTCGATACTAAACACGGTGGTATCGTTTTTCTTGATACCCCAGGACATGAAGCATTTACCAAGATTAGAGCGCGCGGAGTTAAAACTGCAGATATTGCTATTCTAATAATTGCCGCGGATGACGGCATTATGCCGCAAACTATTGAGGCAATTAAATTTGCAAAACAAATGGAAGTGCCAATTATTGTTGCGGTTAACAAAATTGATAAAGCTGATCCAACTCGCCTTGAAGTGGTTAAGCGTCAGCTCTCAGAGCATGATTTGCTTCCAGAAGAGTGGGGAGGTCAAGTTATTGTTGCGCCAATTTCGGCAAAAACCGGAAAAGGCGTTGATGAGCTTCTTGAACTGATTGATTTGCAAGCACAAGTCATGGAACTTGATGCCGATTATGCTGGTGAGGCAAAGGGCTATGTGCTTGAGTCAAAGCTAGAAAAAGGTCGTGGCTCAGTTGCCACTATTCTTTTGCAGCAAGGTATTCTGCGTCTTGGCGATTATTTTGTGGCTGGTAATGTTTCTGGTAGAGTTTCATCCATTGTGACTTCGTTGGGTAAGCGGCTTAAAGAAGCTGGTCCAGCAAATCCAATTAGGGTTGCAGGATTTTCAGCATTGCCCAATGCGGGTGATTTTTTTGAAGTCGTCTCCAAAAAAGTTTCACGCAGATCTCGTCCTGAAGATGAAAAATCTCATGGCGTATTACTCAAAGATAAAGCTATTAATATCATTATAAAAACTGATACTAATTCATCAAAAGAGGCATTGTTTGATTCAATAAAAAAAGTTTCAAAAAAAATCAAACATACCGATTTTTCTATCGTTTCTTCTGGTGTTGGTGATATTAGCGAACGAGACATTATGCTTGCGGCCAACACTAAATCGGCGATTCTTGGTCTGCACGTTAAAGCAGAGCAAAATGCGATAAACTTAGCAAAAAAAGAAAGCGTTTCTATCGCATTGTTTGATATCATCTATAAGCTTCTTGAGGAACTGCAGGATCGTGCAGAGAAAACTAAAGAAATCAAAAAGATTGATAAAAAAATCGGTGAAGGCTCTGTGCTAAAAGTATTTGATATCAAAAAACTGGGTATCATTGCAGGGTGTATGGTCAAAGATGGCATTTTCTCACGTAACGGCAAGGTTGTTGTTTGGCGCGGTAAGCAAAAGATTGGCGAAGGCCCAATTACAAGTTTGCAGCGTGAAGGAAAAAGCGTTAAAGAGGTTCATACAGGTTTTGATTGTGCTTTTATGGCAGAAGGCCTTGAGGACTTCCAAGAAGATGATCGCATTGAATGTTTTATTCAGGTACCTGAAAATAAGGCATAAGTGTGCTCGCATTTGAATAATATTCTGATATGATTGATGGCATCATTTTGATATTTAATCAATAAGGTGTTAATAATGGATCATTTAGGAATAAAGCTATTTTTCAGTACGACTCTATCTTTTTTGCTTACTTATTATTTGATTCCCATCTTTATACGCATTGCGTATAAATTTAATATCATAGATCACCCTGATGGCGTAATAAAAAAACACATAGTGCCAACACCTTATCTTGGTGGTGCAGCGATCTATTTGGGTTTTTTAACTACGCTGGGCATTGTGTTTCCTTTTGATAATCAATTTTTTCTTTTTTTAATTGGTTCTACCATCCTTTTTTATATTGGCCTCATTGATGACTTGATTGCGCTGCGCCCGGCACAAAAATTTGCAGGACAAGCAGTTGCGGTGCTTTGTTTTTTAAAAGCAGGTTTTTATCTCAAGTCACATCTGTTTTACAACTTTTGGAATATGCCAATTTCCGCTCTTTGGATGTTGTTGATTATTAACGCATTTAACTTAATAGATATCATGGATGGTCTGAGCAGCACTGTTGCTCTTTTCAGTTCTGTTGGTTTTTTATATATTGCATTGCTAATGCAACAAAATGTTGTTGCTCTTTTGTTGTGTGCTTTTATAGGCGCACTGATTGCTTTCTTACGTTTTAACTTGCCTAAAGCTCAAATCTATTTGGGTGATGCAGGGTCTTTATTTATTGGAGGGTTTTTAGCAACGGTGCCATTTTTGTATAATTGGGGAATGCTTGATTGGTATGGTTATATGATACCATTAGTTTTTTTGGCTATTCCTCTTTTGGAAATTGCTTGTTTAGTTTTGATAAGAACTCGTAAAAATATTCCATTTTATCATGCAAGTCCTGATCATTTTGCTATTTATTTGAAAAATAAGGGCTTTGGCCCATATAAAATACTTGCATTTGTTGCTGTTGCTTCAACAGTTTTAATATTTTGTTCTATTCTATTTGCTCATAAGGCTATTGATATCACTACACTTTTCAGTTTAGGAGCACTGTTTTTGTTATCTTGGCTTTATTGTATTTTTTTCTAAAGAGATTCTCCTGAAAATGTTTCATTTTAGCATATTTCATTTCCGTTGCTTTTTTGTTGCATTTGCAAAAAAGCAAACGGTTTTTTTAAAAAAGACCTTAAATAGCTCCGTTTTTTGTTGTTGCAATATCTGTTTATTAAATTGCGTTGCTTTTTTTTAGTAAATGGTAGAAATTGGAAGTGTCTTAAGCTTGAATCATGCTCCTTCCTATCTTTTAGGGGTATGGTTAAATGCACTGCTTGCTGAGAAAGTAATAGATTGTGACCAGTATAGCTTTTTAGCTACAATTCCTTCTTAGCTCCCTGATTGGTCAGGTCTATTACTTGCTCGCGTTTTCTTTTCTCATTATATCTTCTACTTAATTATTCCCCGTAGCTTTCTGTTTTTTCTTGAGTAGCTCAACGATCTTTTTATAACCGCTTCCTTCGGCGAATCTGAGTGCGGTTTTTCCGTCCTTGTCTTGTTTGTTAAGATCAATGTTTTTACGATTAATAAGTAGCTCAATGACCCCTTTGCGGTTGCGTTGTGCAGCGAACATGAGAGCTGTTTTTCC
Organism: Candidatus Babelota bacterium; assembly: GCA_029262575.1. GTDB lineage: Bacteria > Babelota > Babeliae > Babelales > Vermiphilaceae > JAKBEL01. Next base: position 22,598 of record JAJCZC010000001.1, on the reverse strand, counting down.
ACTTTTATCTTGCTGATTGAGGTCAATATTTTTGTGATTGATGAGCTGTTTAACGATCCCTTCGTACCCAGTAAGTGCGCCCCGCATGAGAGCAGTCTCCTTTCCCTGGCTTTGCCGATTGAGGTCAATGCTGGGATGGTTAATGAGCAATTGGGCAATGTCGATGTTTTTATACACGAGAGCGCATATTAATGGGGAAGATTTATCTGGTTCATGCTGGTTATTAATCAATAAGGTTGACTGAGCCGAGTATGTAGTTGGGTCTTCATAGAGGGCGTCAGCTGTTATCAAGATTTCTGCCAAATCGTTTTTATTGTTTTTAATTGCCCAGTGTAAAATGGAATAGTGGATTTCATTGTGCATCTGAAAGAGCGCGTCTATGATATTGTGCTTGAATATGTTGGGGTAGAGATTCCTTTTTTTGAGAGTTGTTTTCATGGAAGAGACTTGTTGGTACTTATTTATTAGCTGTTCTGTCTCATTTTTTGAGAAATATTTACTGCTCTTTTTGATCTCTGCTTGAAAATCAAGATGGTTATATTGTATTGTGTTGGCTATGTTGCGAGCGCACAAATCAATCAGCGATTTTGCGCCAATAGATTTCTTTTTTTCAGAGATTTCGGTAGTTATATTTTGATTAGCGCTATGCGTCACTTGCATTGTGCAAATCAAAATGAGAGCCAGGTTGTTAAGTTTTAACTTAGTGGGCATTTTTTTCCTTTATTTTGCTTTGATTAAGTTGCGTATTGTTGCAATGTTTTTAATGTCGTCTTCAATTGAATCTTTAGGTGTTTCTAAGATTTTGCTCACAGCAGAAAGTCGTTGATCAAGAAATAGTTTTTTAAAAGCATCAAGGCCAATTTCTCCTTCGCCAATATGTTCGTGACGGTCGACGCGGGAGCCGCATATTTTTTTCGAGTCATTAACATGAACAACATTAAGGTAGGCGAGTCCGACAGTGTTATTGAATGATTGTATGACCAGATCATAGTTTTGAGCGATGTCGTAGCCAGCCGCAAAGATGTGACAGGTATCCATGCAGATTCCTATACGCTCTTTATGTTCAACATTGTCTATAATATAAGCAAGCTGCTCAAAGTTGTAGCACACGCTTGAGCCTTGTCCTGCCATGGTCTCTAATACCAGTTTTGTTCTGCCTTGAGGGGCATTATTTAAAATTATATTTATCTGGTGAGCTATGCTTTTTAGGCATTCTTCCTCACCTTGTTTCAAGTGTGAACCAGGGTGAAAAACTAAGTGATCTACATCAAGTTGTTGCGCTCTCTCAAATTCTTGCGCAAGTGCAATGCTTGACCGCTCGGCGGTTTCTTGAGATGGCGAGCCGATGTTAATAAGGTAACTAGCATGAATGGTTGCAGATTGCAGCGTTGATGATGCAAACGTTTGTCTGAAAAGATCAATATCTTCTTTTTTGAGTGGCTTTGTTTTCCATTGGCGATTACTTTTGCTGAAAAATTGAACAGCTGTTAGTCCAATTGATTCTGCACGTAAAACTGCTTGTTCAAGCCCGCCGGCAATGGACATATGTGCGCCCAAAATAAGATTGTTTTTTTGCATCATATTTCCAAAATATTTGATTTGTTATTATGGAATAAGTATATCATATATGCTCAAAAAAATAACTGTTCACGGTAAATATTTTATTATTATCAGATTGTTTTATTTTAAAGAATATATGCTGAAATTATAGCTCAAAAAGCCTATTGCAACAGCATAGTTCTGCGTTGACAAAACAGTTAAAGAGAGTAGAATTAATCTTGCTATTATTGAAGCAAAAAATAGCGCTTGAACAAAAAAAGAAAGAGCAAAAAGTGGTAAAGAGGCTCCCTTGAGTTAAGGGGGTCATTTTTTATTTTTTCGTTTTCAAACTTCGTGCACAGGACCCTATGAACTTTAATCCTATGAATTTTAAGCAGATACGCAATGCTTTTTTTGCGAGCTTTATTTTTTCAATATCGCTATTGCAAGCATTAGGCTCGCTTTTTCAGCCAACAGATGATTTTTCATTTTTCTTTTCAGGAAAATATCGCCCAGAAACATTTTATGCTAAAAATGTAAGTTTATTGAATGACAACAATAGTGAAGACAAGATTTATTTTAGTCGTCACACGCTCGATATCAATATTGACACATTATATGGTTTAGGCACCTATGGCAGAAATATTGCCGAAATGAAAGCTACAATGCGGAATCGTGCGGTTTGGGGAGATCCGGCTAGTGTCTCTCCCGTGACGCCTGCAGTCAGTATAGATTTAGATGCACCAAGCCTAACACATAATCATTTCTTGCCGCGAAACATCCTATGGATTCGAGAATTTTGGTTAGGGTTTGACGTTGGAGAGGCTTTTGGCTTGACGTTTAAGAACCCTCAGGTATTCACTATTGGTGCATTTCCTTACAAGTTGGGGCGTGGCATTGCATTAGGTGAGGCATATGCAATTGGGCCATCAGTACTTGGTTTTTATACTGATTTTAACATTGATCAATTTGCATGGGGTGCAAAATTTGCCGGTGATATTATAGCAAACGCTTTAGAATATGATTTTTATTTAGCGCTTTTGCGCAACAATACTTCAAGTGTGCGTAAAAACCTTGAGCCTATTTATGCGATGGAATATGGGCGTAGGAATCGACCACAGCGTGGTTATGGGAGTGTAAATTTTTTGGTTGCAAATCGTTATATTTGGCATGTGTTTAAGAATGATTGTTGGGGTAAGTTGGATATTGAAACATATGGTATGTTTAATCATGATCCTGAGCAACGTGTAGAATTTAGAGCAGACGCTGAAAGTAAACTACTCACTTTGGGTTTAACTTGTGACTATGAAGGTTCAAAATTTGCCTTCTCTTTTGATACGGCAATGAACTTTGGGCGTCAACGTGTGCGTGGTTGGGACAGAAATCGCATTGAGAAACAATTGCGCGATGGTGTTTCAATGCGTGTTAACACCCATGTTTATGTTGGTCTTGATCCAGCTAATCTTGATGGGGTTACCAATTTTGATCCATACAAAGTTCCGCATTCACCAAAAAATGTGGTTGATCCGAATGGCAACACCAGCAATGTTGGAAAATCGGCGCAATCGTTAATTAATAATGCGCCGCAATGTGAATTTTTTAATGGTAAGCCAATCGGTTTAGTAGATGATTTTTTTGATGATATGCCATTTATACCAAACAACGTGTTGCCAGCACAACAAGATGAATTCTTCAATGCGAGCAATAGGTTTAGAGATGGTTATAAAAATCGTTATAAAGGTTGGATGTTTGTAACAGATGTTGCAACTTTTTTGTGTAACAAAGATATGCAGTTGGCAGCAACAGCTGGGATTGCTTCAGGTGATGGCAACCCTAATTTTGAAACTATTGATGGTGATTTTACTGGGTTTATTGGTTTGCAAGAGATTTATTCTGGTCAACGTGTGCGTAGTGCATTTTTGCTTGGTTCATCAGGTAAGCTCAAAATTCCTCTTTCTGCACCAACAACTGATCAGGCACCAAGCCGTTTTGCGCAATTAACTTCTGGATTTACCAATTTAGTGTTCTGGGGTGCAGCAATGCATTATACGCCATCACAAATTGAGCGCCGTATTGTGTTTAATCCAAACATTTATATGTATTGGCAAGACAAAGCAACCCGTCAATTTGATCCAGTTGCAAAAAAAGAAACCAACAGCTTAGCAAATACGTTCTTAGGTACTGAGTTAAACTTATTTTTTGATTATTATCTTTTTAGAGATCTTAAACTATACTATGTAAGTTCAGTGTTTATTCCGGGTGGACACTTTACCGATATTAAAGGTAAACCATTCAATTCTGCACAACAAAGACGTCTTGCCAATCTTCAAATTACCGATGCGAATGATCCGACCATCCCCAACATTGGCGATGATGTTGCCTTTACACTTAACATTGGCTTAGAGTATAGATTCTAAGTATAGGAGAGATATTTTGAATAAACGACAACTCATATTGAGTTTCTTTTTGATAGGTTTTTCAGGATTAACTTTTGGTTATAGAGAAGATGGTGATACTAATAAAAAACCATGGCCTCCTGCTTCAGGCGTTGTGATTTCTGCACAGGAATGGAAAAAAGTTGTTGTGAAAAATTTATGCTTATTTACCAAAATTAATAAGTATTCAGCTAATCAAACTGCAGAACAAATGCTTAAAAATGAAAAGTGCAAAAAAGATATTGCAAGTGCTGTGGCATTTGTGCGGTCGAATAAAGAAAAAAATAAGTTAGATTTCCATACTGCCTTTTTTAAAAATGCTTCACAATTTCATGCATGCCAAGAAGAGCGCATACATTCTTTTGAGTGTTCTTGGTTATATCAATTTTCAGACGTTATAACTAACGCTTTAAATAATGATTGTCGAATAATAGATAATTAAGAGAATTTGGGCATGAGAAAGGAGAAGCACTGTTGGTTTGTCTAGCCAAAAAAATATCCAGAAATAAAAGACGAATATCGTTTTTTTGATATTGTGCACATACAGATTGTATTAAATCAAAAACAGACTTTATGGTTTGCGTGCGCGTAGGATGATAGGCAAGGATCGGTTTTGTCTGTTGATAATATTACGCCTCATAAATCTGAAGACATATACGATGAAATAAAAAAGAGTCCATAGCTTCAAAATTGACTACAATTTTTTTTTGTGCAACTTCTAGTTGTTGCAGGCGCATAAAAAATATTGATTCATCCTACATATTTGTAGCGAAAGCTCGAAAAGTAGGCACCAACATTACCTACATGCGTATTGAGGACATGAATCACTATATTTGCAAACGTCCTGATATTATTAAAAAAACATTTGATTGGCTAAAAGAAAAGATAAAAGTAGATGCAACATCATGAACTAATAGAGCTTCAATTTTAAGGGATTTCATGTGAACAGATTGTCCAGGCCTATAAAAAAATAGCTGCATGTGCTACTGGATTAGATATTCTCAATGCCTTAGGCATTGAGAATATACAACCAATGGGTGCGCATGATTTTGATTTATTGCAACACTACGTGAATAAATATGAAGAGGGTTCATATTTTGCCAATACTAAATGTTTAAATTTGCCAGCTATCTCGATTAAGTTTTGCTCTATTTTTATTTTCAAAGAAAGCGATAACTATTCTTTCATGTTGATCTTCAATGAAGCTGATCTTAAATTGAAAGATTTTGCCCACCATATAGTGCAAATGCTAGAGCTTTGGGCAATAGGTTTTAAAAGTAAGTTGCACGCATCATCTGCAATATGCGGCCTTGAGTCAGTTGCTGATAAAGATACGCAATTTTGTGCAGTCTAAGCTTTTTGTTCTTGATTTGACTCTTTGGTGTTAACCTGTAAACTATAATCTTTTTTTTCCTGTGGTTTAATTTCACTTATTCACTTAAAATATTGGTAAAATATGTTCCTGCCATTCTTACAAAAAACGTTGCAGCCAGTATTTGGCACATTTGAGCAAGAAGAGTTCAAGAAGTTTGTGTGTATGGGTTTCACACTTTCGTGTGTTTTAGGCGCATATTGGATATTGTTAGTGCTCAAAAATGCTTTATTTTGTCAGCTTGTTGGACCAGCATTTGTGCCATTTGCAAAAACATTTTCGGTGCTGTGTTTAGTGCCTTTTTTAATGATCTATAGCAAGCTTTTAGACACCTATTCTCGTGAAAAAACCTTTTATATTATTTCATCATGTTATATGTTTGGTGCATTCATTTTTGCATTACTTTTTTTGCACCCATCTATTGGTGAAGGAACAGCCGACGTTGTGTGCGCGCGTGAAGGCTTGGCATTTTGGTCAACACAAACGTTAGCATTTATTTGGTTTGTGTTTGCTGAAAGTTATGGCTCGCTTATTGTTGCTTTGTTTTGGGCTATCGCAGCAGATACAACATTGCCTAAAGCTGCAAAAAAAGGGTATTCATTGGTTGTGGCATTGTCGCAATTTGGTGGGATTATAACGCCTTTCTTAATTGGAGGGCTGCCGCAACGATTAGGGCTTCAAGGAAACTCTTTATCTATTGTTTTATCAGGTGGTGTTATATTTTTATCTATGTTGATGATGCGTAATTTTTTCAAAAATACCCCGGAAGATTTGTTGGTTTCTTATAAAAGTGAGCAAACAAAAATAGGAGAATCATCAAAAAAAAGACCCGGTTTTTTCCAAGGTTTAAAGTTATTGGTAACGCACAAGTATTTATTGGGCATTTTTTGTGTTGTTGCTTTTCCTGAAGTTTTGATGACCATTTTTGCAATGCATTTTCAATTATTGGCAGCACAGTCCTATCAAGGTGTGGCTTTATCATCATACCTTGGTGTGTATGGCAGTTGGGTAAATATTACCAGTTTGTGTTGTTTGCTTCTTGGTATTGGCAATATTGCTCGCTTGCTTGGTATTGGCGCGGCATTGATTGTGATGCCCATGATTTATGCAGGAGCTCTTTCAGGATTTTCGTTTTTTAATAGTTTAGATTTTTTATTCATATTATTGGTCGGCGCAAAAGCGATTAATTATGCATTAAATAATCCAGCAATAAAACAACTCTATATTCCAACAACCCATGACACACGATTTAAAGCACAAGCATGGATTGAGACATTTGGTTCGCGTAGTTCAAAACAGTTTGGCTCATTGTTTAACATGTTGATTCCTCAATTGCAGGCACGTATGGGGCAACTTGCTGGCATTGCACAACATGTTGTTTATAGCTCTTATCTTGGCATTGCCGTTATTTCGCTATGGTTTTTTGTAGCGTTTTATTTGGGCAAAACGCACAAAAAAGCAATTGAAGATGATCAACTTGTTTGTTGAGGGCGGTTGAATCCTTGAGTTGAGTTTTCCTCTTTTGTTATGATCGTTTGGATTGTTTCACGGTATATATAAAAATAGGGGAAGGCTGGTGAGCATCTTATTCTTATTTGTTTTATTTATTAATGTTGTTGGTGTGCAGTTGCAAGCTCAAAAAGTTGAACCAAAACGTGCAATTGTGGTTGGCGCTTCAGTTGGTATGGGCAAAGAATTGAGCAAAAAACTTGCCGCTGATGGTTATATTGTTGGTATGACAGCACGCAGAATTGAATTACTCGAAGGAAATCAAAAAGAGATTTCAACTCAAACATACGTTATGCAAATGGATGCATCGGACCCTTATGATGCAGTTGAAAGGTTGGAGGATTTGATTGAGCAAATGGGCGGCTTAGATTTATTAGTTCTTGCATTGACAGGATATTTTGATTCAGAATTCAACACGAATGATTGGCAAGATGCTCGACCGGTAATAGATGTTGATGTTACCGGTTTTTTTGCATTAGCTCGCACCGGTTTTAATTTTTTTGAGCAACAAGGTTATGGCCATTTGGCCGGCTTTACTTCAGTGGATGGTTATCATGGTGCTGCAACTGCACCAGCTTATTCAGCTGCAAAAGCATTTCAATCCCTTTATATGGAAGCGGAACGCAATAAATATATGCAGAAAAATGTGCCAATATATGTCACCGAAATTGCACCTGGGTGGGTAAATAGTAAAGATGATTTTGATCCAAATGATTTCCCACAAGCTTATTGGGTTGAAACATTGGAAGATGCAACTAGAGAAATTCATGAAGCGATAAAAAATAAAATTTCCGTTGCATTTATCACTGAGCGTTGGCGCAAAGTTGCAGAGTTGCTCACATGGATGCCGAATGATCTATATAATGCACTCAGCACACGGCCTGGGGGAGGTTTTTAAAGGTAGTGTTTTGTGTTACATCGCCTTAATTGCATCTATGCATTGTTGAAGTTCTTGCTTGTTTTTCACAAGAAATGTTGGCTTAATGCCTTTGTGTTTTTGCAGGATTTGCTTGATGTGTGGTTTGCGTAATGTATTAAACTTCCAAATGAACTTGAGGAACTTTATATCTGGCCCCTTTTCAGGGCATCCTTTTGGGCTGAAGGCATGTTCTTTGCCAAAATGCTTTATTGCTCGCCTAATAACACGATATAAACAAAGCCAGCGTGGTGTGTCTAAAAAAATGAGAATGTCGGCTTTTTGTGCACGATAGGCAAAAAAGCGTGTGGCAACACCTTCGATAATCCAATTTTCTCTATCACATAATTGATTGTGTATTTTCTCAAATGTTGTGCGATCGGGTTCTTGCCAGTTTGGTAGCCAAAAATATTGGTCTAAATGATATACTGGCAGACCAGTAATATTGTGCAGCTTCAAAGATAATGTTGATTTGCCGGATCCGGCATTGCCGATTATTGCGATTTTCATGATACTATATATATTAGCAGTATTTTTAAAAAAATGATGTTTTTTAAAAATGGGCCATTTAAGATGAGCAAATTAGCAGCGACTTTATGCTCATCTTAAGGTTAACTTAGAGATTAGTATAAAAAGGGAAGTATATGAAAAGTTATGTGTTAGCGTTATTATTACCATTAAATCTGGGTGTTGATATTAATCAACAAGGCTCTCCTGTGTGTATAAAAAGAGATATAGCGGATGCGATTCAGTCTGGAGCTCGACAAGTACCAGTTGTTGCTATAATTGGTCCGCGGCAATCTGGTAAAAGCACCTTGGCAAAGCATATATTCAAAGATCATGTATATATTGATATGCAAGATAGTGAAATATTTAATTTTGCCAACAGTGACCCCAAGGGTTTTTTAGAAACATATAAAAATGAGCATGGCATTATTGTTGATGAGGCGCAATATGCGCCCAATTTATTTCCGCAAATAAAGGTTGAGGCGGACAAAAATCCACAATCGGGTTATTTTGTCTTGATCGGTTCACAAAACTTTCTTACACATGAAAAAATAAGCGAATCTTTGGCTGGAAGAGTTTATTTTTACACATTGCTTCCTTTTTCTATCAAAGAGCTTAAAAGTGCTGATATGTTATTGAGTTCTGTAGATAAACAAATATTCAAAGGCTTTTATCCGCGAGTGTATCAGCCGGAAATGAATGCGCATGAATATTACGCAAACTATATAGTTACCTATGTAGAGCGTGATATTCGCACCATTCGCAATATCGATGATATTTTAATATTTAAGAAATTTATGCAATTATGTGCTGTGCGTGTAGGTGCGCCGCTCAATATCACTGATTTGGCAATGCATTGTGGCATTAGCACCTCTACGGCAAAAAGTTGGTTAGCATTATTAGAGACAAGTTTTATCATTTTCAGATTGCCGAGTTATCATGGCAATCTGGGCAAACGAGTTACTAAGTCACCAAAACTTTATTTTTATGATGTTGGCTTAGCTACAACATTAATGGGTTTAAATCATGACATTATCACAAAAAAGAGAGATGTTTATGGTGCGCTTTTTGAGAATATGATTCTCGTTGATTTTATCAAAAACTATAATGCACGTAATTTAAGGCCAGTTCTTTCTTATTTTAGAGATAGCAATCAGCGAGAAGTTGATTTGATTGTTGAGCAATATGGTGATATTGTTCCAATTGAAATAAAGGCTTCCGCTACTATGGATAATCGATTTTTTGACACGGTTATCTGGCTTAATGAAAGTATAAAAAAGGATCAAAGGGCGATTGTTGTTTATGGTGGAGCTCAGTTACAAAAGCGCACAAAGGGGTTGGTGGTTCCCTGGAATGATGTTGCTTATGTGATTGAAAGCCTAGACAAATCGTGAGGATTATTATTTAAAAGGAGTTGTTGATGAAAAAATCAATATTCATATTTTTGCTTGCAATAAATTGTTTTATATGCGCCTCTTCAAATGATGATAAAGGGGCTCACTATAACACCTATGGCGGCAAACCGATTACGTTAAAAAACATTGTTGGTTTGGCGCCAAAAATGCCAAAAGAGATTGACCAAGTAACCGATGGATTACTTAAAAAACACACGGATTATGTTAAGCTGCTCGCTAAAACGCCAAGGCCCCTGACTCTAAAATCGTACGCTGAGCATTATCAATCATATACACAAGCATTATCTGACAACCAAAACAAGATTGGCCCATGCATTGGTAAATCTCACTTTGTTGTTCGGTTTAACAATGATAATGAAATTAAAAATGCGCATAATTGCATACTGGATGTAACGGATTTTCGTACGCGGCTTTCCCATTTAATTTATGCTTCAGGGCAAGGTTCTGTTTTGGAAAAGAGAATTAGCATGGCTGATATCGAACTTAACAAGCTTTTGGATAAAGGCATTCCCCCATGCCAAGACTTGGGAACACTTGCTGCATTTTTGCGTTGTAAAGAAGCTAAAGAAAAATTTAACTTAGAGCTCATAGATGTGCCAAATACCTATCTTAAGCACATTCCAGGGCAGCCAAAGAATGCATCAGATGAAAATTATGCAATCTTTCAAGAATGGGTGCCTAATATAAAAGAGTTGCAAGAACTTGATGCAAAGGAACGTGTTACTGAGTTAAAAAATATGTCTTATGAGGCTCTCAAAGAGGCCCACACGCTTATTGTTTATGCAGCTTTGTGGAACCATTTAGAAAAGAATTTAAGTATTGATACCACTTCAAGTGAATCAAAGCGGCGTTATTGTTTTGTGAATATTCGCCCGCCGTTTAATAATCGCCCGCAAGATTTTTATTATCAAGGTAAGCAGGGTGAATTTAAATATGCTGAAGATGTTTCAAAAAGCTTGGATAGATTCGTTACAGGGTGGCATGATGATTATAAAGAATATCCAGATGCAGGTTTGACTGAGAAAAATCAAGTTGAATATTGGAAGCGGCTCACACAGGACGACAAAAAACTAATGGCATTAATCAAAAAACACAATGTTGAGCCATCATTTTTGAATAAATAATAGGATATGATGAAAAAAAGAAACCTTATTTTAGTTATCTTGTGTGTGCTTATGTTTGGTATAAAAATTGATGCAATTGGCGTTCATAATGGCAAATTGATGCCATGTAACGGTAAATGGAATTGTGCTATAACGCAAACAGTGGATGGGCAAAAACCAAGCACACAACCAATCTATTATACAAGCTCAAAAAAAGATGCACGCGCATTATTAAAAAAGATAATTTTGAGCTTTGCACGTGTAAAAATTGTCAGTGAAGCTGATGATTATATGCATGCAACATTCGAAAGTGGCTTTTGGCATTTTATTGACGATGTTGAGTTCTATTTGCCGAATAATGCGAAGGTTATTCAAATGCGTTCAGCCTCCCGTAAGGGCAAATATGATTTTGGCGTGAACAAGCGTAGGCTCAAAAAAATAAAAAAGATGTTTGATAAAGACTCATAAGGTATTGGTAACAGTTTCGAATAGCCTCTATTGTTGTTGGTATGAGCCAATAGCAAAATATCCCAGATATGCTAAAATAGGTGTAATAATGCAATTATTCATCATTTTCAAGGGAATATTAAATGCAACGTTCTGGGCGTACCGTTGAGTGTGCAAAAGTAGATCAAAACTTATTGGGCAAAGAAATAACTTTGACCGGTTGGGTAAATCGTCGTCGTGATCATGGCGGACTCATTTTTATAGATTTACGTGATCGAAGTGGCCTTATGCAGTTGGTGTTTAATCCCGATTTTGATAAAAAAACTCATGAACTTGCGCATGATTTACGTTCAGAGGATGTGATCAAAGTTATCGGAAAAGTGGTTAAGCGATCTGATGAAACTATCAACAAAGATTTGCCAACCGGTGAACTTGAGTTGCAAGTTGAAAACCTTGAAATATTAAACAAAGCAAAGACATTGCCATTTATGCTCGAAGAAGCTGGGAATGTTGATGAAGAGTTGCGCCTCAAATATCGTTATCTTGATTTACGTCGCCCAGAAATGCAGCATAACTTTTCGCTGCGCCACAAAGTTATTTTTGCCATTCGCGAGTTCTTAAATGATCATGGTTTTTATGATCTTGAGACACCCATTTTGACCAAAAACACCCCTGAAGGTGCACGTGAATTTATCGTGCCATCTCGTGTGAGTAAAGGTTCATTTTATGCATTGCCGCAATCCCCTCAGCTTTATAAGCAATTGTTGATGGCAAGTGGTTTTGAAAATTACTTCCAAATTGCACGTTGTTTCCGTGATGAAGATTTGCGTGCAGATCGTCAACCAGAATTCACACAACTTGATATCGAAATGTCATTTATCAATGAGCATGATGTTCAAAGTTTAACCGAACAGCTATATGCATTTGTTTGGAAGAAAGTTTTTGGCAAAGAACTGAGCCTTCCATTTGAACGCATGACCTATGATACAGCATTTTGCAGATATGGTTCTGATAAACCTGACGTACGTTTTAATTTGCCAATCCACAATATTGATGCATTGTTCAAAGATTCTGAATTAAAATTTCTGCGCGCCGTTTTGGATAAGGGTGGCAAAATTGGTGCCGTTGCAGTGCATGATCATGAATTTGCGCGATCTGAACTTGATGGCATGGTTGGCCGTGCACAAACTTTGGGCGCCAAAGGATTACTTTGGATTCGCTTTAAAGATGGCAAAGCTGATTCGCCTGTTTCTAAGTTTTTGCCTGATAATTTCCTAGAGCAAGTACAAAAAATTATTCCTGAGGCAAATGAGAAAACCACCCTATTTGTTGTTGCCGGTCAATATGATGAGGCATGGACAATTTTAGGCAGATTACGCTTATTGCTTGCAGATGATCTAAAATTAATTCCAAAAGATACGTTCAAGTTCTTATGGATTACCGATTTTCCATTGTTTGAATATGACAAAGAATCAAAACGTTGGAATGCTGTTCATCATCCATTTACAAGCCCACAAGAAGGTTGGGAGCAACTTGAGCCAAAAGATATGAAAGCACGCGCTTATGACTTGGTACTCAATGGCGTTGAGCTTGGCGGGGGTTCAATTCGTATTCACCAAGCAGAAATGCAAGATAAGGTATTCGATCTTCTTGGTTTAGATAAAGAAACTGCTCAGAAAAAATTCGGCTTCTTGCTTGAAGCGCAACAATTAGGATTTCCACCACATGGTGGCATTGCATTTGGCATTGATCGTTTTATCATGTTGCTAACCAACAGTAAATCAATTCGGGATGTGATTGCGTTTCCTAAGACCGCACGCGGTTTTGATCCATTGATGGAAGGCCCAACTGAAGTTGATAATGATCAATTACGTGAATATGGCCTCAAAATTATGCCAAGCAAAAAATAATCATGCATGATTTTTTGATGTACAGTTAAATCTCTGCTATACCTTAGTGTTAGTATGGTGGCGTTATTTTCTTATCATCAAAAAAGGAGTTGGTTATGTTTTTGAGTTTGCTGTCTTTAGTGCTATATGCATCTTGTGCTCATGGGGCAAGTAACAATAATATGGTTGTTATATCGGATAAATTAAAAAAGGACTTATCAGCATGTGTGACTCAACATAGCTCTTCGGACAAATCGGATATAAAACATAAGCTATTGATGCAAGTATATAAAGAAGGGCTTATTTTTAAGCACAATTATGTCTATTTTTCAGTTTTATCAGGGAATAAGGATGCGCTGAAATATGTTCATGATAAAGTGAATGAAGATTGTCGTGGGCTAAATGTGGGCAGATTAAAAGCAAGTTTTGTTGAAGCGCACAAAAACGATAATGATAAAGTCGCGCGTATGCAAAAGACATCAACGCTCAAGCAAACAAATCCAATAGTAAAAGACGGGCATGCTCGAATTCTATGTGGTGATCTTTATCTGCAGGAGGATGGATCTTGGCAGCAGTTTGTTCGGTACTCGCCCTTTAATTGCTGGGATGATTTGAACGAAAAGGTTTTTTGGAAAGGAACGAATAACGCGAAAAAAATTTTGAATAAGATGTCTGGCGGTTCTGTGCAAGAAAAAGTTAAGCCTGTGATACAAGAATTAAAAAAGAACAATAAGTCGGGGGCATTATTCTCTGTTAATTTAAGTAAGCTTGTTCCAATAGTGCGAGCTGTGAAGCTGCAATATGCTGAATATTTAGAAGAAAATAGAATCAGTAGCGAATTAAACTCTAGAAGTTTAGTTAGAAGTCGGGGAATCGCTATTGTTATTGACCCCCAAAATCAACTATGACAGGCTCTATTTATAATAGTTGATTTACCGAGATAAGGAATTCTTATGGCAAGAAAGATTAACCTTATTTGCCAAAATTATAAAAGCAGATAGGGTAAAAAGAAAATAATCGTATACATTCGGGAGAGTTATATGAAACGATCTTTTCTTGCTATTGCCCTATTGATCACTTTTTGCACGCAAGCACAAAAACTAAACATTGCCATAAACGGTTTTGGCAGAATAGGTAAAGCATTTTTGCGCATTGTTTTGCAAGACAAGCAAGCGCGTGAAAAATTGAACATTGCAGTAATCAACACCGGCTCAAATAATTTTGAGCTAGCCGCACACCTTTTTTGCTATGATTCATTAATGGGCACTTATCCGGGGGATGTTGCAGTTGAAGATAATGTTTTAGTTGTAGATGATTATCGCATTGCCTGCATTGCTGAACGTGATCCATGTAACATTGATTGGACAAAATTCAATATTGATTGGGTTGTTGAATCAACAGGACAATTCACCAAACGTGTAGATGCGCAAAAGCACATTGATGCAGGCGCACGTAATGTGCTCATTACCGCCCCGGCGCAAGATGAAGATATAACATTGATACTTGGTGTGAATGATGATGAATTTGATCCAAAAAAGCATCATATAGTTTCTCCAGGAAGTTGTACGAGCAATGCTTTGGCACCGATGGTCAAGTTAATGCATGATAACTTTGGCATTGAGCATGCATTCTTTTCTACGGTGCATGCATTTACTGGAAGCCAGGCATTGCTTGATTCAAATCGAGGTGACCCTCGTAGAAGTCGGGGTGCTCCGTTTAACATTGTGCCAACCACAACCGGCGCAGCTAAAGTTATAGGTAAAGTTATTCCAGAGGTTGGTGATATCATGTCAGGCTATGCGTTGCGTGTGCCGATTGGTAAAGTTTCTATTTTGGATATGATGTTTGTTGCAAAAGAGCCGATAACAATTGAAGCAATTCACAATGTGGTTAAAGAAGCTGCTCAAAAAAAGATGAAAGGGGTGGTTGCATTCACAACCAAGCCCCTTGTTTCATCTGATTATTCGGGCATTTGTGCATCGATAATTATCGATGGTTTATTAACTGAAGTTATGGGCAACACCGCGCGCATTACCGGATGGTATGATAATGAGTGGGGCTATAGTTGCCGACTCAAAGACTTTTTGGTGCGCTGCGCATTTTAATGTTGCGCATTTTTATGCTGCGCATTTCAATGCAGTGCCGTCTAGTCTAAATACTCAATGTGTGATTGGCCAGCATAGATAATGCTTGGACGCTGATAATCGCCTTCACATTGTTTGGTTGCAATAACTGGATCAACCGATTGTAAGTACTCTTTCATTCTTGTCGTGATGTCACTTTTATGCTTTGTGGCAATTTCTTTGAGTGCTTGAAAGAAGGTTGGATATGCTTGCTGATATTGAGTGATACCTGCAATGTTATTATAATCTTCAAGATTAGGACGAAGGTAAATCCAAACAGGCGTTTGAATCGAAATTGGTGTGAATAGGCTATAATTAAGGCTTGAGCAGTGCATTTCTTTGCGTGCAAGTTTAAATAAACG
Organism: Candidatus Babelota bacterium; assembly: GCA_029262575.1. Lineage (GTDB taxonomy): Bacteria > Babelota > Babeliae > Babelales > Vermiphilaceae > JAKBEL01. Next base: position 6,981 of record JAJCZC010000001.1, on the reverse strand, counting down.
TTCAGTTGGCCAGTAGCAGGTAATGATACCAAACATATCGAATTTAAGATTGGTGTTGAAGTATTTCATGATTTTTGCAAAGTTTTTGCTTGTCATGCCACATGCATATTCTGTTTCGCCTGGGTAACGAGCTTCTTCCGAGCCGTGTCCGCAAAAGAAGATAAATGTTTTTTTATCATGTAGCTTTGCGCGCTCATTCCACTCGTTTGGATTAAACAATAAACTTATCTTATCAGCCCAATCATTGCGGGTTGGGCTAGGATTAATGGAGGTGACATCAGGTATATAGGTAAATCTTTGAGTGGCAATACCAATTTGCTCTGGAGCTGATTGATGACGCATGTAAAATAGATCGATTCCTGTGTCATAAACCGCCCATTCATTTTCATCAAATGCAAACAGTTCGGTGAGGTATTGTAGGAGATATTGATTTTTTAATGGAACTTTTTTACCATCTCTTTGACCATATTTATAAAAAAGATATCCATTCTCAACGTAGCACTCATTGTGAAGGTGCGTGATGTCATATGCGTATAAAGATTCTATAAGATCTCTTCTGAAGCTAATGAGACTTTTGAGAGCATCGTTGGTAACGATGATGTGCGGAGCTTTATCGATGATTAATTTTATAAATTCATGCTTACAGGTTTGTCCCCATTCAGGACCTTCAAAATAATCGTTTATAAAGCATATTGCAGTTTTTTCGCCGCTAAATGCAGCGCAGCCATTATTGCTAGGCTTAGAAAAGTAGCCATGAGCGAATGACGTATTAGGTGTGTTTTGTGCGGATAGCTGAAGTGAAAAAAATACGCATAGACCAAAAAAACGCATTGTTTTATTGAAAGACATGTTATTGAAAGACATGTGTAACCTCGATTTGTTTGTGAGTCCCCATTTAAAAAGACTCATATGTTCGAATAAACCCCAATTAGTTATGTTAACTTTAAGTATAGGTTGGCGATGGAGGATGTCAAGAGGGTTGCATGACCTGGACCGTGAATAGCTTGTATTGAATTTCTAATTGAAAAAACACGGTTAATGTTTTAGGTTTATCTAAATATTATCGAGCTAGAAAAATAGTAAAATTAAGGTTAGGCTTATCGGATATATGCGGAGCGCAGAATGCCTAAGATAATAATTTTTGATTTTGATGGTACAATTGCTGATTCAATTGATATTATGGTTGAATCATACAATCAATCTGCGATCACCTATGGATGCAAGAAAATTGGACCTCTTGAGGTAAAACAGATGCGTAATATGCATGCGCGTGATGTACTCTATTTTTTGAAAATCCCCTATCTGAAATTGCCTTTTGTTTTATTTTCAACGCTGAGTTATTACAAAAAACTGTTAAGTAAAGTTACCATATTTGATGATATACCTGCTATGCTCTGTCGTTTAATGGTTTCAGGGCATAAGTTATATATAGTTTCAACCAATGCACCGGACACGATAGACCTCTTTTTGAAGGAGCATGATATAGATTTTTTTGATGGCGTTTATAGTTGCGGGTCTCATATGTTTGGCAAAGGGGCAATTATAAAGAAGCTGATCAAAAAAGAAGCTCTTGATTCTAGTGATGTTTATTATGTGGGCGATGAGTTGCGTGATGTTGATGCGGCACACCAAATTGGCGTGAAATCAATCGCAGTTAGTTGGGGATATAATACACGTGCAAAATTAAGCTTGCAAAAACCTGAACTGATTGTAGATAAACCATTGGAAATCGTTGCCTATTTTAAGCAATTGACTTAAATGTTCATCACGCTTTGTGTACCAGCTGCAATAAGCGTTGCAGATTGGTGTCTTTTTTTTGGAATGTTGAGCGTATCAATTTTTTTTATTACGGTTTTTAGTTGTTGTGTGATAATTCCTTTGAAGGAGTTTGTAACTTTTTGAAGGCCATAAAAGAAGGTGTAGTGCATGTTGTTTGTGCATTCGCCACAACTACATGGTTCAAAGTTGGTAAGCCAGAGTTCTTTTTCTGATTTAAGTGGTGTGAGAATACTGAAATGCAGGTCTTGATATCCAAAGTGTTGTTTCATAATTTTTAGAATACGCTTTGAGGTCCAAAAGCAACTTTGCATGCCAAATACGTCGATTTTTAAGTCTTCATTAAAAAAACGTAATAAGTGCGCAAAGTTGGCCCCGGAAATACCTGCAGCCATTGAGCAGCCGAAATGGCACATTTGCCTGGTGCCATGGCCATTCATATATATAAAGCTGCGGCGGTTATGTTGATTATGATAGGATTGCCAGGCTTGCATATCAAATAGCTTATTAATTTTTTTAGCCCATTTTCCTGTTTTTATCTGTTTGGCCGCAGTAGCTTGAAATGGGAATGGTATGCTCGTAAAGGTTCTAATGTTTATGCCGATATTTTTGGGTGCATCATTGTGTTTAATATATAAAAGTCCGATGTGAGTATTATAGAGGTGATACCGATCGCAAAAGGTTTTTGCATGTTTAGTTTTGTTAAATTTTTTTTTGTATGCACACCATAAAGTAGGTGTTATGAATAAATGATCCGGTTTGTTATCCAGTGTTTTTGCAAATTCATTTTTGATAGCAGCTTTTTCCCATGATTTTGGGTCTCCTTTATCGTCAAAAATGCAAATACCGGTTGTATGGGCAAAAATCTGCAGAGGGAGAAAGGTTAACAGAGCAATATAGGTAATTCGTTTCAATTGAACCTCGTCGAGTTTATTTATATCAAATTTTTAGCTTATTACCATAATCGCCTTATGTTAAACCGTTGTCAACAGGTATTAGATCGTGTTTGACGCAAAAAAAAGACCCTAGGCGAAACCTAGGGTCTTTTTTGAAACATTAGTGTATAAGAAAGTTAGACGAAAACTGGTTCGGTGGATTGTGCATCCACGAGGCTCGTTTTTAGATTGTATTCATGGTTAACTTGAACGACTTGTATGCTATCAAGCGTTTTTTCTAAATCTTCGGTTACGGTACCTTTGAATGAGGTCGCAATGTCATGCAAACTGGTGAATAGTAGCTCACCATCAAAGGCCTCTTTTATCAAGGTATCTCTTGATTCCGGTTCATACGACCACACCAGTGGCATCTCTGAGCGATAATGCACTTCTTCTTCTTTATCAATAGGAGTGATAAGTTTGCAATTAAGGGATGTTTTCCCATTTTCAGCCATAAGCTCTAAAATACGCTTTGCCGGCCAAAAGCAAGTTTGAACACCAATAATATCAACTTTGAGTATATCATTGAAAAAGGTAACCAATTGCGCAAAATCTTCAGCTGGGATACCGCACGCACGTTTAACAGGGTGTCTTGATGGGGTTCCATGTCCAGAAATACAGAAAATTTTCGTTTTCTCATCTTTATGCGTGTTGTGCCATTCTTTAACATCAAATAGATTAATAAAGCTGTTAGTCCAAGGTTTCTGCTCTATAGGAACTTGCATGTTGCATGGATGATCTATTTTGGTAAAGTGCTGGATTGGCAAGCCAATTTCTTGTACATCATCTTTTGGCCGCAAGTAATATAATCCGATATGCGTATCATAAAACTCCCACTCGTTTTCATCAAATGCCAAAATAGTGGCAATGTTGAAAAACTCAGGATCATTTTGGGAATATTCTTTTTTTGGCTTATCTATATGATATACTGCTGTATTTTCGATTTTAAGTTGTTCAAATGGCTTATTAATTTTTTCTTTTTTAAGTTCTTTCATCTGTTCGTTGCGGTGATAACAGAATGATTTCCAGAGCGATGGTGTAATGAACAAATGTTGTGGATAATCATAGAGTGCTTTTAAGAATTCACTTTTTGATGGACCAGCAAACCAGCCAGTATCCTCGTGATCACCATTAATGATATATATTTCTGTGCGATCTTGAACTTCACGAACTATTTCAACTGAAGCTGTGTTAGCTGTAATTTCATCAACGATTCCTTGTCTTATGGCAATTGCTCCAGCTATAACAGCACAAAGCGTAATTGCGCCAAAAATATGACGTTTCATAGGCACTTTCCTCCATTTATAGGTGTTCCCACCCTGTTATTATGTTATAATTCTAGCAGTTATTTACATATTGTCAAGTTATTCTTGTGCTGCGCAGGGCTTTATTCACATTGAAATCATGTTTGTATAAAAATGCCTATAGGTTTTAATTCTTAAAAAACTGTTATAGGATGAATTAAAATAATTTTTTTTTGAATCTAAAGGTTGAGTATTATGAAGATAGAGCAAATTGTAGCCACCCAAATCTTTGATGCCCGAGGTGAGCCAACTATAGGATGCACGTTAATTTTAGATAATGGTGCATATGTTACTTCTGAAGTTCCATCGGGAAGATCCAAAAGTTCGTTTGCTGCAGTTGAATTGCGTGATGGAGATGCGCGATTTTGCGGTATGGGCGTGAGTAAGGCAATTGCTAATATCACCAATATTATTGCCCCTGCTCTGATTGGCCAAATACCATCCCTGGTTGAAATGGATATGAAGATGGTTGAACTGGATGATAGTGAAAACAAATCTAAATTGGGCGCAAATGCAACATTGGCTGTGAGTGTTGCTGTGCTTAAAGCACAAGCATTAGTGCAAGAACTAGAAGTATATGAATTAATTGCGCATCTATGTGATTTTGAGCGCGTTTCATTGCCTTTTGCTATGTTTAACTTAATAAATGGTGGCGTGCACGCGCACAAAAGCATCGCTATTCAAGAATGTATGATTATGCCAGTAGGGGTTGAAAGTTTTCGCTCTTCCATAGAACTTGCAGCAGAGGTGTTTTATAAAACAGAAGAACTGCTCAAAAAACGTGATATGTTTTTTGGCATTGGCGATGAAGGCGGCTATTCTGCACCATTTAATACGGAAATTGAAGCACTCGATTTAGTTATGCAAGCACTCAAAGAGCTTGGTGTTGAACAGCAAGTTGTGCTAGCACTTGATATTGCAGCAACACAATTATATGATCCAAAAACAGAAACCTATAGTTTTGGTAATCAAACATTTGACACACAAGAATTGATCGACTATTACGGCAAGTTGAGTGAACAGTATCCGCTTTATTCAATTGAGGATGGTTTAGTTGAATCCGATTGGAAAGGGTGGCAACAAATGACCAAACAACTTGGCGAAAAGCTGCAAATTGTTGGTGATGATCTATTTGCAACTAATCCAGCGCGTATCATTTATGGCATTGAAAATAATGCCGCAAATGCTGCAGTGATCAAACCAAATCAAGTTGGCACGGTAACCGAGGCATTGCAATCTATTAAACTTTGCCGAGATTATGATATGAACGTGGTCGTTTCGCATCGCTCAGGTGAAACAAATGATAGCTTCATTGTTGATCTTGCTGTTGGCACAAGTGCTGGGCAAATAAAGGCCGGTGGCCTTATGCGAGGTGAAAGAATAGGCAAATATAATAAGTTGCTTTGCATCGAAGAAGAGTTGATGGATGCGATGTTAGGGTTTTGAATAAAAAGTTTAATGTCTAACTTTGGAGATATGATGAAGTACAAAATTATATGTACAACAGTGCTGATGGTTCTAGGAAATAGTTACATTGAGACAGCTAGTGATATTGAGTGGGAAAAACAAGCTTTCGAAAAAGCTTTTTCTTCTAATGTTTGTATTTTACCTGCTAAAAAAAACCTTGAACAACTTTCTAGCCAATATTTCTCAAAGGGGGCTCCGCTACTTTTAGTGGGGATGCTTAATACCGCTAGATATAGTCCTCGATATACGGTTTTTTATGATTTGCATGCATTGTTAAAAAAACACAAAGCTCCCGATTTTAAAGGGGGATACAAGAAGGTGGTTTCGCATATTAGTATGTATAGATCGAAAGAGTTTCTCGAGCTTCTTCGTAAAGATTCCGAATTGTGCGCATGTTGGGCGACTTTTATTTTATACCCTCATCATGAAAATCAACCTACATGGGACTTGGTAATCTCTTCAAAGAAAGATAAGAGTGAACTAGATTTAGTTCTTCAGTTTTATCATGATAACGATTCCTCACACATTGCGGGTTTAATAGAGTTATTGCAAGGAGAGCATTCGCAAAAGATCTCTCAAGAAGATTTAGATGGGCGTCTGGCTTTCTTGAATAAAAACAATACTAGGAATTAAAGAAAGAATAGGCAAATATAATAAATTGCTTTGCATTGAAGAAGAGTTGATGGATGCAATGTTAGGTTTTTGATCTATTAGTCTTAGCCGGATGGGCAAATTATACATTTTCATTTTTTTTGTTTTTGCGCTTTGTTAGTAACTATTTTTCTAACAATTTTATTCTTATAAATGCATGCATTTATGGCCCCGTCGTCGCTAAAGCTATGCCGGGCACGGCTGGATCCCCGATGTATAGGGGATGACAAAGGTTAAGAAATTATCAACAATTTCTTATAAAGCGATATTTAAATAAACTTTGTCGGCTTCATTAATTACTGTTTTAGTTGTGTGGGGCTTAGCGACGAGCGCTATATATTTAATGAAGTTGATACATTGAGCGTATACGCAGGCACAAGATCGAACCTTTATCTGGCGAAGCCGGATGGTGAGAGCGGTGGCCTGCAGGCTACATTTGCCCTTGCTTACCGTGGCTGAGGGATATTGCGAACTTTTAGACTTGATTCGTTGCCGCGTAATTTACAGGCCTACATAGCAAATGTATGCTGTGTTTAGACGCGATGAAGGGATTCCAAAGGCGCAGCCTTGGTGCCTGGAGTCCAGAGGTATTGGCAAGAATACCTCTGGGACAAAATTGATATAAAATATAAAAGAATTAAGTGGACCCGCCAAAATATAAGAATAACTGTAGCGCGTGCCAAATTCGATGAGTGTAAAAATGAAATGTACAGGACCTCCGCAAATAACTGAAAGATCTGTTCAGGATTGACATTTCAAAAAAAATGAGCTCTTCTTTTGTAGTCTAAAAACATAAAGAGGAGCTCAAATGATCAGAAAAACTGAACGTAAATTAACTTATCCCGTTG